>NZ_JBEXIL010000021.1:0-72974 GCF_040608555.1 Micromonospora sp. NPDC005172
GTGGTTTTCACCACTCCACACCCGGCCGCCGGGCGTGAGCCAGACCCCCCCCCCGCCCCCCGGCCGCCCCGGGGGCGCGGGGGGGGGCCCCCCCGACGGCCCCACCTCCGGCGGAAGGTCCGTGCCGGGAGTCACCGACACCGAAATCGTCGTCGGCACCCACATGCCCCTCACCGGGCCGGCGTCGGCCGGCTACTCGAAGATCGCGCCGGCGACGAAGGCGTACTTCGACTACGTCAACGCCAACGGCGGCGTGCACGGTCGGAAGATCACCTACAAGATCATGGACGACGGCTACAACCCGGCCAACACCCAGCAGGTCGTCCGCCAGCTCGTGTTGCAGGACAAGGTGTTCGCCGTCCTCAACGGCCTCGGTACGCCGACGCACAGCGGAGTGCTCGACTTCCTCAAGAGCAACCGGGTGCCGGACCTCTTCGTCGCCTCCGGCAGTCGGAGCTGGGACCAGCCCGAGACGTATCCCGGCACGTTCGGCTTCAACCCGGACTACACCGTCGAGGGCAAGATCCTCGCCAACTACGCTAAGGCGAACCTGGCCGGCCAGAAGGTCTGCTTCCTCGGTCAGGACGACGACTTCGGCCGCGACAGCCTGGCTGGCGTGGAGAAGGTGCTCGGGGCCGGCGCGGTGACGGTCAAGCAGACGTACGTCACCAGCAACACCAACGTCGCGCCGCAGATCGGCGCGTTCAAGGCGGCCGGCTGCCAGGTCGTCGTGCTGGCGACGGTGCCCGGCTTCACCGCGCTCTCCATCGGCACCGCCGCACGGCTGGGCTTCAAGCCCCAGTGGCTCGTGTCCAACGTCGGCGCCGACCAGCCGACCCTGGCCAAGCAGCTCGGCGCCGCCGCGCCGCTGTTGGAGGGCATGGTCGGTACCAACTACCTGCCGATGCAGAACGACACCGCGAACCCGTGGATCCAGCTCTTCACGAAGATCAACAAAACCCACAACGGTGACGCGCCGTTCGACGGGAACACCGTCTACGGCATGTCGGTCGGCTACCTCTTCGTGCAGGTGCTGCTCGCCGCCGGTAAGGACGTCACCCGCGAGAAGGTGATCGACGCGGTCCAGAAGGGTGGCTTCCAAGGTCCCGGCCTCGCGCCGCTGCGTTTCTCCGCCGACGACCACTCCGGCTACGGCGGGCAGCGGTTGAGCCGGGTCAGCGGGGGAGTCCAGAGCTACTTCGGGCCGACGTACGAGACCGACGAGAGGGACGGGCCGGTCAAGGAGTACACCGCCGCGCCGGTAGCGCCGCCGGCGAACGGGGTGCCGACCGCCTCCTGACGCGCGCCACGTTGTCGTACGACCCGGGGGTGACCACGCCCGGGTCGTACGACCGCGCGCGTCCGTGCGCGCCGTCCTGTGGCGTTGACCGACGCCGATGAATACTCTTACTATTTGCACCGTGAATGCAATCCGGCCGGCCCGGATGATGCCGCCCACGCGTACTCGGTACCACCCTGTCACCGTCTGTCTAGACTCCTCGCAGAGTTGGGTGGCACCGTGACGATGAAGGGGCGGGGGCGGATGAACAGGGTCGAGGCGCCGGGGCGGGTCGACGGGCGGACCGCCCGCGCCGAGCGCACGAGGGTGGCCATCGTCGAGGCGCACCTGGCGCTCATCGCCGAGGGTGACCTGCGGCCGACCGGGGAACGCATCGCCGAACGGGCCGGCATCTCCCTGCGGACGCTCTGGACCAACTTCAAGGACATGGAGACGCTCTTCGAGGCCAGTGGTGCGGAGGTGCTGCGGCAGCAGGACGCCGCATACCGGCCGATCTCGACCACGTTGCCGCTGGCCAAGCGCGTCGACGCGTACTGCCGGCAGCGGGCCCGGCTGCTCCAGCTCATCGCGCCGTCGGCGCGGGCGGCGCAGATGCGCGAGCCGGTCTCCGACCAGCTGCACCGCAACCGCCTCAAGCACATCGACCGGGTCCGTGACGAGGTCGAGCAGCTTTTCGCCACCGAGCTGGCGCGTGCCGGGTCCGGGCGCGGGCAGTTGGTCAACGCGGTGGTGGCGGCGAGCATGTGGCCGGCCTGGTCGATGCTGCGCTACGGCCTCGGTCTGGGCGTGGACGCGGCCCGCGGGGTGATGAGCCGTACGGTGGGCGCGCTGTTGGCCGAGGTGGCGGCCGACTGATCCCGGCCTGTCCTCTTTCCATCCGCTTATCGATGAGTGACACTGTGACGCATGGTTACTGCATCACAAGTGCAATTAACTGTGCTGCGCGGCCGGGATGACCAGTGCGGGGCCGTCCGGAGTCTGCTGGACGGCGTGACCGACGGCGGCGGAGCCCTGCTGCTGCACGGTGAGCCGGGCTCGGGCCGGACCGCCCTGGTCTCCTACGCCCACCGGTACGCCGCGAAGGACTGCACGATCCTGGCCGGGGCCGGACTGCCCGAGGAGGCGATGCTGCCGTACGCCGGCCTGCAACGCCTGCTCGATCCGGTGCGCGACCGCGCGGCCGCCCTCCCCGAGCCCCGACGGCACCTGCTGTTCCGGGCGTTGGACGGGGAGGGCTGCCCGCCCGAGCGCCGGCTGGCCCTGTCGGTGGCCGTCCTCGGGCTGCTCGCCGCGGCCGCCCGGGAGCGCCCGCTGCTCGTCACGATGGACGACGTCGACCGGGGTGACCCGCAGACCATGCAGGTGCTCGCGGTCGTGGCCCGCCGACTGCGGTGCCTGCCGGTCGCCGTCCTGCTCACCGCGGACGCCACCGCCACCGTCGACGGTCTCGTGACGTACCGGCTGTCGCCGCTGGACGAGCGGGACAGCGTCGCCGTCCTCACCGATCGACTGCCCGAGCGGCCGGCCGTGCCGGTCGGCGCCATGCTCGCCGCCGTCGGCGGCGGCAACCCGCAGGCCCTCGTGGACCTCGCCGGCGTCCTCACCCCTGGGCAGTGGCGTGGCGAGGAGCCGCTGCCGGCCGCGCCCCCGGCGGACGGCGCGCTGGGACGCGCCTACCGGACCCGCCTCGACCGGCTGCCGGCGGACACCCGCCGGATGCTGCTGCTCGCCGCGCTCGACGAGTCGGACGACGCGGCGACCCTGGTCCGTGCGGCCGGCGCCGCCGGGATGGCCATCGAGGCGCTCGCCCCGGCCGAGGCGGCCGGGCTGGTCCGCGTCGAGCCGGGAGCCGTCACGTTCACGCAGCCACTGGCCCGCGCGATGGTCGCGGCCGGCGCGCCGCTCGCGCAGCGGCGAGCCGCGCACCGGTTGCTCGCGGGCGTGCTCGATCCGCACGGTCAGCGGTTACGCCGGGCGATGCACCTCGCCGACGCCACCGCGGGTGCCGATCCGGCCCTCGCAGAGGAGTTGGAACGGGCGGCGGCCGGCGGGCGCACCGGCTGGGCCGTGGCATCGGCGGCGCTGTGCCGGGCCGCCGCGCTCAGCGACCGTCCCCTCGACGCGGCCGCCCGCCTGCTCGCCGCGGCCCGTTACGCGTGGGCCGCCGGGCAACCCGGCCAGGCCCGCCTGCTGCTCGACCGGCTCCGGGCGACCTGCGCGGACCCGGTCGTCGACGGCCACGCCGGGCTGCTGCGCGGCGAGGTCGACCTGCGCTGCGACGACGCCACCGGCGCGGCAGCCACCCTGGTGACCGCCGCGCGAACGGTGGCCGGAGTCGACCGCGCCCGCGCCCTGGAGGGTCTGGCGCGCGCCGGTGAGGCGGTGTGCTTCGCCGGCGACCAGTACCGGTACGCGGAGGTCGGCCGGCGCGCCGCGGAGCTTCGGCAGCGCAACGATCCGCCGGTGGTGGAGCTGACCGGCTGCCTGGTCACCGGGGTGGCGGCCACGCTGCGCGGCGACCACGAACGGGCCGGGCCCGCGCTGCGCCGGGCCGTCGTCCTGGGTGGCCGGCTGACCGGGCCGGAACTGACCACCACCGCGCTCACCTGTGCGGCGGCGGCCGGGCTGGTGGTCGCCGTGGACGGCGCCGCGCACCGGTTGGCCGAGCGCGCCGTCGGGTTGGCGCGGGAGCGCGGCGAGCTGTCGATGCTCTCCCGGGCGTTGGAGCTGCGGGCGGTCGCCGAGTACTGGCTGGGACGGCACGAGGCGGCGGCGGAGACGTCCCGCGACGGGCTGCGGGTCGCGCGCGCCACCGGGCAGTTCAACTGCGCGAACGTCCACCTGGGCATGCTCGCCGTGCTCGCGGCCGTGCGCGCCGACCGCGAGAACTGCCTTCGGCGAATCCGGGAGATCGGTACGACGCCGACGCCGGGCAGCCGACCGCACGCGCTCGCCGGCTGGGCGCTGGCCGTCCTGGACCTCGTCGACGGCCGGCACGCCGAGGCGGCGAACCGACTCGCGTCGCTGGCCCGCCTCGGCACCGGCCGAGGCCAGGTGCTCGTCCAGGTGATGGCCACCCCGTACCTGGTGGAGGCCGCCGCCCACCTGCCGCACCGCCCGGCGGCGACCGCCGCGCTCGCGGCCTTCGACAGGTGGGCGAGCAGCACCGCGAGCCCGCTGCGCCGGGCTCTGTCGGCCCGGTGTCACGCGCTGCTGGCGCCCCGGGGCGGCGTCGAGGCGGAGCGGGAGTTCCGGACGGCGCTGCGGCTGCACCCGACGGAGGCCGGGGCGTTCGAGCGGGCCCGCACCGAGCTGCTCTTCGGTCAGGAGCTGCGGCGCAGCCGGCGACCGCGGGACGCCCGGGAGCATCTGCATCGTGCCCGGGAGGCCTTCACCCTGCTCGGGGTCGGTCGTTGGGCCGAGCTGGCCACGGCCGAGCTGCGCGCGGCCGGGGAGTCGGTCGGGCCGCCTGATCTCCCCGCGGCGCGGCTGTTGACCGGTCAGCAACTGCGGATCGCCCGACTGGTCGCCGAGGGCGCCACCAACCGGGAGATCGCCGCCCGGATGTTCCTGTCCACCCGCACGGTCGACCATCACCTGCGCAACGTCTTCCACCGGCTGGGCATCCGCTCCCGTACCGAGCTGGTCCGCGCGTTCGCCACCGAACCGCACGCCGGTCTGGCCTCCGACCGCTGAGCGCCGCCGTCCGCTCTGGACGGCGTAAACTATCACCGCTAGTTTGTGGGTCAGGCACCCTCCAGCGCTAAGGACACCCGCATGCGAGTCTTCACCTCCGTCGACGAACTGGCCGCCGCGGTCGGCGAGACCCTCGGCCCCGGTCCCTGGCAGCGGATCGACCAGGATCGCGTGAACCTGTTCGCCGACGCGACCGACGACCACCAGTGGATCCACGTCGACCCGGAACGCGCGGCGGCAGGTCCCTTCGGTGCCCCGATCGCGCACGGCTTCCTCACCCTGTCGCTGGTGCCGGCGCTGGCCGGCCAGCTCTACCGCGTCGAGGGGATCGCGATGGGGGTCAACTACGGGCTCAACCGGGTGCGCTTCCCCGCGCCGCTGCGGGTCGGCGCCGCCGTCCGGGCCAGCGCGGTCATCGCCGAGGTGTCGCCCGTCAGCGGCGGGGTGCAGATGGTCACGGCGGTGACGGTGCACAGTGACGGCGGCGACAAGCCCGTCTGCGTCGCCGAGACGGTGAGCCGCCTCTACCGCGCGGCGACCCGCTGAGCGGACCACACGCTGGGCTGGCGTCGGTCATCCGCATCGGCTGCCCGCCGTGTCGATGTGCTGTTGAGCGTGATGCCTCAGAGGCATCAAGATGACTCTGAGGCATCACGCCGACGACCACATCCGCCCCCAACGGTCGTGGCTGGCGTCTGGTGGGCCATCTCCTTTCGCAGACGATGAGCCGAGGACCCTTGCTCCGCGCATCGAAGCGTGCCGGGCCAGGCAGATGGGCGGTACCTTCGACATGGCGGTGCTCGCGGTAGAGGCCGGTGGTGCCGCCATTCCCGTCCGCTACCGGGAGCACCGCCATGACGGCCCACGTCGACCCACGCTTCGGCGCTACCCTTCGGCAACTTCGTGAGCAGGCCGGCCTGTCCCTGCGGGCGCTCGCTCAGCTCACCCACCGCGGCAAGAGCCATCTCCACGAACTGGAGAACGGCAGCAAAGCGGCCACCTTTGAGACCGCCCGCCACCTCGACCAGACGCTCAACGCAGGCGGCAGACTCGCCCGCCTGGTCGCCGCTCCCGTCGACCACGAAGCCGAAGCGGACGACCTGCTTCAACGGGCGTCGGCCAGCGACGGCAGCGCCGAAACTCTCGCCCGCATCGAGCAGGGTGTTGACGAACTCGCCATCCGGTACCCGACCACCGCCCCGGCCGACCTGCTGCCGCTGGTGCGCCGGCATCTGGGCCACGTCACCCGCCTGCACCTTACGCCCACGCGTCTCGTCGCGGCATCGGCTCATCAGCAGATCCGGACGTCGCTGGGTTGACCCACATGACTGGCCCGAAGGTCAGCCCGTCCGACTCGAGTCGCGTTCGAAGCCATCCGTAACTGCGGGGGCGGCGAGAAGAACTCTCGCCGCCCCCGCTTTCGGTGTCCGGGGCGCGTGTGTCAGGCGACCGCGCAGGCGGTGCCGTTGAGCGTGAAGGCGGTCGGCTTGCCGGCGTTGCCGGTGTGGGTGGCCTGGAAGCCGATGTCCACCGACGTGTTCGGGGCGATGGTGCCGTTGTAGGAGACGTTGCTGGCGGTTACCGCGCCGCTGGTCGGGGAGTAGCTGGCGTTCCAGCCGCCGGTGATGGTCTGGCCGCTCGGCAGCGTGAACGCCAGCGCCCACCCGTTTATCGCGCCGCTACTCGTGTTGGTCACCGAGACGGACGCGGTGAGACCGTTGTTCCAGGCGTTGACCGTGTACGTGACCCGGCAGTCCCCGGACGGCGGCGGCGTGGTGGGCGGCGGGGTGGTGGGCGGGGGAGTCGTCGGGGGCGGGGTGGTCGGTGGGGGAGTGGTGGTGGGCGGTGTGTCCCCGCCGATGCTGCCGGGGACCGCGCGTAGGGCGTCGTACCAGGCGACGGCCATCTTGCGGTAACCCGTGGCGTTGGGATGGACTCCGTCGGCCAGGTCGCTGAGCGTCAGCGCGCGGTACATGTCGACCAGGTGGACGCGCTTGCCGGCCGCGGCTCTGGTCTGCACGATCCCCGGGATCGCCGCGTTGTAGCCCCGGACCACGTTGTCCGCGCCGGACTTCGGGATGATCGTCGCCACGAACACGTCCGCGTTCGGGGCGGTGTTGGTGATGCGGTCGACCAGGGTGGCCAGTCGGCCCGGCGCACCGGAGGTGTCGCCGTACATGTCGTTCGTGCCGATGTGCAGCAGCACGGTGCGCGGGTTGGTGGCGCGCAGCCAGTTCACGATGTTGGCGTCGATCTGCGCGATGGTCCAACCGGAGTGGCCCTCGTGGTCGTGGTCGCCGAGGCTGGACGGGCCGTTGAACATGGAGCCGACGAAGTCGATCCGGTAGCCGCCGGACGCGAACCGCTGCCAGAGTTCGATCCGGTAGCCACCCGCGACGTTGAAGCCGTCGGTGATCGAGTCGCCGAGGGGCATGACGCGTACCCCGCCGTTGGACTCGGCGCTCGCGGGCGCGGTCGCCACCGGCACGGCGGCTGTCATGGCCGCGACGGCGGCCAGCGCCGCCCACCACAGCCGGGCCCGTCGGGGCCTCCGGGTGGTCGCGGGCCTGGCGGGTGTCGGGGGGACGGGTTTACCAAGGGTCACAGTGCTCATGGGGCTTCCTCGGGTGATGGTGCGACGACCAGGAACCCGGACGTCGGGATGTGCCCTTCACCCCGCCCGGACGCACCATAGCTTGTTATCGCTAACACCGGCAATGCATCGATCGCCGACCATGGGTGGGCTCAGCTCGCGAGCGTCGCGGCGAGCCAGCGCAGTTGCCGCCGGACGTGCAGCGCCTCTCCGCTCTCGTGACCGTTGAACGGGTACACGTGCATCTCCCGCCGCGGGGCTTCGGGCCGGCCGGTCGCGGCGCCGTACTGGTTGTAGGCGGCGAAGCCGGTGCTCGGCGGGCAGACGGTGTCGCGCAGGCCGATGCCGAAGTGTGCCGGCGCGGTGGCCCGCCGGGCGAAGGTCACCCCGTCGACGTAGGACAGCGTGCGTCGGACCGCGGCCTCGGCCTCCCGGTTCACCGCCAGGTACCGGGCGATCTCGCCGTACGGCGAGGCGTCGCTGAGCGCGATGGCGTGCTGGACGTCGCAGAGGAACGGCGCGGTGATCAGCACCGCCGCGAGATCGTCGACCAGGCCGGCGACGGCCAGGGCCACGCCCCCGCCCTGGCTGTTG
This sequence comes from Micromonospora sp. NPDC005172, assembly GCF_040608555.1. Lineage (NCBI taxonomy): Bacteria > Bacillati > Actinomycetota > Actinomycetes > Micromonosporales > Micromonosporaceae > Micromonospora > Micromonospora sp. NPDC005172. The sequence continues at coordinate 8,184 of NZ_JBEXIL010000021.1, forward strand.
CCGAGCAGGGCGACCCGTCCCGCGTCGACTCCGGGCAGGGCGCGTACCGCCGCGACGGCCCGGACGGCGTCCGTGATCAGCCGTCGGTAGTGGTAGTCGTGCGGGTCGAGGATGCCCCAGGTCGCCGGCCAGGGTCCGCCGGGCGCGCCGTGCGGGTCGGCGGTGTCCCCGGCGGCGTACAGCCCGGACTGGCCCCGGTTGTCCATCAACAGGTGCGCGTATCCGGCCACCGGCCAGACCAGCCGCTCGTGGGGGAGGCCACGGCCACGCCCGTAGCCGGCGTACTCCACCACGGTGGGCAGCGGTTCGGGTACGCCCGCAGGGCGGGTGAACCAGGCCCGTACCTCGTCGCCGTCGAAGCCCGCGAACGTGACGTCCCAGGTGTCGAGGACGCGCAGGTCGGTGGGTTCGGGGCGGACGTCGACGAGCACCGGACGGGCGGCTGCCTCGACGAGGGTGTCACCCCAGAACCGGTCGAAGTCCTCCGGTTCGACGATGGTGGGCGCGTATCGCTCGAGCTCGTCGAGGCGGACAGCGGAGTCGGGCACGGTTCCTCGCAGGGTCAGCGTGGCGGGGCGGGGGGTGCGGTGCTCTCCCGGACGACCAACTCGGTCACCAGGTCGATCCGGCTGGTCGCCGGCTCGGTGCCGGCGGACAGGTCGAGCAGCATCTGGGTGGCGATGCCGGCCATGTCGCGCAGCGGCTGGTTGATCGTCGTGAGGGCCGGATCGGTCCAGGTGGCCAGCGGCAGGTTGTCGTACCCGATCACCGAGAGGTCCTCGGGAACGCGCAGGCCGCACCGCCGGGCGGCCCGGAGCACCCCCATCGCCTGGATGTCCGACCCGGCGAAGATCGCCGTCGGCCGGTCCGGTCGTTGCAGCAGCTGCAACCCGTGGGCGTGCCCGGTGCCGGCGGAGAAACTCCCGTAGCGGATCAGCTCGCGGTCGAGGGTCAACCCGGCTTCGTCGTGCGCGGACTGGAAACCGGCGGCCCGGGCCCGGCTGCACAGCATGTCGGGTGGCCCGGAGATGACCGCGATGCGCTGGTGCCCCAGCTCGATCAGGTGTCGAGCGGCGAGCAGGCCGCCGTTGAAGTTGTTCGAACCGACCGTGGGCACGGAGGCCGAGGTCGCGCTGTCCGTGTCGATCACGACGAACGGCACGCTCTGACGCCGCAGGAGCTGCTGCTGTGCGTCGGTGAGGTGGCAGAGGACGAACAGCACGCCCAGCGGACGTTGCCCGAGCAGGGTGTCGAGCCACCGTGGCGGCGGACGGTGTGCGCCGCCGAGCTGCGACACGGCGAGGCCGACGCCTACGAGGCTCGTCACCGCCTCCACGCCGCGCAGGACCTCCATCGCCCACCCGGTGTCGAACTCGTGGAAGACGAGGTCGATCCGACGCGCGCCGGACGACGATCGCCGGTTGCGGCGCTGGTACTGGTGGCGGTCGAGACTCGCCTCGACCCGGGCTCTGGTGCCGGGGGAGACGTCCTCGCGTCCGTTGAGGACCTTGGAGACCGTCGCGACCGAAACGCCGACGTCGTGGGCGATCGTCGCGATGGTGGTGGTGGAGCCGGGTGGGCCGAGCGGGTGGGGCTCTGTCATCGCAGCCTCATACAGCATCCGAAATTTTCGGGAGACCCTAGCACGATCGGTTGACGATGGTCGTCGATGCAGGTAAGCGGGCTGGGAGGCGTCTCAGGACCCATCGAAACTCTTGACACGCTCTGGCGGCGGACTTAGGTTGCCGAAAAGGTTGCTCTGGTTTCCGGAAAGTTTCGGATTGTGGAACCGCGCGCCACGAACCGGTCCCACGACGGCGCCGATAGTGGCCGGAGCTAAGGGGTCTCGGCATGACAAGTCAGCTGCCCGCCGACGGTGAACCGGCGTCCGGGGACGCCACACCGTGGCGCAACACCCGGCTGTCGCCGGCCGAGCGGGCCGAGGCGCTGCTCGCGCGGATGTCCGTCGAGGAGAAGATCGCCCAGCTCTTCGGGGTCTGGGTCGGCGCCGAGGCATCGGGCGAGGGCGTCGCGCCGCATCAGTCCGACATGATCGACGGCAACCCGCCGTGGGACACGATCATCCGGTACGGGCTGGGTCAACTCACCCGCCCGTTCGGCACCGCGCCGGTCGATCCGGTGCTCGGCGCCCGCTCGCTGGCCGCGTCCCAGGAGCAGATCGTGGCCGTCAGCCGGTTCGGCATCCCGGCCCAGGTGCACGAGGAGTGTCTGACCGGGTTCGCCGCCTGGAAGGCCACCGTCTACCCGACCCCGCTGGCCTGGGGCGCCTCGTTCGACCCCGAACTGGTGGAGGAGATGGCCGGGCGGATCGGGGCGTCGATGCGCGCCGCGGGCGTACACCAGGGCCTCGCGCCCGTCCTCGACGTCACCCGCGACTACCGGTGGGGCCGCACCGAGGAGACCATCGGCGAGGATCCGTACCTGGTGGGAACGACCGGCGCGGCGTACGTACGGGGCCTGGAGAACACCGGTCTGGTGGCCACCCTCAAGCACTTCGCCGGTTACTCGGCCTCCCGGGGCGGACGGAACCTCGCCCCGGTGTCGATGGGCCGCCGCGAGCTGGCCGATCACATCCTGCCGCCGTTCGAGATGGCCCTGCGTCTCGGCGGCGCCCGGTCGGTGATGAACTCCTACGCCGAGATCGACGGCATGCCCGCCGCCGCCGACGAGCACCTGCTGACCGGGCTGCTGCGCGACGAGTGGGGCTTCACCGGCATCGTGGTCGCCGACTACTTCGCCGTGCGGTTCCTGGAGACCCTGCACGGCGTCGCCGAGGGTGCCGTCGACGCCGCCCACCTCGCGTTGCGCGCCGGCATCGACGTGGAACTGCCCACCGTGGACGCCTTCGGCGAGGCGCTGGTGGAGGCGGTCCACGCCGGCGCGGTCGACGAGGCGCTTATCGACCGGGCGGCCCGACGGGTGCTGGTCCAGAAGGTCGAACTCGGGCTGCTCGACGAGGACTGGCGGGCCCTGCCCGACGACGCCGCGGGCCTGCGCCTCGACGACGAGGTCAGCCGGGACGTCGCCGTACGCCTGGCCCGGGAGTCCATCGTGCTGCTGCGCAACACGGGCGCGCTGCCGCTGCCCGTCGCGACCCGGGTCGCCCTGGTGGGTCCGCTCGCCGACGACCCGATGGCCATGCTCGGCTGCTACACCTTCCCCAACCACGTCGGCGTCCACCACCCCGAGCACGGCCTGGGAGTGGAGATCCCGACGCTGCGCGACGAGCTGGCCCGGCGTGTTCCACTGCTCACCCACGAGCCGGGCTGCGCCGTCACCGGCGAGGACGCCTCAGGCATCCCGGCCGCGGTGGCCGCGGCGGCCGGCGCGGACGTGTGCGTGCTCGCCGTCGGGGACCGCGCGGGAATGTTCGGCCGGGGCACCTCCGGCGAGGGCTGCGACGCCGCGGACCTGCGGCTGCCCGGAGTGCAGGCCGACCTCGTCCGGGCTGTCCTCGCCACCGGCACCCCGGTCGTGCTGGTGCTGATGACCGGCCGACCGTACGCGCTCGGGCCGGAGTTCGACACGGCGGCGGCCGTCGTGCAGGCGTTCTTCCCCGGTCAACTCGGCGGGCAGGCGCTCGCGGAGGTGCTCACCGGCGCGGTCAACCCGTCCGGGCGACTGCCGGTCAGCGTGCCCCGCCACGCCGGCGGGTTGCCGGGCACGTACCTGTCGCCGCCGCTCGGGCGACGCAACAAGGTGTCCTCGATCGACCCGACCCCGGCGTACCCGTTCGGCCACGGCCTGAGCTACACCACGTTCGAGTGGTCCGACGCCACCGTCGTGACGCCGGTGGACGCGGATCGGGACGAGGCGACCCCCTGGCCGGTGGACGGCGAGGTCCGGGTGCGGATCACCGTCCACAACAGCGGTGACCGGGCCGGCACCGAGGTGGTGCAGCTCTACCTGCACGACCCCGTCGCGCAGACCACCCGCCCGGTGAACCGGCTGGTCGGCTTCGCCCGGGTGCCCCTCGAGGCTGGAGCGCGGACACAGGTGACGTTCGGCGTACCGGCCGACGTCACGTCGTTCACCGGCCGGACCGGCCAGCGTGTGGTCGAACCCGGCGCGGTCGAGCTGCGGTTCGGACGGTCGAGCGGGGAGCTGACCGACGCGCTGCGGCTGCGGCTCACCGGGGCCGAACGCCAGGTCGGGCACCAGCGGGAACTGCTCACGTCGGTGCGGATCGAGCCGCTCGTGGCCGTTCCGCACTCCGCATAGGAGGCGAGGATGACATCCGAGACATTACGGCCACCGCCGCCGGCGCCACCCGACGCCGCGGTGGAGGCCACCGATCCCGGTCCACGCGCGCCCCGTCGGCGTCGCACCTGGCGACAGTCGCTGCGCCGGGACTGGCAGCTCTACTCGCTCGCCATCCTGCCGCTGCTGTTCTTCCTGGTCTTCCGGTATCTCCCGATGATCGGCAACGTCATCGCGTTCCGCCGGTTCAAGCCCGGCGGGAGCATCTTCGGTGAGTACTGGGTCGGGCTGCGGTACTTCCGGATGTTCCTCAGCGACCCGACGTTCTGGGACGTCTTCACCAACACCCTGGTGCTCGGGGCGCTGACCCTGCTGTTCTGCTTCCCGTTGCCGATCGTGCTCGCGCTGCTGCTCAACGAGGTGCGCGCCCGGCGGCTGCGGCGGTTCGTGCAGTCCGTGTCCTACCTGCCGCACTTCCTGTCGATCGTGATCGTCGCGGCGATGGTCATGCAGTTGACCTCAGTCGACGGCACCGTCAACCAGATCGTGCAGGCCGCCGGCGGCGAGGCGGTGCCGTTCCTGCAACGCGCCGAATGGTTCCGGACGATCTACGTGTCGTCCGAGGTCTGGCAGACGGTCGGCTGGGGCACCATCCTCTACCTCGCCGCGCTCACCACCGTCGACGACGACCTGTACGAGGCGGCGCGGATCGACGGCGCCAACCGGTGGCGGCAGACCTGGCACGTCACGCTCCCGGGCATCCGGCCCACCATGGTGACATTGCTGATCCTCAACATCGGCACGTTCATGGCGGTCGGGTTCGAGAAGATCCTGCTGCTCTACAACCCGCTGACCTACCCGACCGCCGACGTGCTCTCCACGTACCTGTTCCGGATGGGCTTCGGGTCCAGCAACTTCAGCTACGCCGCCGCCATCGGACTGTTCGAGGCGGTCATCGGGCTCACGCTGGTCCTGACGGCGAACCTGATCGCTCGGCGCACGGTGGGGACGAGCCTGTGGTGACCATCGACGCCACCGACACCCTCCGCGCGAGCGACCCACCCGTCCGCGCTCGGCCACGCGGTATCCAGCAGGGCCGGGGCTATCGCGTGTTCCAGGTGTGCAACGCGATCGTGCTCACCATCGTGGTGGCGGCGACCCTGTTCCCGTTCGTCAACGTCCTGGCCCGCTCCCTCAGCGACGAGGGCTACATCATCGCCGGCCAGGTCAACCTCGTGCCGCGCGGGTTCAACCTGGACACCTACCGGCTCGTGCTGAACGACTCGCTGTTCTGGACCAACTACCGCAACACCGTCTTCTACACCGTGGTCGCCACGACCATCTCGATCGTGCTGACCACCTGCTACGCCTACGTGCTGTCCAAGAAGCACCTCCGGGGACGTACGGCTCTGATCGGCATCTCCGTCTTCACCATGTTCTTCACCGGCGGTCTGATTCCCAACTACGTGCTGGTCACCAGTCTGGGCCTGAAGAACAGCGTCTGGGCCATCGCGGTGCCCAACGCGATCAACGTGTTCAACCTCCTGGTGATGAAGGCGTTCTTCGAGTCCCTGCCCACCGACCTGGAAGAGGCTGCCGCCGTCGACGGCCTCAACACGTACGGCATCCTGCTGCGCATCGTGCTGCCACTGTCGAAGGCGATCGTCGCCACGATGGTGCTGTTCTACGCCGTGGCCTTCTGGAACTCCTGGTTCGCCGCCTTCCTCTACATGGACAAGCAGGAGCTGTGGCCGGTGACCGTCTATCTGCGCAACCTGATCGCCGGGGCCACCGGCGCGGAGAACGTCGGCGCGATCGCCGAGGCCGACGAGGTGCAGGCCGAGGCGACCCTCAAGTCCGTGACGATCGTGCTCACGACCCTGCCGATCCTCCTGGTCTACCCGTTCGTCCAGCGGTACTTCGTCCGCGGCGTGATGCTCGGCGCCGTGAAGGGCTAGCCAGCACGTCCACCTGTTCCTCCACCGAACCACCGAACCCGAAAGGACCGCCATGCTCCACCGATCGTGGCGCCGCGTCGCGACAGCGGTAGCCGTGCTGCTCACGGCGACCAGCATCGCCGCCTGCAGTGATGATCCGTCCGACGCCAAGGACCTGTCGGAGAACCGGGCCGGCGCGATGTCCGACTACGGCATCGGCAAGCAGTTCAAGGCGAGCGAGCCGGTCTCCTTCTCCCTCCTGTACAACAACCACCCGAACTACCCGCTGCGCGAGGACTGGCTGTTCTGGTCGGAGCTGAAGTCGCGGGCCAACGTCACCCTCACGCCGGTCGCCGTGCCGCTGAGCGACTACGAGCAGAAGCGCAGCCTGCTGATCGGCGCCGGCGACGCCCCGATGATCATCCCGAAGACGTACCCGGGGCAGGAGGACGCGTACGTGTCCTCGGGGGCGATCCTGCCGGTCAGCGACTACCTGGACCTCATGCCGAACCTGCAGGACAAGATCTCCCGGTGGAATCTGAAGCCCGAGATCGACGGGCGGCGGCAGGAGGACGGCAAGTTCTACGTGCTGCCCGGCCTGCACGAGAAGCCCTGGCAGGACTACTCGGTGGCGATCCGCACCGACATCCTCGACGAGTTGAAGCTGAGCACGCCGAAGACCTGGGACGAGCTGTACACGGTGCTCAAGGCGATGAAGGCCAAGTACCCGGACGTGTACCCGTTCTCGGACCGGTGGAGCAAGCCCAACCCGGCCGGCAACCTGCTCAACATCCTGGCCGTGTCGTACGGCCTGCAGGGTGCGGGCTGGAACTTCCAGCACACGAGCTGGGACGCCAACGCCAAGAAGTTCGTCTACACCGGCGCGAGCGACCCGTACAAGCAGATGCTCCAGTACCTCAACAAGCTGGTGAAGGAGAAGCTGCTCGACCCGGAGAGCTTCACCCAGACCGACGACCAGGCCCGGCAGAAGCTCGCCAACAGCAAGTCCTTCGTGATCAGCGCCAACGCCCAGGCCGTGGTGAACGACTACCGGCCGGACCTGGCCAAGACCAACCCCAAGGCCAGGATCGCCAAGATTCCGCTGCCGGTGGGGCCGGCCGGTGAGGTCAACCCGGCCAACCGGCTGGAGAACGGCGTGATGATCTCCGCGAAGGCCCGCGAGAGCAAGAACTTCGTGGCGATGATGCAGTTCATCGACTGGCTCTGGTACTCCGACGCCGGCCAGGAGTTCGCCAAGTGGGGCGTCGAGGGGAAGACGTTCGTCCGGGACGCCGCCGGCAAGCCCAAGCTGGCGCCGGACGTCAACGTCATCGGGCTCAACCCCAAGGCCCCCAAGCACCTGCAGAAGGACTTCGGCTTCTACAACGGGGTCTTCGCGTACGGCGGCAAGCCGGAGTTGGTGCAGGGCTTCTTCGCCCCGGAGGAGCAGGAGTTCCAGAAGGTCATGAACGCCCGCACGCCGGTCGTCGTGCCCCCGCCGCATCCGTTGACCGACGAGGAGCGGGAGCAGGCGTCCCTGTGGGAGACGCCGCTGAAGGACGCCGTCTACCAGGCGACTCTCCAGTTCGCGCTGGGCCAGCGGGACCTCGCCCAGTGGGACGCCTACGTGGCCGAGCTGAAGGGCAAGAACATGGACGCCTACCTGACCATGGTGAACAAGGCGTACGACCGCTACCAGAAGGACCACCGCTGAGGTGTCGGCCGGTCCGGTGACGCGCCCCGGACCGGCCGACCACGGCAATCCGCGCGGGAATCGCCTGCCGACCGGGAGGAGTAGGACAGTGAACGACACGGCGCCTACCCGGCGGCAGCTCGGCGACGGACCCCTGTCCCGGTTCGCGTCCCGCGTCTACATCCTGCTCGTGGTCGAGGTGCTGCTCCTCCTCACCACGCTGCCCGGCCTGCTCCCGCTGCTGCTGCTCGACCGCGACCCCAGCAACCTGCCGCTGGTCGCGCTGTTGCTGACACCGGTCGGGCCGGCTGTCTCCGCCGCCCTGTACGCCCTGCGCCACCAGCGGCCCGACCTGACGGACCTGCGACCCGCCGCGCTGTTCTGGCGGGGCTACCGCGGCAACGTCGGTGGCGCGCTGCGGGTCTGGACACCGGCGCTGGCGTGGCTGACGGTGCTCGCGCTCAACCTCGCCTACCGCGACGCGGTCGGCCTGCCCACCTGGTGGGTGGTCCCGCTGGTCCTGGTCGCGGTCGGGGTGGCTCTCTGCGCGGCCAACGCGCTGGTGATCACCTCGCTGTTCCAGTTCCGCACCCGTGACGTCCTACGCCTGGCCGTGCACTTCCTCGTCCGTACCCCCGGGGTCTCCGTCGGCAACGCCCTGCTGCTCGGCGCGGCGGCCGGGATCACCGCGGTCTTCTCCGAGGGGGTCCTGGCGCTCCTCGCCTCGGTCGTGGTCCTGGGGGTCCTGCGCGTCGCCGACCCGATGGTCGACCTGATCCGGAAGGAGTTCACCGCATGAGCCGCTCCACGACCGCCGAGGTGATCGTCACGCGGAGGGACGCGTGAACGCGGACTTGGAGGAGACGGTGTTCGTGGCGGAGCCGCCCGACGTCGAGGACCCGCGCGTCCACCCCGCGTGGCTGCCGCCGGAGGCCTTCCGGGCCCTCGGCGCGCGGCGCGTCCTCGTGCACGGCGACGGGCTGCTCGTCGACACCGTCCTCGACGAGGTGACGCGCGCCTGCACGCGCTACGGCGGTCGGGTGTGGCATTCCCCCTCCTGGGACGTCGACGTCGACCTGGTGCTCACCCTTCGCGGGGCGCCCGAGCTGCCCAGTTCCGCGGTCGAGGCGGCCCGTACGGCGGGGGAGGCGGCGCTCGCCGACATGGGCGACGGCGAGACGCTCGGCGACGAGGGGTTCCTGCTGGCCCGCAGCGGCGAGACGACGGTGGTGCTGGCCGACGCGCCCGCCGGCCTCCTGTACGGGCTGTTCCACGTCGTACGGCTCTGCGCGGCAGCCTTCGACCCGGCCCGTCCACCCGAGCTGCACCGACCCGCGCTGCGCCGACGCATGCTGAACCACTGGGACAACGTGGCCGTGCATCCGGTGATGGGCCAGGTCGAGCGGGGGTACGCCGGTGGCTCGATCTTCTGGGCCGGCGGTCGTCCGCGCGGGGACCTGACCCGCATTCGGGAGTACGGACGGCTGTTGGCGGCCAGCGGGATCAACGCGATCTCGGTGAACAACGTCAACGTGGGTCGCGCCGAGGCGCTGTTGCTGACCGACCGACTCGGCGACGTGGCCCAGATCGCGGACGTGCTGCGCCCGTACGGCATCCGGGTGCACCTGTCGGTCACCTTCGCCGCGCCGATGGTCCTCGGCGCGCTGCCGACCGCCGACCCGTTCGACGAGGAGGTGCGCGCCTGGTGGGCGGCCACCACCCGACGGGTGTACGAGCGCATCGACGACTTCGGCGGCTACCTGGTGAAGGCCGACTCGGAGGGGCAGCCCGGCCCGTTCACCTACGGACGCGACCACGCCGACGGGGCGAACCTGCTCGCCGAGGCCCTCGCCCCGTACGGGGGAGTGGTGCACTGGCGGGCGTTCGTCTACAACCACCACCAGGACTGGCGGGACCGGTCCACCGACCGGGCGCGGGCCGCGTACGACCACTTCGCCCCCCTCGACGGGCGGTTCCGTACCAACGTCGTGCTCCAGGTGAAGTTCGGCCCGGTGGACTTCCAGACGCGGGAACCGGTCTCGCCGGTGCTCGCCGCCATGCCGGCCACCCGGGTCGCGGTCGAGGTGCAGGTCACCCAGGAGTACACGGGTCAGCAGCGGCACGTCTGCCACCTCGGGCCGTGCTGGGGCGAGGTGCTGAGCTTCGCTCCCTGGAGCCCCGACGGGCGCACGATCGCCGACGTGGTCACCGGCGAGGCGGGCAAGGGCGGAGGCCTGGTCGCGGTCGCCAACACCGGTGACGACCTCTTCTGGACCGGGCATCCGCTGGCGCAGGCCAACCTGTACACGGTCGGCCGGCTCGCCTGGAACCCCCGGCTCGACCCGACGGCGATCCTCGACGAGTGGATGACGTTGACGTTCCCACCGTCGGCGACCGCCGATCCGGAGCTGGTCCGGCGGACGCTGCACGAGATCATGGACGACTCGTGGCACACCTACGAGCGGTACACCGCCCCGCTGGGTGTCGGCTTCATGGTCCACCCCGGCGACCACTACGGCCCCGACGTCGACGGGTACGAGTACTCGCGCTGGGGCACCTACCACTTCGCCGACCGCGACGGCGTGGGCGTGGACCGCACTCGCGCCTCGGGCACCGGCTTCGCCGGCCAGTACCCGCCGTACTGGGCCGAGGTGTACGAGTCGACGCGGACCTGCCCGGACGAGCTGCTGCTGTTCTTCCACCACGTGCCGTACACGCACGTCCTGCACAGTGGATCGACGGTCATCCAGCACATCTATGACACCCACTTCGCCGGCGTCGAGGAGGTGGCCGTGATGCGGCGTCGGTGGCAGACGCTGAACGGGATGATCGACCCGGCCATGTACGAGCGGGTGGCCGAGCGCCTCGACGAGCAGGTGCGCAGCGCCACCGAGTGGCGGGATCAGATCAACACGTACTTCTTCCGCAAGTCCGGGGTGCCCGACGCGCGGGGACGACGCATCTACTGAGCCAGCGGTTCACCAGGGGTGCACGGTCCCGTCCTCCAGCCGGTTGACCGGCAGGTACGCGGGCGCGTACGGGAAGCGGGCCGCCGCCTCCTCGTCGATGTCGACGCCCAGCCCGGGCGCCTCGGCGGGGTGCAGGTAGCCGTCGGCGAAGTGGTAGCCGTGTGGAAACACCTCGTCGGTCTGCGCGGTGTGCCGCATGTATTCCTGGAGGCCGAAGTTGGGGATCGAGATGTCGAGTTGCAGCGCGGCGGCCATGCAGATGGGGGAGAGGTCGGTGGCGCCGTGTGAGCCGCTGCGGACGTGGTGCAGCGCCGCGAGGTCGAAGATGCGCCGCAGGTGGGTGATCCCGCCGGCGTGCACCACGGTGGCCCGGATGTAGTCGATGAGCTGCTCGCGGATGAGCTGTGCCGCGTCGAAGACGGTGTTGAAGACCTCGCCCACGGCGATCGGCGTGGTGGTGTGCTGCCGGATCAGCCGGAAACCCTCCTGGAGGTCGGCGGGGACCGGGTCCTCCATCCAGGTCAGGGCGTACGGCTCCAGACTCCGGCCGAGCCGGGCCGCCTCGATGGGCGTGAGCCGGTGGTGCACGTCGTGCAGCAGCCGCAGGGTGGGGCCGAACTCGTCGCGGACCCGCGCGAAGACGCTTGGCACGTGCGACAGGTAGCGCTGCGTCGACCAGGTGGCCTCGCTCGGCAGAGCGGCGTCGGCCGGCTCGTAGAAGAGCTTGTCGGCGCTGACCCCGTACGTCTGGGGCAGACCCGGCACACCGCACTGCACCCGGACCGCCCGGTAGCCGAGGTCGACGTAGCGGGCGACCTCGACCAGCACCTCCTCGACGGTCTCGCCGTTGGCGTGGCCGTACACCGTGACGCCCTCGCGGGACCGGCCGCCGAGCAGTTGGTAGACCGGCAGGCCCGCCACCTTGCCCTTGATGTCCCACAGGGCGGTGTCCACCGCGGCGATCGCGCTCATCGTGACCGGACCGCGCCGCCAGTATGCGCCCTGGTAGAGGTACTGCCAGGTGTCCTCGATCCGCGCCGGGTCACGGCCGATCAGCAGCGGCGCCACGTGGTCGCGCAGGTAGGACGCGACGGCCAGCTCCCGCCCGTTCAGGGTGGCGTCACCGACGCCGGTGACGCCCTCGTCGGTGACGATCTTGAGGGTGACGAAGTTGCGGCCCGGACAGGTCACGATGACTCGGGCGTCGACGATCTTCACTCGATCTCCTTCGTGCCCGCGGGAGTCGGGTGAGGACGCTCGCAGGGGGGTGCACGCGAGGACGGTCTGCTTATCGGGAACGTGCCGATAATATCCCGGCGTCGGCCGGTGGCGCAGGGTCCCGCCGGCCCCGGAACCGGTGCTGGTGACCGCGTAATGCCTTACGCCGAAAGGTTTCCGGAAGCCTTGACAATCGAGTGTGCTCGATTGAAGCTGACATCGGTCACGCGAGCCGCGGTCACGGTCGGGCGAAGGGCAGTCCTCGACTAACCCCCTTCCATGCGCCATGTCCCCGAGGGATCGCGAACCATGACACTGAAGACAAGGCTGCTCGGCGTCCTCACGGCCGTCGCGACAGTCGCCGCGGCCGCGCTGGCGTTCGCCACCCCCGCGTCGGCCGCGACGCTCACGCAGGTGACCGGCTTCGGCAACAACCCCACCAACCTCCAGATGCACCTGTACGTCCCGGACCGGGTGGCGTCGCGCCCGGGGATCCTGCTCGCCCTGCACTACTGCACCGGCACCGGCCCCGCCTTCTACTCCGGCACGCAGTACGCGTCCCTCGCCGACCGGTACGGCTTCATCGTCATCTACCCGTCGGCGACCCGCAGCAGCAAGTGCTGGGACGTGGCCTCGCCGCAGGCGCTGCGCCGGGGCGGGGGCAGCGACCCGGTCGGGCTCGTCTCGATGATCGACTACGTCAAGCAGCGGTACTCCGCCGACCCGGACCGCGTCTTCGCCACCGGCACCTCGTCGGGCGCGATGATGACAAACGTCATGCTCGGTGACTACCCGGACGTGTTCGCGGCGGGCGCGTCCTTCGCCGGCGTGCCGTTCGCCTGCTTCGCCACCGGGGGCACCTCGGAGTGGAACAGCCAGTGCGCGAACGGGCAGCTCATCAAGACGGCCCAGCAGTGGGGCGACCTGGTCCGCGGGGCGTACCCCGGTTACAGCGGCCGCCGACCGCGGATGCAGATCTGGCACGGCACGAGCGACGACACCCTGCGCTACCCGAACTTCGGCGAGCAGGTCAAGCAGTGGACCAACGTGCATGGTCTGAGCCAGACCCCGACGTACACCGACTCTCCGCAGTCGGGATACACCCGCACCCGGTACGGCAGCAGCGGCCCGATGGCCCCGGTCGAGGCGATCAGCATGCAGGGCGTCACGCACAACATCCCCGTCGACGCCGCCCAGGTGATCCGCTTCTTCGGCCTCGACGGCACCGCCCCGCCCACGACGCCTCCGCCGACGACGCCGCCTCCCACGACGCCGCCGCCGACCACGCCGCCTCCGACGACGCCTCCTCCGACCACGCCGCCGCCGACGACACCGCCGCCGACCACGCCGCCTCCCACCACGACGCCACCGCCCAGCGCGGGCGCCTGCCGGGTCACCTACACGGTCAACGCCTGGAACAACGGGCTCACCGCGAGCGTGAGCATCACCAACACCGGCACCACCGCGGTGAACGGGTGGGCGCTGACGTTCACCCTGCCCAGCGGCCAGAGCATCACCGGTGGCTGGAACGCCGCCTACTCGCCGACGAGCGGTGCGGTGATCGCCCGCAACGTCTCCTACAACGGCACCATCGCACCGAACACCTCGGTCGACATCGGCTTCCAGGCCACCCACACCGGCGACGCCGGCAAGCCCACGTCGTTCGCCCTCAACGGTGCCGCCTGCTCGGTCTCCTGACCCCACCGCACCCCATCCGCAAGGAGTCACACGAATGGGAATTACGAGATGGAGGGCGGCGTCGAGAGCCGCCATCGCGCTGGCCGGGGCAGGCGCGCTCGCCGCCGGCATGGCGCTGGTCCTGACGGCGCCCGCCGCCGCCGGGACCACGCTCGGCGCGTCCGCCGCCGAGAAGGGCCGCTACTTCGGTACGGCCGTTGCCGGGTTCAAGCTCTCGGACAGCGCGTACACCACGATCCTGAACCGTGAGTTCAACATGGTGACGGCCGAGAACGAGATGAAGATCGACGCCACCGAACCGCAGCAGAACCGGTTCAGCTACGGCTCGGCCGAGCAGATCGTCAACCACGCCCGCAGTCGTGGCATGCAGGTACGCGGTCACACGCTGGCCTGGCACGCCCAGCAGCCGAGCTGGATGCAGGGCATGAGCGGAAGCGCCCTGCGGCAGGCGATCCTGAACCACGTGACGCAGGTGGCCACGCACTTCCGTGGGCAGGTCTACTCCTGGGACGTGGTGAACGAGGCCTTCGCCGACGGCAACTCCGGCGGTCGGCGCGACTCGAACCTCCAGCGCACGGGCAACGACTGGATCGAGGCCGCGTTCCGTGCCGCACGGGCTGCGGACCCGGGCGCGAAGCTCTGCTACAACGACTACAACATCGACAACTGGACGTGGGCCAAGACGCAGGGCGTCTACAACATGGTCCGCGACTTCAAGTCCCGTGGCGTGCCGATCGACTGCGTCGGCTTCCAGTCGCACTTCAACAGCGACTCCCCGTACGTCAGCAACTACCGCACCACACTGTCGAGCTTCGCGGCGCTGGGTGTGGACGTGCAGATCACCGAGCTGGACATCGAGAGCGCCCCGGCGAACACGTACCGGAGCGTGGTCGAGGACTGCCTCGCGGTGGCCCGCTGCAACGGCATCACCGTGTGGGGCATCCGGGACAGCGACTCGTGGCGGTCCTACCAGTCGCCGCTGCTGTTCACCAACAGCGGCCAGAAGAAGCCCGCGTACGACGCCGTGCTCGCCGCGCTGAACAGCGGCACCACCCCGACGACGCCGCCGCCCACCACCCCGCCGCCGACGACCCCGCCGCCCAGCGACCCGCCGCCCACGACTCCACCGCCTACGACTCCGCCGCCCACCACTCCGCCGCCCGGACAGGGTGATTGCTCCGCCTCCGTGACGGTGAACCAGTGGAACGGCGGCTTCGTGGCGAACGTACGGGTGACCGCCGGCTCGTCGGCCCTCAACGGCTGGACCGTGACGATCGACCTGCCGTCCGGCGCGACCGTCACCAACGCCTGGAGCGCCACCAACAGCGGTAGCACCGGCACGACGACCTGGACGAACGTGTCCTACAACGGCCAGGTCGGCGCCGGCCAGTCCACCGAGTTCGGCTTCCAGGGCACCGGCACCGCCGGCACCCTCAGCCCAACCTGCGCGCCAAGCTAACCCCCAACCCCAACCCCACCCCAACCCCAACCCCAACCCCACCCCCCGGAGGTCCCCCGCGCCAAGCGCGTTGATCATGAAGTTATTGCCACGACACGCCGACGAGGGCGGCAATAACTTCATGATCAACCGGGGTGGAGGGCCGGGGTGGAGGGCCGGGGTGGGGGCGGGGGGAGGGGCGCCCGGGGGCGGGGCGGGGGTTAGCCGTCTATTCGGGTTATGTTACGGATCTTGTTGGAGGCGTCCAACGCGGCGACCTTGTACGCCTCGGCCAGGGTCGGATAGTTGAACACCGCGTCGATCAGGTAGTCGATAGTGCCGCCGCAGCCCATCACCGCCTGACCGATGTGGACGATCTCGGTGGCGGCGGTGCCGAACACGTGCACCCCGAGCAGCCGGCCGTCCTCGGGGGAGACGAGGAGTTTCAGCATCCCGTACGAGTCGCCGACGATCTGACCGCGCGCCAACTCCCGGTAGCGGGCGATGCCCACCTCGAACGGCGTGGACGCCTCGGTCAGCTCGGCCTCGGTCTGGCCGACGAAACTGATCTCCGGGATCGTGTAGATGCCGATGGGTTGCAGGCCGAGCATCCCCCGGATCGGTTCGCCGCAGGCGTGCTGCGCGGCCAGCCGGCCCTGCTCCATCGAGGTGGACGCCAGCGCCGGGAAGCCGATCACGTCGCCGACTGCGTAGATGTTGTCGACAGGGGTGCGGTAGTTGGCGTCGACGGTGATGCGGCCGCGTCGGTCTGCCGTGAGGCCGGCCGCCTCCAGGGCCAGGTCGTCGGTCTGGCCCTGTCGGCCGGCCGAGTACATGACGGTGTCCGCGACGATCTTCTTGCCGCTCTTGAGGATGCACAGCGCCGCCGTCTGGTGCTTCTCCACAGCGGCGACCTCCTCACCGAAGCGGAACGCCACCGACAGGTCGCGCAGGTGGTATTTGAGTGACTCGACGACCTCGTCGTCGCAGAAGTCGAGCATCCGCTCGCGGCGCTCGACGACTGTCACCTTGGTGCCGAGGGCGGCGAACATCGACGCGTACTCCATGCCGATCACGCCGGCGCCGACCACGACCATGCTGCGGGGTACGGCCTGGAGGTTGATGACGCCGTCGGAGTCCACGATGGTCCGCTCGTCGAAGTCGACGCTGTCCGGGCGGGCCGGGCGGGTGCCGGCCGCGATGATGGCCTTGTCGAACGTCACCTTGGAGTCGCGCCCCGAGCCGGCATCGACCCAGATGGAGTGGGCGTCCGCGAAACGCCCGGTACCGGTGATCATCGCGACGCGGTTGCGGGCGAGCTGGTTGCGGATGACGTCGGTCTGCCGGGTGATGACGTGCTGGGTGCGGGCGGCCAGGTCGCTGACCGTGATCTCCTCCTTGACGCGGTAGCTGCTGCCGTACAGGTCGCGCTGGCTCAGGCCGGTCAGATAGAGCACAGCCTCGCGCAACGTCTTGGACGGGACGGTGCCGGTGTTGATGCACACCCCACCGAGCATGTCGCGGCGGTCCACGATGGCAACCCGCCTGCCGAGCTTGGCGGCGGCGATCGCGGCCTTCTGACCGCTGGGTCCGGAGCCCAGCACCAACAGGTCGTAGTCATACACGATCGTTAGCGTCGCAAGATGTCGCCGCCGACACCAGACCCCGGATGCGAGCGTTACTCGTCTGCCGCCACGCAGACGCCGCCGTTCAACGTGATCTCCTCCGGCAGTTGCGTGCCGCTGGCGATGACGCCCAGCGACACGGTGCCGCCGGGCCTGATCAGCGCGTTGTGGCTGGTGTTGCGGACCCGCAGGTAGCTGTTGTCGGGCCGGTCGACGACCTGCGCGCCCCAGAGGGCCCGCACCTGCTGGCTGGCCCAGAACCGCCAGGTCATCGTCCAACCGTTCACCGCCGTCGTGCCGGTGTTCTCGACGGCGAGGTACGCCACGAAGCCGTCCGACCACTGTCGGACGACGGTGCGGACGGCGCAGCTCGGCGGGGGCGGCAGGGTGGTCACGGTGACCGGCGGGGACAGCGGCGACCAGTTGCCCGCCTCGTCGCGGGCGCGGACCACGAAGGTGTACGTGGTGTTCGGCGTCAACCCGCTGACCTGGGTCATGGCGGGCCTCGGCGGGAACTGGTACAACTCCCTGACCAGGGTCAGCTGACCACCGGCGTCGACCCGGTACACCTCGTACCGGTCGAGCACGACGTTCTCGGTCGACGGGGCCCAGCGCAGCCACACCAGGGTCGCGGCGACGTCGTACGCGACCGGCTGGCCCGGCGCGCTCGGCGGCTGGGTGTCACCCGGTGGCATCGTCACCCGCAGCATCGGGCTCGACGGTGAGCGGTTTCCCGCCGCGTCCAGCCCAGCCACGCCGAAGGTGTAGGTGCGCGACGGCCCGAGGTCGGTGATGCGGATGCTGTTGGTGCCTGTCGACCACGTCCGGCCGTTGTCCTCGAACATCGCCGAGACCGCGTAGCCGACCACTCCCACATTGTCGGTAGA
The DNA here is from genome assembly GCF_040608555.1 of Micromonospora sp. NPDC005172. NCBI lineage: Bacteria > Bacillati > Actinomycetota > Actinomycetes > Micromonosporales > Micromonosporaceae > Micromonospora > Micromonospora sp. NPDC005172. The sequence goes on from NZ_JBEXIL010000021.1 coordinate 25,870, forward strand.
CGCGGCCCACGTCAGCTCGACCGAGGTGGTGTCGATGGCGGTGACCGTGATCGGGCCGGGGGCGGTGGGTCGCTCGGTGTCGTCGGCGGCGTACGCCGGACTCGGGCCCAGCATGGCCGTTGCGGCCACCAGCGCGGCGACGACCAGGGTGACGGCCCGTGATCGGGGCCGCGTTCGGATTGGGTGCACGATGAATCCCTCGCCTCCGGTTGTCCGCAGCGGGCCGGCGATTCACTGCCGTGGATTTTAGGGCAGCGGGCGACGCGAGGATGCCCCGTCTAGGTGACCAGGCGGCGTTCCCAGGCCCAGGCGGCGATCTCGACGCGGTTGCGGGCCGGAAGTTTCGTCTGGACGCTGGCCAGGTGGGTCTTGACCGTGCCGACGGCGATGAAGAGCTGGCTGGCGATCTCGGCGTTGGTCAGACCCCGGGCCACGAGCCGCACGACGTCGAGTTCCCGTGGGGACAGACCCGCGTCGTCGCGTGGCGCGGTGGGCGAGCTGAGGTGCTCCAGCAGTCGTACGGTGATGGACGGGCTGATCAGCGCGTCACCGGAGACGGCGGCGCGGACCGCCTCGACGAGCAGCGCCGGCCCGGAGTCCTTCAGGAGGAATCCGCAGGCGCCGTTGGAGAGCGCGGTGTGCACGTACTCGTCGAGGTCGAAGGTCGTGACCACGACCACCCGCACCGGGTCGGCGACGCCCGGCCCGGCGAGCAGGCGCAACGCCTCCAGGCCGTCGAGGCGGGGCATCCTGATGTCCAGCAGCACCACGTCCGGGCGCAGCCGCCGGACCATCTCGACGGCGGCGACCCCGTCGGCGGCCTCGCCGACCACCGCCATGTCCGGCTGCGCTCCGATGATCATGCTGAAGCCGGTCCGGACCATCGCCTGGTCATCCGCGATCAAGACCCGGATCATCGCGCCACGGCCGACCGCAGCGGGAACGCGGCGTCGAGCACCCAGCCGCCGGCGATGCCCGGTCCGGCGGTGATCGTGCCGCCGAGGGCGCGTACCCGCTCGGTGAGGCCGAGCAGGCCGAAACCGTGCCCCCGGGCGGGAGGCGTGCGTGGGCTCGCGCCGTCGTCGGCGACCCGGACCAGGAGCCAGTCCGGCGTACGACGCACGGACACGGCCACCGACCGGGCGTCCGGCGCGTGCTGACGGGCGTTGGTCAGCCCCTCCATCACCACCCGGTACGCCGAGGTCGACACCTCCACCGGCAGCTCATCGAGCGGACCGTCGACGTACAGCCGGGCCGGCGCGTCGGTCGTGCCGTTGTGGCCCTCCAACAGGGGCGCGAGGTCGGCCACGCCGGCCAACGGGGCCAGCGGCGCGTCCGGCGGGGCGTCCGGATTGCGGAGGACACCGACCATCCGTCGCATCGAGGCCATCGTCTCGGCGCCGGCCCGCTCGATCTGCTCCAGGGCCACGATCACCCGCTGCGGGTCCTGCTCGGCGACGAACCGGGCGCCCTGGGCCTGCACCACGATGCCGGTCACGTGGTGGGCGATGAAGTCGTGCAGGTCGCGGGCGAACTCGGCGCGCTGCTCGGCGCGCTGCTCGGCGCGTACCAGGGCGATGGCCCGCTCCCGCCCGGCGGCGACGACGCGCAGGTAGATTCCGACGGCGGCAGCGCCGACCGCGCCGAGCGCCTGGAGCAGCCCGAAGATCACGTAGACGAGGTCGGTGCCGGCGCGCAGCGGCTGCGCGGCGGCGGCGAGCGCGGCGACCACGGCCGCCCACGGTGCGAGCCGGGGGGAGCCCCACCGGGTCACCACGAACACCACCGCGATCATCCCGGCGGACTCGGCCAGCCCCCAGGTGCCGCCCAGCAGAATGAACCGGCTCGTGCTGAGCACCAGGAAGCCCAGAGTGACGGCGAGGGAGATGACGCCGAGCACGAGCGCCGCGATCGGCAACGACCGGGAACCCTGCCGGTGCACCGGCAGCCAGACCACCGTGGTCGCCGCCGCCATCCCCACCTGTAACAGGGCGCGCAGCGCTTCGGCCATGCCCATCCCGCTGTAGAGGCCGTACCGCAGGTCGAAGGCACAGAGCAGGGCCAGCGCCGCCAGGCCGGCGAGCTGACCCAGGCGTACCCACCAGGTTGAGAATGTCGGCGCGTTCATCGTGACCCAGCGTAGCCACGTGGGCGGCGCGGGCAGATCGGCCGAAAGGCAGACCCGACGCCGGTGTTCCCCGACCGCGGGCCGATGCGGCTCCCCTGCGGCGCGGGCGAGGCTTCCCCGGTCACGTCACAGCCACTGGAGGAACCCATGACAACCCACGCCTCGCCGCCGACCGGGCAGGCGGCCGTCGCGGCCGTCGACCTCGTGAAGGTGTACGGCAGCGGCGACACCGCCGTCCGCGCCCTGGACGGCGTCTCGGTCGGCTTCGGTCGGGCCGGGTTCACGGCGATCATGGGCTCCTCCGGGTCCGGCAAGTCGACGTTGATGCACTGCCTCGCCGGCCTGGACACGGCCACCTCCGGGCGGGTCCTGCTCGGCGGCACGGAGCTGACCGGCCAGTCCGACCGCACGCTGACCCGGGCACGCCGGGACCGGATCGGCTTCGTCTTCCAGTCGTTCAACCTGCTGCCGCAGCTCACCGCCGCGCAGAACATCACCCTGCCGCTGGACCTCGCCGGCCGGGAACCCGACCGTGAGCTGTTCGCGCACCTCGTCGACGTGCTGGGCCTCGGGCAGCGGCTCGGGCACCGGCCCAGCGAACTCTCCGGCGGCCAGCAACAGCGGGTGGCGCTGGCCCGGGCCCTGGTGTCGCGGCCCGAGGTCGTCTTCGCCGACGAGCCGACCGGCAACCTCGACTCCCGCTCCGGGGCGGAGGTGCTCGGCATCCTGCGCGACTCGGTACGCGACCTGGGCCAGACGGTCGTCATGGTCACCCACGATCCGGTCGCCGCCGCGTACGCCGACCGGGTGGTGCTGCTCGCCGACGGTCGGATCGCCGGCGACATCGCCGCGCCGGACCAGGGTGCGATCACCGAGGCGCTGCGCTCCCTGGCGGTGGCGGCATGAGGGCGACCGTGCTGCGTACCCAGGTGAGCGCCGCGGCCCGACGGCCGGGACGGCTGATCCTGACCGGCCTCGCGATCCTCGTCGCGTCGTTCGTCGTCTTCGGCACCGTGCTGGCGCAGGACATCACGGAACGGACCGCGCGGGACAACCTCAGCGGCACACCGGCCGGCACCGACCTGGTGATCGGTGACCCCGAGCAGCCGCCACTGGCCCTGACGGAGTTGCGCGACGTCCGTGCCGTGCCGGGCGTCGCCGAAGCGGTGGGTCGGGTGGCGATCGGTGTCTCCGTCGCCGGCGGGTACGTCAACCTCGAGGCCGACCCGGGCGTCGGCCCGCTGGCGACGGTCCGCCTCGTCCAGGGGCGCTACCCCGAGCGGCCCGGCGAGGTCGCGGTGAGCCCGCGTACCGTCGAGCGGCTGGGGCTGACGGTCGGCACGGTGACCACCGGGACGGGCGGCGACCTCAGCACCGGCGCCCCGCTCACCGTCACGGGTGTGGTCGACACTCCCGTCGACGGCGGCACCAACGCGTACGCCCCGGACGACGCCGTGATCGCGTGGGGTCACCTGAGCGGCGTCGAGCGGATCGACCTGCGGGCGGCGCCGGGCGCGGTGCAGGCGGTGCGCCAGCGGGTGAGCGCGGCGGTCCCGGCCGACCAGCCGGTCCGCTCGGGCGCCGAGGTACGCGACGCCGAGGCCGATGCCGCGGCCGAGCAGGTCGGGAAGCTGTTCGCGCTGGTCGGCATGTTCGTCGCGATCGCGGTGGCTGCCGCGGCCCTCGTGGTCACCTCGACGTTCCGCATCGTCTTCGCCCAGCGGATGCAGCACCTCGCCCTCCTGCGCGCGGTGGGTGCCGGCCGGAGCACGTTGGTGGGCGCGCTCACCGCCGAGGGCGCCCTCACCGGGTTGGTCGCCGGCGTCGTCGGGGTGGCCGCCGCCCTGGCCGTCGGGCAGGCTCTCCCACCCATTCTGCGCGCCTTCGGCGCGGTGGTGTCGTCGCCTGGCCTGCCGCTGGGGGCGGCGGTCGCGGTGGTGCTCGGCGCGGTCGTCCTCACCGTGGTGGCGGTGCTCGCTCCGGCGTTCTCCGCCGCCCGGGTCTCGCCGCTGGAGGCGTTGCGGGCGGCGAGTGTCACCGCCGGGCGGCGCGGCATCGGAGCGTCGCGTCTGGTGTCCGGGGCGCTGCTGATCATCGGTGCGCTGCTGGCCGGCGTGGCGGCGGTGCGTCGCATGCCGACGCCGGGGCAGGAGTCCTACGACCCGACCACGGGTCTGCTCCTGCTGGTCGCCTCGGGTGCGCTGGCGTTTCTCGCCCTGGTCGCCCTCGGGCCGTTGCTGGTGCGTCCGGTGCTGGCCGTGGCGGGCTGGCCGCTGCGCCAGCTCGGCGCGCTGGGTCGGCTGGCGGTCGGTGGGATCGGTGGGACCCCCCGACGGGCCTCCGCCGTGTCCGTCGTGGTGGCGCTCGGGGTGACGCTGATCTCCGGGGTGGTCATCGGCGGCGCGTCCATGCGGGTCGTCGCCGACCGGGACATGGCGCTCTCCGCGCCGGCCGACTACGAGGTCGCCGCGGAGGCGGGTACGACGCTGCCGGTGGCTGTCCTGGCGCGGGCGCGGGCGGAGAGTGGCGCGCTGACCCGGGTCGTGCCGTACCGGATGGTCAACGACGTCGCCCTGCTGCGCGGCGGAGAACGCCTCGGTGGGGCCGAGGCCGGATACTCGACCACCGACCTCGACCTGTCGGCGTTGCCGACCCTCGCCGACCTGGCCGTGGCCCAGGGCAGCCTCGCCGACCGTGGGCCAGGCCGCGTCGTGCTCGGCGACTGGGTCGCCCGCACCGCCGGCCTGCGCGCCGGCGACACGCTGACTCTCGGCCACGACCGGTCGACTGTCGACGTGCGGGTGGCGGCGATCCTGCCCGACCGTGGCCCCCTGTACGCGGGCATCCTCGCCGACCGCGCCGACCTCGACCGGATCGGCGGGCCGACGGCGTACACCGGTCTGCTGGCGGACGCGGCGCGTGCGGGCGAGGACGGTCGTACCGCCGGGGTGCGGGCGCTGCGGCAGGCGGTCGGGACCACCGCCGGGCTGCACATCAGCGTGCTCGCCGACGAGCGGGACCGCAACGACGCGGTGCTGAACGCCCTGGTCTGGATCACCGCCGGTCTGGTCAGCCTGACCGTGTTGATCGCCGTGGTCGGCGTGGGGTCGACGACCGCGCTCTCGGTCGTGGAGCGGGTACGCGAGTCCGGCCTGCTGCGCGCCGTCGGCCTGTCCCGGACCGGTCTGCGCGCGATGCTGACCGTCGAGTCCGGCCTCTACGGTGTGCTCGGGGCTACCTTCGGTCTGCTGCTCGGCGTCCCGTACGCCTGGTTGGCGGTACGGGCTCTGGGCCTCAACGCGCCGTTGTCGCTGCCGGTGCTGCCGCTGGTCGGGCTCTTCGCGGCGCTGGTCGGGCTGACCGCCCTGGCGGGGGTGCTGCCGGCTCGGCGGGCGTCCCGGGTCAGCCCGGTGACGGCGCTGGGCGTCGAGGGCTGAGCGGCGCTCTCCCTGGCTGGGCGGCGAGGTCTCGCACCCGACACCCCGCCGACCGGCTCCAATCCGACGGCCGATCGGTTTCCGCCACGCGGTCGTCACGAAAACGGGCGGCGACCCGTCACAGTCCCCGGATAGTCTGCCTCCGCGCGTCGTCGCCCCGGCACGTCGCGTCCCGCGCCTGGTCGGCGCGGCGATCGCCGCCACCGCCCACCATCCGCCGGATCAACCGACCTCAGGAGAGTTAGTGACACAGCAATCCGTCGCGACATCGGACAAACTCGACGCCGCGGTGCTCAAGGTGGCGGGTGTCGTCGTCCTTGGCGCGATCATGTCGATCCTCGACGTGACGGTGGTCAGCGTCGCGCTGCCCACGTTCCAGAATGAGTTCGACGCGTCCTACGCCCGGGTGGCCTGGACGATGACGGGCTACACGCTCGCCCTGGCCACGGTGATCCCGCTCAGCGGATGGGCGGCCGACCGGTTCGGGACGAAGCGCCTCTACATGGTGGCGCTCGCCCTGTTCACGATCGGGTCCGGGCTCTGCGCCACCGCGGACTCGATCGGCGAGCTGATCGGCTACCGCGTCCTGCAGGGCCTCGGCGGCGGCATGCTCATGCCGCTGGGTATGACGATCATGACCCGGGCGGCCGGGCCGCACCGGATCGGCCGGCTGATGGCGGTCCTCGGTATCCCGATGCTGCTCGGCCCGATCGGTGGCCCGATCCTCGGCGGCTGGCTGATCGACACGGCGAGCTGGCACTGGATCTTCCTGATCAACCTGCCGATCGGTGTCGTCGCCCTGATCTACGCGCAGATGGCGCTCCCCAAGGACGCTCCCGAGCCGTCGGAGTCCTTCGACTTCCTCGGCATGCTGATGCTCTCGCCGGGTCTCGCGCTCTTCCTCTACGGCGTCTCGTCGCTGCCGGAGGCGGGCACCTTCTCCGCGACCAAGGTCTGGGCTCCGATGCTGGTCGGCGGCGTGCTGGTGGTGGCGTTCGTGCTCTACTCCTTCAAGCCCCGGCACCCGCTGCTCGACCTGCGGCTGTTCCGCAACCGCAACCTGACCATCGCCGCGGCGACGCTGTTCGTGTTCATCATCGCGTTCATGGGCGCCGGCCTGCTGTTCCCGAGCTACTTCCTGCAGGTGCGCGGCGAGTCGACGTTGGCCGCCGGTCTGCTGATGGCTCCGCAGGGCATCGGCGCGATGATCACCATGCCGATCGCCGGTACGCTCGCCGACCGGGTGCCGATCGGTCGCACCGTTCCGTTCGCGTTGGCCCTGATCGTGATCGGGTTCTTCGGGTTCACCCAGGTCGACCCGCAGACGTCGTACTGGCTGCTCGGTGGGTCGCTGTTCGTGATGGGCCTCGGCATGGGCGGCACGATGATGCCCATCATGACGTCGGCGCTGCGGACGTTGCAGGCGCAGGAGGTCGCGCGCGGCTCGACGCTTGTCAACATCCTGCAACAGATCGGCGGCTCGGTCGGCGCCGCGGTGATGTCGGTGATCCTGACCAACGAGCTGAACGGCTCCCGCCCGATCCCCGGCCTGGTCGACGAGAGCGGCAAGCCGATCACCGAGGCCGGGCTGGCCATCGCCTCCCAGCAGCGGCCGGAGCTGCTCACGCAGATGCCGGTGGATCCGTCGATCATCGAACGGGGTCTCGACTTCGCCGCGAAGTCGTTCGCCCACACCTTCTGGGTGGCGTTCGCGCTGGTGCTGCTCACGTTCGTGCCGGCCGCCCTGCTGCCGCGCCGGCGTACGCCCGCGCAGCCGCTCGGCGACGAGCAGACCGACCTGCCCAAGACGCCCGTCGTCATCCACTGACCGACGCGCCCGCCGCGCTCGACGCCCGTCCGGTGTCGAGCGCGGCGGTGCGTTGATCAGCGCAGGGGACCGTCGCCAGCCCCGTCGGGGTCCTCGATCACGTGGACCGCTGCCTCCTCGGCGCTGGCGCCACCCGCGTCGATGCCGGCGTCCCACGCCACCGACTCGGCCTCGTCGTCCTCGCGGACGCCCTCGTCGTACTCGACGAGACGGCCCGCGCGCGGCTCGGCCTCGTACCCGCGACGGGTCAGCTCGTCCTCGTCGTCGCCACCCTCGGCGTACGGGTCGACGTCCGGCTCCTCCTGGGCGAGGTACTGGTCCAACGACTCGCCCGCCCGCTCCTCGGCGGGGGTGGTGCCGAACCGGTTCGCCGCCGTCCAGTGGTCCGCGGCGACGATGCCGGTGTCGAGGGGGTCGCCGACGCGGTTGTCGTCGAGGGTGTCCGAGGCGTCCAGCACGCCGTCGTCCTCGACCACGTTCCACTCGTCGACGGAATCCGTCTGGCTCACGGCAGTTTCTCCTTTGTCACAGCGCAGCGAAGCGCCAAGCCTATGACCGTGCAACGCCGCCGGCTCCCGAGGCCTGCCCGTTGTGACGAACCGACCTCGGGGGCGGCACGAGCGTCACCGCTTCAGCAGCTCCACCACGGCCTCGGTGAACTCCGTCGGCTGCTCGACGTGCCCGAAGTGCCCGCTGCGCTCCAGCACCACCAGGCGCGAGTCCTTGAGGCCCGCGTGCAGCTCCTCGGCGTAGCGGGGGCCGCAGATGAAGTCGTACGCGCCGACGATCACCACGGCCGGCGCGGCGATCTCACCGAGCCGGTCGCGCACGTCGAAGGGCGTCGGGTCCTGCGCGCGCGCCGGCGCCGCCCAGGCCCGCAGACCCGCCTGCAACGGGGCGAACTCGGCCCGCCGGGCCCAGAAGTCCGCGAAGTACACCGGCAGCGCCTCGCTGAGACCGGCGCTCAGCGACTCGTCGTCGAAGGCGGCCAGGGCCCGCTGGAGAGCGGCCGGCACGGCCGCCGCCTCCGGGTGCTCGGGGTGCCGCAGCGGGTACGCGGCGAGGCCCTTCATCGCCTCGGCCCAGAACTCGGCGCCGGTGACGGGCGAGGTGTCGTACAGGACGAGGCCGGCGACGCGGTCCGGCTGCTGCAAGGCGTACCGCTGGATGACGAAACCGCCGTACGAGTGCCCGAGCAGGTAGACCCGGGGCTCACCGAGATGTGTGACGACCGCGTCCAGGAAACGGACATAGGTGTCCATCCGGTAGTCGTCGCGGTTGTCGAGGCGGCCCGACGCGCCCGTGCCGACCGGCTCGACGTACACCATGGTGAAGTGCTCTTCGAGGCTCGGCGTCCGCAGGTAGGCCCATTCGATGCCGGGGCCGCCCGAATGCGCCACACACACCGGGCCGGTGCCGGCGACGTGGTAGACCTGCCGCACCCCGTCGACGGTGAACGTGTGGGCGCCCGGCGCGAGCGCGCCGACGTCGTGGCGGGTGGAACCCATGAAGTATCTCCCGATCCGTGGCCCGTGCGGCATGTGCCGCGACGGTGAGTGGTGGCTGACACGGACCAGATGCGCGGGTCGGGGAGAAAGTTCGCTCTGCTCGGGAACTTCCTCAGGCCCGCGCGGGAACGGGATGGAACAGGGTGAGCTGGCGCACTCTCCCGCCGCGTAGCACCTGCAACCACAGAGCCGTGGGCGGGCAGTGCTCCGGGTTGTCCGGCGGACTGATCAGGTCGGTCTCCCAGAGCAGCACGTCGCCGCTGGACACGACGGTGCGCAGCCGCTGCCGTACCCCGGCTTGCAGGTCGCTGGTCATGCCGTGGACCGCCAGGTCCCGGCCGCCGCGTGGGCCGCCCGGGACGATCATCTGGGCGTCGGGCCACCAGGTGTCGTCGACCACCCGGTCGAAGTCGCCGCGCATCGCCGTGGAGATCATGTCGCGGCCCTCGCGCCACCGGGCGTCGGCGGCCGCCCGGACGTCGGCGTGCGCGGCGGTCGCCGCCGTCCGCAGGCCGCCGGCGAGGGCCCGCCGGGCGTGGCTGAGGCGGCTGCGGACGGTGCCGACCGGCACGCCGCACACGGCCGCGATCTGCTCGTACGACGAAGCTTCGCTGAAGTAGCGCAGCAATGTGACCATGCGGTCCGGCTCGGACAACTCGCTGATGGCGTGCCACACCCAGTCGCGCAGCGCGCCGGAGTCCAGCGCCTCCTCCGGGGTGGGGCCGGTGGCGGGCCGGGCGAACCAGTCGGGGTCGGCGACCGGCACCGGACGCGGTCCACGCAGGGCCATCCGGGCGTTGTTGCGGACGATCGTGCGCAGCCACGGGCCGACGGCGGCCTGGTCGTGGACCTCCCCGATACGCCGCAGCGCGGTCACCATCGCGTCCTGCACGGCGTCCTCGGCGTCCGGTCCGTACCCGAGCAGGCTCACCGCCACCGCCCGCATGCCCGCCTCGTGCCGGGTCAGCAGCACGCCGAGCGCCGCCGCATCGCCCGCCCGCGCGAGCGCGACCAGGTCGGCGTCGTCCACCGTCATGACCGGTTCCTCCCCGAAACGCCAGTTCTGAACAGGTCTGCTCGCCCAAGGGTACGGCGGACCGGCGCGACCATCCCCGGGGCGGAGCGGTCCTTCTCCGCAGCCTGCGGGATGGGCGAGGGCGCAGGCGCGCGCCGGTCTGGACGACTGGGTCAGGATGGGGGCGTGGAGATCGAACCGGTCGACGGCGCACCCCGGCAGGCGTTCCGCTGGGCGCTCCTGCGTCAGCGCTGGGAGGACCTCACCTTCCTGCACTGGGCCGTCGCGCCGGAGGTCGTCGCGCCCCTGCTGCCCGCCGGCACCGCGCCGGACACCATCGGCGGGGTCAGCTACGTCGGGCTGATCGGCTTCCGGATGGTCGGGCTGGGCTTCGGCCGTGGCCCGGGCGTGCCGTACTTCGGCACCTTCGCCGAGACGAATGTCCGGCTCTACTCGGTGGACGACACCGGGCGGCGTGCCGTCGTGTTCCGCTCGCTCGACGCGTCCCGCCTGGTGCCGGTGCTCGTCGCGCGGGCGACGCTGCGTCTGCCGTACCTCTGGTCCTCGATGCGGTTGGACCGCGACGGTGACCGACTCACCTACCGGTGCCGGCGACGCTGGCCGGGGCCAGCGGGTACGACGAGCCGGATGGAGGTCCGGGTGGGGGAGCGCATCGCCGATCCCACCGGAGTCGAACACTTCCTCACCGCCCGCTGGGGGCTGCACACCCGGGCGTACGGTCGCACGCTGCATCTGCCCAACTGGCATCCCCGCTGGCCGTTGCACCGGGCGGAGCTGCTACGCCTGGACGACGAACTGGTCGCCGCCGCGGGCCTGCCGCCGCCGGTCGGGCCGCCGGTCAGCGTGCTCTACTCGCCCGGCGTCGGTGTGCGATTCGGGCCGCCCGTCGCGCTCCGGCGGCCCGGCTGAGTGACGCCGGGCCGCCGGTCGCTCAGTAGCGGCCGCCCTCGGGGGCGGGCAGGGCGTCGAGGTCGGCGAGCTCCTGCGCACCGAGCCGCACGTCACCGGCCGCGCAGTTGTCCACCAGGTACTTCGGTGTCTTGGTGCCGGGGATCGGGATGACCCGATCGCCCTGGGCCACGACCCACGCCAGCGCGACCTGCGCGGGGCTGACGCCGGCCCGCTCGGCGATCTCCCGGACCTGGCCGACGATGGCGAGGTTGGCGCGCAACGCCTCCTGCTGGAAGCGCGGCAGGCCACGTCGGAAGTCGTCCGCCGGCAGGTCGTCGAACGAGGCGAATCGTCCGGTGAGGAAACCCCGACCCAGTGGAGAGAAGGGCAGGAAGGCGATGCCCTGCTCGACGCAGTACGGCAGCACCTCGGCCAGCGGGTCCCGGGTCCACAACGACAGCTCGGACTGCACCGACGCCACCGGGTGCACCGCCTGGGCCCGCTCGATCTGGTTGACCGTCACCTCGGACAGGCCGATCTGTCGCGCCTTGCCGGCCGTGACGACCTCCGCCATCGCGCCCCAGGACTCCTCGATGGGCACCTCGGGGTCGACGCGGTGCAGTTGGTAGAGGTCGACGTGGTCGGTGCCGAGGCGACGCAGGCTCTCGTCGATCGCCGCGCGGATGTGCTCCGGCCGGCCGTTGTTGCCGATCTTCGGTGAGTTGCCGGGGCCACCGGTCGGGGAGGTCGCCACCAGGCCGACCTTCGTCGCCAGGACGGCCCGCTCCCGGTGGCCGTCGGCCAGCGCCCGCCCGACCAGTTCCTCGTTGGTGTACGGCCCGTACACATCGGACGTGTCGATAAGCGTGGCGCCCAGATCCAGCGCCTGTCGGATCACGGCGATCGAGGTGTCGTCGTCGCGAGGGCCGGTGATGTCGTATCCGTGGCTCATGCCCATGCACCCGAGGCCGATGACGCCGACCTCGGGTCCCGCACTGCCCAGCGTGGTGGTTCGCATGGGCACCACGCTACGTCCGCCGTCCGCGTTCCGCCTGCCGCCCGGCCTGGTGCCCACCGCGTACCGAGCACGCCGCCGGAGTGGGCGCGGGTGGTGCGAATCGGTCCAGCTTAGAATCGACAAAGCTCACTCTTTTGTGCGGCATGGGCTGGGCTACCACGAAGGGCGGTGTGTGGCATGGGACCGGACGAGCGACGACGGTTGTTCGAGCAGGCGCGGGAGCTCTCGACGCGACAGGAGACGTGGGCGGAGGCCGACCGGCTGTGGGTGCGGGTGGTCGAGGCGTACCGGGATGCCGTGCGCGGTCCGGGTGGGGTCCGCGAGGACCAGCAGCAGTTGGCCCGGGCGCTGTGGCGGCACAGCATGCTGCTCTCCGCGCGCGGCCGGGCCGCCGACGGGACGGCACCCGGCGGTGAGGCGGTGGTCGTCTTCGAGCGGGTGTACGACGCCGTGGCGGCCGAGGGCGGCAACGTGGCGGCCGCGCCCCGCGACGACGCCCTCGCCGAGCTGATCACCGCACTGGTGGACCTGGCCGAGGTCTCGTTCGCCGCCGGTCAGCCCGCCACCCGCCGGGACCTGTTGGAACGTGCCGTGACGGTGGGTCTGACCTCTGCCGGGTCGCCGCCGGAAGCGGGGCCGCGTACCCGGGAGGCGATGGGGACGGCGTACCACAACCAGGCGGTGGCACTGCTGCACCGGCACCTCACCCGGCCGTCGTCGGCGGAGGGCGCCAAGGAGGCGGCGCTGGCGGCGTCACGGGCCTGTGAGCTGCGCCAGGGGCTGCTGGACATGGCGCGCCCGCTGACGTTCTGGGAGTTGGCCAACACCTACGGCGTGTACGCCCAGTGCCTGGTTCTGATCGGCGACCTGGACCGGGCGGCCCTGGTGCTGTCGATGGGCAACCGCTTCGTGGAGACGTTGGGCCCGGCCGCGGCGGAGCCCGCCCAGAAGTTGCGGGTCGCGGCCGAGATGTTGGCTCGGGAGAAGGGTGGGTCGCAGGGTGCGGCTGGTTCGCGCCGCTGGGGCTGGCGTCGCTGAGCGGCGGTGATCCGGCCGCCTCGGCTTGCATGACATCGTCGACGATCGATACTGTGCGCGAAGGCGCCGCCCCGCCTCAGACCATCACCGTCGATCCGAAGCGGGTTCCGCATGCGCACACTGAGACTTGTCACGTCGCTGGCCGTCGCCGGCCTGCTCGCCGGCGCGGTGGCGACGATCGCCACGCCGGCCAGCGCGGCGACCGCCGCGTTCTCCGTGACCAACAGTTGGGGCAATGGCTATCAGGGCCAGGTCACCGTCACCAACGACACCTCCGCGCCGATCACCGGTTGGCGGGTCGAGTTCGACCTCCCGGCCTCCTCGAGCATCAGCCAGTCGTGGAACGCCCAGCAGGTGACCGCCGGCAGCCACTACACCTTCAGCAACGTGTCGTGGAACGGCACCCTCGGCGCGGGCGCGTCGACGTCGTTCGGCTTCCTCGTCAACGGCTCCGGCACCCCGGTCAACTGCACCGTCAACGGCAACGGCGTCTCCTGCTCCGGCGGAACGCCGCCCACCACGCCACCGCCGACCACTCCGCCACCGACGACCCCACCGCCGACCACTCCGCCACCCACGACCCCGCCACCGACCACCGGTACGCCGGTCGAGCGGCACGGGCAACTCCGGGTCTGCGGTACGACGATGTGCGACAGATCCGGCGCGCGGGTGCAGCTGCGCGGTGTCAGCAGCATGTGGCTCAACTGGGAGACCGCTCCGTACGCCGAGAACCTGTCCGCGCTGCGCTGGATGCGGGACAACTGGAACCTCCAGGTGATCCGCGCGGCGATGGGCGTCGAGCCGGCCGGGGCGTACCTGAGTGATCCGAACAAGGCGCGGGCGCAGGTCGAGACCGTCATCAACAACGCGGTCAACGCGGGCGTGTACGTGATCGTCGACTGGCACGCCCACGAGGCGCAGAACAGCCAGTCCCAGGCGGTGGCGTTCTTCGGTGACCTGGCACGCCGCTACGGTCACCTGCCCAACGTGATCTGGGAGACGTGGAACGAGCCGTTGCAGTTCAGCTGGTCCGGCGTCATCAAGCCGTACCACCAGGCGGTCGTGTCCGCGATCCGTGCCGCCGACCCGGACAACATCGTGGTCCTCGGAACGCCGACGTGGTCGCAGGACGTGGACGCGGCGGCGGCCAGCCCGGTCGCCGGCACCAACCTCATGTACACGCTGCACTTCTACTCGTGCACCCACGGCGCGTCGCTGCGGGCCAAGGGAGACGCGGCGATCCGGGCCGGCCTGGCGCTGTTCGTCACCGAGTGGGGCGCCAGCAACGCCGACGGTGGCCTCGACGGTCGCGCCTGCCTGCCGGAGGCGCAGTCCTGGATCGACTGGATGAGGGCCAACGGCATCTCCTGGACCGCCTGGAAGCTCGACGTCGGCACCGACACCACGAACCTGCTCAGCCCAGGGGCCCCCGTGACCGGCGGATGGAACAACTACCTGCACGGCCACGCGCCGTTCGTGGTCGCCAACATGCGGTGACCCGGCCCCGCGACTGAGCGGGTCGGGTCCCGATCAGGCACGGGCGGCCCGCGTCGGGGGACGGTCGTGTCGGTGAGCGGTATACCGCGGAGTCATAACTATGACTCCGCGGTATACCGCTCGTCGTCGTGCGCACCGGGCCGCGCTGCCGTCGGCCGGCGAGTCGCTGACGGAGCCCGCCCCACTGTCCGAAGATGATCAGGCCGTTCTCGTCCTGGAGTGACCACGAGGCGGAACGGCGCGTCACCTTAACGCGCCGGAAACACCCTCGCTATCAAGCCTGGGAACGCTCGTCGGACAGTCGAGACCACCGACACGCGAACCGGGGTGACCATGGTCGACAACACCACGAACGCGGCGACGTTCGACGGACCGGTGGACCGGTCCGGCAACGGCCGGGCCGTGCCGACGTCCCGTCCCGCTCCGACCGCACCGGCGTACGACGACGACCCGGCTGACCTCGCCACGATCGGCGTCGAGGAGGAGTTCCACGTCGTCGACCTGCACACCCGGGAGCTGGTGCCCCGGGCCGGGGAACTGCTCGACCGGCTGCCGGCCACGTCGTTCACCGCCGAGCTGCATCGCAGCGTCGTGGAGACCAATACCGCCGTCTGTCGGACCCTGGACGAGATCCGCGCCGAGCTGACCCGGCTGCGTCAGTCGGCGGTCCAGGTCGCCGACCGGGCCGGGCTGGGCATCGTGGCGGCCGGTACGGTCCCGCTGCGCGCCGACGGCGACCCGAGCGTCACACCCACCTCGCGCTACCGGCGCATGGTCGACGAGTACCAGTTGCTCGCCCGGGAGCAGTTGATCTGCGGCGCGCAGGTGCACATCGGCGTCTCCGACCGGGACCTGGCGGTGGCCGTCACCCGTCGCGTCCAGCCGTGGCTGCCGGTGCTGCTCGCCCTCTCCACCAGCTCGCCGTACTGGATGGGCCAGGACAGCGGCTACGCCAGCGTCCGCTCACTGGTCTGGCAGCGCTGGCCCACGGCCGGTGACCCGGGCGAGGTGACCAGCGCGGCCGACCACGAGGCCCTGGTCGCCGAGCTGATCTCGTCCGAGACCATCACCGACCCCGCCATGATCTACTTCGACGTCCGGCCGTCGGCGCACGTGCCGACCGTCGAGCTGCGCATCACCGACGCCAACGCCGACGTCGAGACGATCGTCCTGCTCACCGGGCTGTTTCGCGCACTCGTGCGGCGGGAGGTCGCCGCCCTGCGCGCCGGGGTCGAACGCACCGCCGTCCGCCCGCCGGTGCTGCGCGCCGCCGTGTGGCGGGCCGCCCGCTCCGGGCTCGAAGGCGACCTGCTCGACCTGCCCCGCTCGGCCCGCCCGGTGCCGGCCACCCAGGCGGTCCGCCGCCTCGTGACCGACCTGCGCCCGCAGTTGGAGGCGACCGGCGACTGGGAACAGGTCAGCGAGCTGACCCGGTACGCGCTGGAGCGTGGCAGCTCCGCCGCACGGCAGCGGCGGGCGTTCGAGCGGCGCGGCCGGCTGGCCGACGTCGTCGACCTGCTGCTCGACGAGACCCGGGGCCGGGTGCGCCCGTCCCTGCCCGGCTCGTCGACACCGCCCGCGCTGCCCACGTACGCTGATGCCGGCGACGAGGTCTTCGGCCCGGCCGGGCCGGCGCCCGCGTACCGTCCGCTCCTCGCCGCCCTGCGTACCCTCGGCGCCGCCGGCCTGCGTCAACGCGAGCACGACCGGGACGAGGAGCAGCGCGCCCGGGGCGTGACGTTCAGCGTGGCCGGCGAGGCCAGCACCCGGCTCTTCCCGGTCGACCTGGTGCCCCGGGTCGTGCCCGCCGACGACTGGCGGACGCTGCGTGCCGGCCTGGTGCAACGCGCCCGCGCGCTCGACGCGTTCCTGCGCGACGTGTACGCCGACCGGGCGGTGGTGGCCGACGGGGTCGTGCCGGCCTGGGTGGTGGAGTCCTCGCCGGGGCTGCGCCCGACCGGCGCGCTGATGGGTCGGCACAGCACCCGCGCCCAGGTGTCCGGAACCGATCTCGTCCGCGATCCCGACGGCGGCTGGTACGTGCTGGAGGACAACCTGCGGGTGCCCTCGGGCATCGGGTACGCCGTGCAGAACCGGCGGCTCACCCAGGCGGTGCTGCCCGAGCTGCCGGTGCCCGACGACCTGCTGCCCGCCGACGAGACGCCGGCGATGCTGCGCCGGGCGCTCGTCGCCGCCGCGCCGGCCGCTGCCGACGATCCCGCCGTGGTGGTGCTCAGCAGCGGCCCGGGTGACCCGGCCTGGTTCGAGCACCGGCTGCTCGCCGACGAGATGGGTGTGCCCCTGACCGAGAGCAACGACCTGCTCGTCGAGGACGGCCGCGTCCACGTGGTCTCGGAGGGGCACCGCAGCCCGGTGGACGTGATCTACCTGCGGATGGACGAGGAGGCGTTGCTGCACGCCCCGGGTGCGGACGGCGTGCCCCTGGGCTGGCCGCTGCTCGCGGCGGTGCACGCCGGGCGGCTCACGCTGGCCAACGCGCTCGGCAACGGCGTCGGCGACGACAAGGCGCTGTACGCGTACGTGCCCAAGCTCATCGAGTACTACCTCGGGGAGAAGGCGCTGCTCGGGGACGTGTCGACCTACCTGTGCGGGCTGCCCGAGCAGCGCGCCGAGGTGCTGGGCCGGCTCGACGAGCTGGTGCTCAAGCCGGTCGACGGGTACGGCGGTGACCGCGTGGTGATCGGCCCGCGCGCCGAGGCGGAGGAGTTGGACGCCGTCCGGGAGCAGATCCTCGCCGCCCCGCACCGGTGGATCGCCCAGGAAATGGTCACGCTCACCACCCACCCGGTCTTCGACGGCACGGCTCTCGCGCCCCGCCACGTTGACCTGCGGGCATTCGTGTTCCTCGGCGAGACTGCGGAGGTGGCGCCGGTGGCGCTGACCCGGGTCGCGCCGGCCGGCAGCATGATCGTCAACTCTTCGCGGGGAGGTGGGTCGAAGGACACCTGGCTGCTCGGCGGAGCCGGGCAACCCTCGGTGTAACCCACGCTTGACGCAGATGTCATCGGGACGCAACCCGGTCCGCCAAGCCTGGACCGGTCAGCGGCCCGAGCGGACCGAGCCGATGAGAGGTGTGTGCCATGTGCGGTATCGGAGGTGAGTTCCGCCTCGACGGGGCGCCGCCGGACCTGGCGGCGCTGGAACGGATGCTGCCCGTCCTGTCGTCGCGGGGCCCGGACGGCGAGGGGCGGTGGCAGCACGGCCCGGCGGCGCTGGTGCACCGCCGGCTGCGCATCATCGACCTGTCCGACACCGGCGCCCAGCCGATGGTCGACCCCGAGCTGGGCCTCGCCCTCGTCTTCAACGGCTGCATCTACAACTACCGGGAGCTGCGCGACGAGCTGACCGCGGCCGGTTACACCTTCCGGTCCACGTCGGACACCGAGGTGATCCTCAAGGCGTACCACCGGTGGGGAACGGCCTGCGTCGAGCGGCTCTACGGGATGTTCGCCTTCGCCCTGGTCGAGCTGGCCACGCACACGCTCGTGCTGGCCCGTGACCGGCTCGGCATCAAGCCGCTCTACCTGGCCGAGACGCCGGGCCGTATCCGGTTCGCGTCGACCCTGCCCGCGCTGCTCGCCGCCGGTGACGTCGACACCGACCTCGACCCGGTGGCGCTGCACCACTACATGAGCTTCCACTCGGTGGTGCCGCCGCCGCGCACCATCCTGGTCGGCATCCGCAAACTCCCGCCCGCCACCGTGCGCGTGGTCACCGCCGACGGCCGCAGCACCGACACCGTCTACTGGCGGCCCGAGTTCACCCGCGCCGCCGCGCCGACCATGTCCGCCGAGGAGTGGCAGGAACGGATCATGGGGGCGTTGCGCACCGCCGTACGACGGCGGATGGTCGCCGACGTGCCGGTGGGCGTGCTGCTCTCCGGCGGTCTCGACTCCAGCCTGATCGTCGCCCTGCTGGCCGAGCAGGGCCAGACCGGCCTGGCCACCTTCAGCATCGGCTTCGAGGCGGCGGCGGGGGAGAGCGGCGACGAGTTCCACTACTCCGACCTGATCGCCCGCCACTTCGACACCGACCACCACCAGATCCGCATCGACGCGACGCGGTTCGTGCCCGCCGTGCACCAGGCCATCGGGGCGATGAGCGAACCGATGGTCAGCCACGACTGCGTCGCGTTCCACCTGCTCTCCGAGGAGGTCTCGCAGCGCATCACCGTGGTGCAGTCCGGCCAGGGCGCCGACGAGATCCTCGCCGGCTACGACTGGTACCCGCCGATGGCGAACGTCGCCCGCGCGGACGCCGTCGAGGCGTACGCCCGGGTGTTCTTCGATCGTCGGCACGACGCGCTCGCCGGCCACCTGGCGCCCGAGTGGATGCTCGACCACGACGCCAGCCTGGAGTTCGTCGCCGCCCACTTCGGCGCGCCGGGCGCGGACACCGCGCTCGACGCGGCGCTGCGCCAGGACAGCCTGGTGATGCTCGTCGACGACCCGGTCAAGCGGGTCGACAACATGACGATGGCGTGGGGGTTGGAGGCCCGGGTGCCGTTCCTCGACCACGAGGTCGTCGAGCTGGCCGCCGCCTGCCCGCCGGCGCTCAAGCTGGCCCAGGGCGGCAAGGGCGTGCTGAAGGCCGCCAGCCGGGGCATCGTCCCCGACGAGGTGATCGACCGGCCCAAGGGCTACTTCCCGGTGCCCGCCATCCGGCACCTGTCCGGCCCGCTGCTCGACGACGTCCGGGACGCCCTGACGGCGGGCCCGGCGCGCGACCGTGGTCTGTTCCGCAAGGACTACCTCGAGGAGTTGCTGGACACGCCGAACGCCCAGCGGACCACGTTGGGTTCCAACGCGCTCTGGCAGCTCGGGCTGCTGGAGCTCTGGTTGCAGCGGATCGGGGTTTAGATGAGCGTACGGACCGAGGTGCCGCGCCGGCTCCGACCGGCGCGTAACCGGCCGGCGGCGACCCCGCCTCCCGGCCAGGACTTCGCGCCCGCGCCGTCACCGGACGGTCGCCGGGTGGCGTACGTGTCCGATCGTGCCGGCACGCCGGCCGTCTGGGTCCGCGACGTCGACGCCCCCGAGGCCGTCGCGCTGCCCGGCGGCGACGAACCGGTCCTGGCGGTGAGCTGGTCTCCGGACGGGCAGTGGCTGGCCTGCGTGGTCGCGCCCGGTGGCGCGCCCCGCACCGAGCTGTGGGTGCTCCACCCGGACGGCACGCAGCGCCGCCAGGTCGCCGGCTTCGGCCGCCGCAGTGCGAGCCTGGCCGGATGGCTGCCGGGCGGCGCGTTGATGGCGGTCACCGAGACCGCCGAACGGGGTGCCGCAGTGCTCGTCGACGCCGGCACCGGGCATCGGCGGGTGCTGGCCGAGGACGACCTGCTCACCCTCCTGGACGTCAGCCCGGACGGCAGCTCAGCCCTGCTGCGGCGGGGCCCCCGCAACGCCCGCTGGCTGGAACTGCTCGACGTGGCCACCGGCGACCGCGTACGTCTGCTGCCGGACACCGGCCGGGGCAGCACCGACCAGGGCTGGTTCGGCCCCGGCGGGACGAGCGTGTTGGCGCGTACCGACGCGTTCTCGGAGCTGGCGGCGCTGGTGCGCGTCGACCTCGCCCGACCGACCCTGGCCCCGACGCGCGTCGCGGCGCGGCCGGACGCGGAGCTGGAATGCGTCGCGCTCGACGCCCCACGTGAGCGGGCCGCGCTGCTGTGGAACACCTACGGCGGGCGTAGCGAGCTGAGCCTGTGCGATCTCGCCAGCGGCGTCCAACGGGCCGTGACCGCGCCGGGCGAGGTGCTCGGCGACGCCGTCTTCGCCGAGGACGGTGAGCTGCTCTGCGTCACCGCGCAGGGGCCGGTGCAGCCCCGGGAGGTCTGGCTGGTCGACCCGGCGACCTCCACCCCGCGCCCGCTGCGGCCGGACACCGACGCCGAGCGTACGGGTGGCGCGGGGGTCGCGCCGCAGTTGGTCGACCTGCGTGCCCACGACGGAACGCCGCTCTCCGGTTGGCTCTACCGCCCGGCCGGTCCGGGGCCCTGGCCGACGGCGATCAGCCTGCACGGCGGCCCCGAGGCGCAGGAACGGCCCGGCTACAACCCGCTGTTCCAGGCCCTCGTGGCGCAGGGCATCGCGGTGTTCGCGCCGAACGTGCGGGGCTCGTCCGGCTTCGGCCGCTCCTTCGTCGCCGCCGACAACCTCGCCGGCCGGTACGGTGCCATCGCCGACGTGGCGGCGTGCGCCGAGCACCTCGTCGACAGCGGTGTCGCGATCCCCGGCCATCTCGGCTGTCTGGGCCGCTCCTACGGCGGCTACCTGGTCCTCGCGGTGCTGGTGAACTTCCCCGGCCTGTTCGCGGCCGGGGTGGCCGAGTGCGGCATCTCCGACTTCCGCACCTTCTACGCCAACACCGAGCCGTGGATCGCCGCCGCCGCCGTCAGCAAGTACGGCGATCCGGTGCGCGACGCCGAGTTGCTGCGGGACCTGTCGCCGATGACCCGGATCGACCAGCTCGACGTGCCGGTGCTGCTCATCCACGGCGCGAACGACACCAACGTGCCAGCCGGCGAGTCGGTGCAGGTGGCGCGGGCCCTGGCCGCCCGGGACGTGCCGCACGGGCACCTCGTGCTCGCCGGTGAGGGGCACGACTTCCTGGCCCGGGACAACGCCGAGGCGGCGCGTACGGCCACCACCTCCTGGCTGACCCGGCACCTCGCCACGACGGTGATCACCCTCGGCTGAGGCGTTATCCTGCGCCGGTGGACGTCACGGCGCAGGGTGAACGGCTGGCCGCCGACCTGGGCCGGTCCCTCGCCGAGCTGACCTTCGTCGACCTGGACACGGACGAGGTCACGGCGCGGGTGATCGACACCGTGGTGCGGTGGGCCAGGGCGCAGGGCTGGCGGGTCTACCGGCGGGCGCCCAGCGTCCTGCCGTTGCCGCCGCCGATGCAGCAGCGGCACTCGGTCCTCGACGTGGTGTGCGCCCGTCCGGACGGGCCGCCGGTGGTGGTGGAGGTCGACCACACCGACCGGGCCCGTACGGTGCAGAAGCTGACCGCCGAGGCGGACGCCGGACGGATTCCCATCTGGGTGCGCTGGGGCGCCGGCCGGTTCACCGCGCCGCCGCCACCGGTGGCGATGGTGACCGTCGAGGTCACCCGACGGTCCGGACCGGCGGAGCGTGGACGTCTGCACAGCCGCGTCGACGACCGGCCCGCGCCGGCGCACTCTGCCGGCGGCGGCACGGCGGCAACACAGGCGCTGCCGATCCCGCTGGTAGATCCCCTCGCCGACCAGCTGCCGGACCCGCTTTCGAAGCCGGGCAAGGGCACCTGAAGCGAATCGTAAGCGGGTGCCGGCAGTGTTCTGGGTGTCACCGCAGAACACGACCGACACCCAGGAGATTCCGATGCGCAAGCTCATCAACTCGACCTACATCACCCTCGACGGCGTCATCGAGAACCCGATGTGGACCGCGCCGTACTTCGACGAGGAGGCCATGGGTCTGGCCGGCGAGCTGACCGACGCGGCGGACGCGATGCTGATGGGCCGGGCCACCTACGACGGCATGTCCGTCGCCTGGCCGCAGCAGGACGAGAGCGACCCGACCACCGGCGCGGCCTACTTCAACAACGTCAAGAAGTACGTCGCCTCGACCACCCTCACCAACCCCACCTGGAACAACACGGAGGTGCTCCAGGGCGACCTGGTCGAGGCGGTGCGGGGGCTGAAGGCCCAGGACGGCCGGAACATCATCCAGTACGGCTTCGGTTCGGTCACCGCCCAGCTCGTCGACGCGGGTCTGGTGGACGAGGTCCGCTTCTGGATCCACCCGGTGTTGCAGGGCGCGCCGAGCGTGACGTCGCCGCTGAACGACTTCACGGCGTCGTTCGACCTGGTCGACACCCGGGTGCACAGGAGCGGCGTGATCGTGGCGACGTACCGGCCGAAGAGCGCCGTCTGACCGTCCCCCTCAGAGCTGAGCCCGGGCCTCGACCGGGCTCAGCTGCGCGCCCTCGTCGGCCAGCGCCTCGAAGCGCTCCGGCCCGAGGGCGGCCCGGACCCGCGTGGTCACCCGGTCCACCTCGTCACGTTCGGCCGGAGCGCACGGTGCCTGCGCGTCGAGCCGCGCGGCGGCCGCCGCGCCGAGCAGCCGGGCCGCGATCTCCGGACCGCCCACCGCCGAGGCCATCCCCTCCAGCGCGAAGATCGCGTCCCGGGGCGCGGCCATCGCCTCGGCGGTCTCGAACGCCTCGACGTGCAGGGCCAGCGCGGCGTCCGGGTCGCCGCCCTGCTCGACCGCGTGCCCCAGCTCGACGAGGACCGGCGGCAGGTACAGCGCCGGCTGTGCCTCGGCGCGCCCCCGCTCGGCGAGGTTGCCGAGGTGGGTGACGGCCAGGTCGAGTTTGCCGTCACGGCGGGCGGCCAACCCGAGGCACAACTCCGCGAACACCAGGGCGCCCGGGGCGTCCTGCTGCACCGCCAGGTGGTACGCGCGTTCGGCCAGCTCCCGGGCCTGCGGATAGTCCCGGGTCTGCACCGCCAGCCACGCCAGCCAGGACAGTTCGGTGCACACCTGCGGCCACAGCCGCAGCTCCTCGGCCCAGCGCAGCCCCTCGGTGTGCAGCGCGGCGGCGCGTTCGTGGTCGCCGCGCATCTCGGCGAGCCCACCCACCCACTCGGTGGCCTGGAGCCGGCCCCACCGGTCGCCGACCTCGGCGAAGAGCGCCGCGCTGCGGGTCGCCGTCCGCTCCAGCGTCACCTGGTCGCCCGCGACGTGCGCGATCTTGGCCTGGGAGGCGAGCACCGCCGCCCCGGTCCACGTGTCGACGTCGACGGGCATCAGCTCCATGGCCAGGGCCAGGTCACTCTGCTCGATCAGCGCGTTCGCCGCGAACCAGGCGCCCCGGCCGGCGGGGTCGCCGGCCACCGCCGCGCGTACGTCAGCCGCCTCGACCGCCTCGCCCCGCAGCAGCGCGAAGCCGACCCGCCAGGGCGCCGCCCGCCTCTCCTGCTCCGGGTCGCCCGCGACGGCGAGAGCCCGCCGTGCCTCGGTGAGCCGACCGCGCAGATACCAGTACCAGCTCAGCGCGACGGCCAGCCGCAGCCCGCCCCCGTGGACCAGCGCCGCGCGCAGGTTCGCCGTCTCGACGTCCAGCACTGTCAGCCACCGCCGCTGCTCCGGCCCGCGCAACTCCGGGTCGGCGCGCTCGGCCAACTCCGTGTAGTAGCTCGCGTGCCGCGTCCGGACCTCGTCGGCGTCGTCCAGGCGGTCCAGGCAGAACGCGGCGACCGATTCGAGCAGCCGGTAGCGCGGACCCTCCGGCGCGTCGTCCAGCACCACCAGCGACCTGTCCACCAGCCGGGCGAGGGCGTCCAGGTCGGTCTGGCAGACCTGCTCGGCGGCGTCCGGCGTGCAGCCGTCACGGAACACCGCGAGCCGGGCGAGCACCCGCCGGTCGGCCTCGTCGAGCAGGTCCCAGCTCCAGCCGATCACCGCGGTCAGCGTCCGCTGGCGCGCCGGCACGTCACGCTGCTGCGTGGTGAGCAGCCGGAACCGGTCGTCCAACCGTTCCACCACGCCCTGCACGCCCAGCGCGCGGACCCGGGTCGCGGCCAGCTCCAACGCCAGCGGCAGGCCGTCCAGGCGACGGCAGAGCTGGGCGACCGCCGGCGCGGTGCGCTCGTCGAGGCGGAATCCGCGCTGCTGGGCGGCGGCACGGGCGGCGAACAACCGGGCCGCCGCCGAGCGCCGGACCGCGTCCGGGTCACCGTCCGACAGCGGCAACGACAACGGGGGTACGTCCCACAGCAGTTCCCCGGTCAGACCGAGAGGTTCACGGCTGGTGGCGAGCACGGTCACCCCCGGCGCGTCGCGCAGCAGCCGGGCGACCAGCGCGGCGGTCGGCTCGATGACGTGTTCGCAGTTGTCCAGCACCAGCAGCAGGTGCCGTTGGCGCAGCGCCGTGACGAGACGGTCGGTGGGGGACAGGCTGGCACCGGCGGCCTCGCGGACGTCCAGCGCGCCGAGCACCTGCTCGGCGACGCCCGGGTCACCGGCCGGCAGTGGCGACAGCTCGACCAGTAACACGCCGTCCGGCGGCGACTGGGTGCGGGCGGTCTCGGTGGCCAGCCGCGTCTTGCCGACACCACCCGGGCCGACCAGCGTGACCAGCCGCCGCCCGGGCAGCAGGGCACGCAGCTCGGTCAGCGCCTCGGCACGACCGACCAACTCGTCGAGCTGCGCCGGCAGGCTGTTGCGGATGATCGCGGCCTTCGGCGGCGCGCTCAGGCCGGCGTCCTGTTCCAGGACCCGGCGGTGCAGGGCGACCAGCTCGGGGCTCGGGTCGAGGCCCAGCTCGTCGGCGAGCCGATTCCGCAGGTCGGCGTAGCTGTCCAGCGCCTCGGACTGGCGACCGGCCGCGTACAGCGCACGGAGCTGCACCGCCCGCAGGCCCTCGTGCAGGGGATGCCGGGCTACCAGCTCGGCCAGGTCGGCCGCGGCCAGGTCGTGCTCGCCCCGCGCCACCCGCGCCTCGGCCAGCCGCTCGTGCACGGCGAGGCGCTGCTCGGCGAGGCGGGTCGCCTCCGCGCGGACGAACTCGGCGTCGGCCACGTCGGCGTACGCGTCGCCGCGCCACAGCGCGAGGGCCTCGGTCAGCCGGTCGACGTCGGTGTGCCGGGCCAGCTCGGCGAACCGGTCGGCGTCGACCGCCCCGGCCCGCAGCAGGTAGCCCGGAGCGCGGGACTCGACCAGCTCGCGCGCACCCGGCTCGGCGTCGTTCAGCGCCTTGCGGAGCTGGGACACCCGCACCTGAAGGGCGCCGGTGGGATTGGCGGGGGCGTCGTCACCCCACAGGTCGTCGATGAGCCGGTCGGCGGACACGACCTGGTCGCGGTTCGTCAGCAGATCGGCCAGCAGCGCACGTACCTTGACGCCGGGCACCACCACCTGCTCGCCGGTATCCGTGGTGACGGCGAGCGGCCCGAGCACCCCGAACTGCACGGCGGTCATCCTAGCGGTGGTAAGCCGACCTGAAGCGGACCGTAAGCGCGCTGCCGCACCGTGTGGGCATGGACATCTATCACGAGACCCATGGCGACGGCGAAGGCCGGCCACTGCTGCTCGTCCACGGCGCGCTCTCCGGCATCGGCACCTCGTTCGCCACGATCCTGCCGTTCCTGGCACGGTCCCGGCGGGTGATCGCCGTCGAGTTGCAGGCCCACGGCCACACCCCGGACGCCGACCGTCCGTTCACCGTCGAGCACTTCGCCGCCGACGTGGTCGAACTGCTCGACCGCCTCGGCGTCGCCCAGGCGGACGTGTACGGCTGGAGCATGGGCGCGGCGGTGGCGCTGCGCCTGGGCACCGACCACGCCGAACGGGTCGGACGGCTGGTGCTCGCCTCGGTGAGTTTCGACGACGCCGGCCTGCACCCCGGGCTGCTCGACGGCATCCAGGACCTGCGACCGGAGCACCTGCACGGCTCGGAGTTCCACGAGGAGTACCTGCGGACCTCCCCGGACCCGGCGGGCTGGGCCAACCTGGTCACCAAGATGAAGGTGCTGGACGCGAACCTGCCCCGCTGGACACCCGAGCAGATCGCTGCCCTGGCGGTGCCCACCATGATCGTGCTGGCCGACTCGGACATCATCCAGCCCGAACACGCGGTACGGATGTTCCGACTGCTCGGTGGCGCGGTGCCCGGTGACCTGACCGGCCTGCCGGCCTGCCGCCTGGCCATCCTGCCCGGCACCACCCACACGACGATCCCACAGCGCGCCGACTGGCTGGCCCCCATGATCGACGACTTCCTGGACGACCCCACCCCGCCCCCGCCCCCCGCCCCCGCCCCTCCCCGCGCCCCCGCCGATCCCCGCGCCCCCGCCGCTCCCCGCGCCTCCGCCGATCCCCGCGATCTTGCACTTTCTGTCGTGGCATAAGGGGCAAAAGCTGCATAACGTCGACACAAACTGCAAGATCGCGGGAGCGGGAGCGGGAGCGGGAGCGGGAGCGGGAGCGGGAGCGGGAGCGGGAGCGGGGGGTGGGGTGGGGGGTGGGGTGGGGGTGGGGGTGACGGGTGACGGGGCGGCAGGATCGGGGGCATGAGTGACGAGGCGCGTGTTGTGCTGTCTGTTCTTGGTGGGGAGGTTGGCGCGCTCGTTGCCGCGCTCTCTGCATTGCCGGCGCTGGCGTGGGAGCGGCCGACGCGCTGCGATCCCTGGCGGGTACGCGACGTGGTGGGTCACGTCATCGTCGTACTCTCGCGGGTGCCGGACATGGTGGCGGCGCCCGCTCCCGAGCGGGCCGGGACCACCGCGGCGGCGTACTACCGCGCGGACGGGCGGTTCAGCGACGACACGAACGACGAGCGGGTACGGACAGCGCAGCGCCGCGCGGCCGACCCGGACCCGGCTCTGCTCGTGCGGGACCTCGTGGACACCGGACGGACGGTTGTCGAGGTGTGCCGGGAGGAGCCCGCGGACCGGGTGGTCCGGACCCGGCACGGTGACGCGATGCTGCTTACCGACTTCCTGACCACCCGGCTCGTCGAGGTGGGCTTGCACGGGCTCGACGTCGCCGACGCCGTACCCCGCGAGCCGTGGCTCGGCCCGGCGGCCACCGAACACCTGCTGCGCCTGCTCTTCGGCCCACGGTGGCAGGTCGCGGTCGACGCCACCGGAGACCCGATCACCCTGCTGCGCAGGGCAACAGGGCGCGAACCCGTCACCGCCGAACAGCGCCGGGTCCTGGACCAACTGGGCCTGCGCCACCTGGCCCTGGGCTGACCCACCCCTTGGCCCTGGGCTGAACCCAGGCAGCAGCTTCGGGGATGTTGCTGCCTCCGGCGCGTCTGAGGCAGCAACATCCCGGATGTTGTGAGGATCTTGGGCGCGGGGCTCAGGGGGTGGCGCGGCGGCGGAAGATCAGCGCGTACGTCGAGAACCGGCGGCTGCCCCGCAGTGTCAGCTCCTGGGCAGGGTGGGCGGTGACCACGTGAAAACCGGGGAAGGTCGAGCCCTCGGCGAGCGGCCGGGGGCCGGACGCGACGGGGTCGGCGGCGCGCACCAGGCGGGCGTACGCGCCCATGCCGGACCCGCCGAACGTCTCCTCGACGACGTGCAGGAGGTGGGGCCAGACGTCCTGCGGCCCGGCCGCGATCAGCGTGGCGTGCTCGTCCACCGGAGGCAACGAGTCGATTCGCACGGGAGCCTCCCCGGGTCAGGGCCGGTCATCCACCATGGACATCGGCGACAGTAAGCATGGCGTACGGGCCGCCGACCGGGTAGAAACGTTCCAGAGAGCGCTCTCACACCCCAGCTGTGCCGGGAGCACGTGCCGGCCGGCGGATAGGACGACGAACCACATGACGAGCACATCCCGACGTACCCTCACCCTTGCCCTGGTGGTGACCGCCGCCGTCACCATGACCAGCACCGCGGCCAGCGCGGGGCGTCCCACGCACAGCGCGCCCGACTTCGGGCCGAACGTGACAGTCTTCGACCCGTCGATGCCGGTCGGGGAGATCCAGCAGACCCTCGACGCGGCGAACGCCCGGCAGGTCGACAACGAGATGGGCACCGAGCGGCACGCCTACCTGTTCAAGCCGGGCAGCTACGGCACGGCCGAGCAGCCGTTGCAGGCCAAGGTCGGCTACTACACCGAGGTCGCCGGCCTCGGCGCCGCACCCACCGACGTCGCCGTCAACGGCAAGATCGAGGTCTACAACCGCTGCCTCGCCGACGGTGGCACCGGCAACTGCCTCGCGCTCGTCAACTTCTGGCGCACCCTGTCGAACCTCTCGCTCACCGTGAACGGCGCGGGTCAGGACGGCTGCCGCTCGACAGCGAACTTCTGGGCGGTGTCCCAGGCGGTCTCGATGCGCCGGCTCAACATCACCGGCGGCGGGCTGTCCCTGATGGACTACTGCACGGCCGGCCCGCAGTACGCCAGCGGCGGCTTCATCGCCGACTCGCGACTGCCGGCCACCACCAACGGCTCCCAGCAGCAGTGGCTCACCCGCAACAGCGAGGTCGCCGGGTGGTCCAACGCGGTGTGGAACCAGGTCTTCGCGGGTGTCGAGGGCGCGCCGGACGACGCCGCGTTCCCCGACCCGCCGTACACCACCCTCGACACGACCCCGGTGAGCCGGGAGAAGCCGTACCTGTTCGTGGACTCCCGAGGCCACTACAACGTGCGGGTGCCGGCGGCGCAGCGCGACAGCCGGGGCGTCTCGTGGGCCGACGGCGTCACCCCCGGACGGACCATCGGCATCGACGACTTCTTCATCGCGAAGCCGTCCGACCCGGTCCGTGTGATCAACGCGCAGCTCGCGCGCGGCAAGCACCTGCTGCTCACCCCCGGCGTCTACGACATCGCCCGCAGCATCGAGATCCGGCGTGCCAACACGGTGGTGCTCGGCATCGGCCACGCCACCCTCACCGCGGTGAACGGCGCCGTCCCACTGGACGTCGCCGGGGCGCCCGGCGTGATCGTCGCGGGCGTCACGATCGACGCCGGTACGGTCGAGTCGCCGGTCCTGCTACGGGTGGGCCGTCAGCACGGCCACGACGCCAGCAGCCCGGCCAACCCGACCACGCTGTCCGACGTCTACTTCCGCGTCGGTGGCCCGCACATCGGCCGGACGAACACCGCGCTGGAGGTCAACAGCGACAACGTGCTCATCGACCACACCTGGGTGTGGCGCGGTGACCACGGCGTCGAGGGCTTCACCGAGGGTGTCAACGGTGACACCGACCGCTGGCGCACCAACACCGGTCGGTACGGCGTGATCATCAACGGCGACCACGTGACCGCGATGGGCCTCTTCGTCGAGCACTTCCAGCGCTACAACACCGTCTGGAACGGCGAGCACGGCACCACGGTCCTCTACCAGAACGAGCTGCCGTACGACCCGCCGACGCAGGCCGACTGGATAAACGGCCCGGTCGAGGGCTACGCCGGCTACAAGGTCGGCGACCGGGTACGCCACCACGACCTCTACGGCGGCGGGGTGTACGTCTTCAACCAGAACAACCCGTCGATCCACACGGAGAACGGGTTCGAGATGCCGAACCGGCCGGGTGTGCGGCTGCACCACATCATGACCGTCAACCTGAGCGCCGGCACGATCGACCACGTCGTCAACGGCGTCGGCGACGCGGCCGACATGACGAAGGTCGGTGTGCCGGTCTACCTCGCGCAGTACCCGGTTTCGTAACGCTTCCGGGCGTACCAACGGGGGCCGGAGTCACTGACTCCGGCCCCCGTTCAGGTCACTGAGCTGGCGTCGTCGCGGTGGTCTGCGCGGGCTCTGACGGCGCGGTCAGGGCCGGGATGCCCGGTATCGCGCTCTTCGGCGCGGCCGCCGTCGTGTCCCGGCTCGGTGGGACCAGGAACGTCAGGTCCGGCGTGCGGGACCGGTCGGCGCGGCGCAGCGCGGCTCCCACCTTCGGAATCGGCAGCGGGGACCGGCTGTGCCGAGCGCCCGCCTGGTGTCGTCCGGGGCGGCCGGTCGACGGGCGTGCCTCGGCTGGCTTGGCGCTCACCGGGCCGGTCGCGCGCTGCGGACGTCGACGGGCGGCCTGCTTGGCGACCCGGTGCCGGGCGCGTCCACTGCCGGTCTTGAACCCGAGTGCGGGACGCTCCACCAGGTGCCAGGAGAGGGCGGCGCACAGGACGCTGCCGAGCAGACTCAGCACGATGTAGCCGACGATCCCGAACCGGGTGCCGCCGAGCAGGGCGATCATCTGCTGCACCGGGAAGCCGTAGATGTAGATGCCGTACGTGTAGTCGGTCCGGCGGCTGATGCGGGACCACCTCGTGGGCAGCGCGACCGCCGCGAACAACACCAGGTAGGCGAACGCCGGAAGGCCGACCGCGAAGAATCCGCCCAGCCACAGCGAGCAGACCAGCGTGCCGGCGGCCAGCACGGCCAGCGTGGAGTTCATGGGGACCCGGTGTGCGTACAGGCGTGCCGCGGCTCCCAACAGGAACAGGAAGCCGAGCATCAGCGTCCAGTCCGCGGCGAACGCCCCGATCAGCGGGAACGGCCCGACCGCGCCGTGCTGAGGTGGCCGGGAGCTCCAGCCGGGCGCGGCGAAGAAGTCGGCCAGGATCAGGGCGTAGCAGCCGCCGGCCAGCACGAGCACCGCGCGGGGGGCGCGTTGCAGCACCGAGGTCACCATGAGGACGGCGACCACGGCGTAGAGCGCCAGGTCGTACCGGAGCGTCCACAGCGCCCCGTCGAAGGCGCTCGGTCCGCCGACGATCTGACCGTACGGGGTGTCGGCCAGGAGCCCGGCGATGGGGAACTGCTCCATCGAGGCGAGGATGTTGGTGGTGACGTAGTCGAACGGCCCTTCCGGGTGCCCCCAGAACCCGTCGAGATTGCCGTTCTCGTAGAGCGCCGCCAGCGGGGCGAAGACGAACGCGGTGACGAGCAGACAGACCCACAATCCGGGGAAGACCCTCAGCACACGGGCGCGGACGTACTGGCGCAGCGTGGAGCGCAGGGCGCTGTCGGCGATGAGGAAGCCGGAGATGAGGAAGAAGCCGTACAGGCACATGGTGCCGAGGTCGCTCTGTCGGCCGAACGTCGCCGCGCCGATGTTCGCCCGGCCGAAGCCCAGCGGCCCGGCGTGCGCGATGATCACGCCACAGGCCATCGCCAGGCGAAGGACGCCGAAGGCGTTGTGCTGGGCGGAGAACCTGCCCTGCAGAGTCGGGGACTGCTGCCCGTTCAACCTCGCCTGCACCTGAAGACTCCTTCGATCACTGATCTGTGCGGACCTCGGCGCGCAAGGCTGCCGATCGATGGGCCAATTATCAGATGATCCAAGGAGGTTTGTCCCGAAATTCTAACGATTGTCCGAATCAGTGGTGTGTCAGGTTGCGGCGCCGATCGTCCGGCGTACCTGCGTGACGCGCCGAGCCGACACGTCCAGGAGCCGCGCCATGGCGGCGACGCACCGCTCGGCGGCCCGTCCGTCGCCGAACGGTGAGCCGACCGCCGGCACGCGAGCGCTGGCGAGATGCCGGAGCCCGGCCGAGAGCAGCAACTCCGGATCGGTGCCGACCAGCTCGCCCCGACCCGCCGCCAGGGCTTCCGGACGTTCGGTGGTGTCCCTGGTCACCAGCAGCGGCACGCCCAGGGTGGCCGCCTCCTCCTGGAGTCCGCCGGAGTCCGTGACGACCAGGTCGGCCATCCGCAGCAGCCCGACCATCTGCGGGTAGGCCAGTGGCGGGGTGACCCGTGCGTTGGCGATACCCGCCAGGCCCGCGCTGACCTCCGCGCTGAGGCGGGGATTCGGATGGGCGACCATGACGACCTGGACGTCGGGGCGTTGCCGTGCCAGCCGGCGGAGTCCGTCTATCGTGGCCGCCACTCCCTGGCCCCAGTTCTCCCGGCGGTGCGCGGTCGCCACCACCAGCTTGCGGGTCGGGTCGACCCAGGCCGGGGGTCGGGCCGCCCCGCGCTCGATGAGGTCCTCGAGCGCGTCCACGACCGTGTTGCCGGTCACCGCGATCACCTCGGAGGCGATGCCCTCGGACAGGAGGTTGGTCCTGGCCTCCTCGGTGGGCGCGAGGTGCAGGGAGGCGATCCGGGCGAGCATCGCCCGGTTCGCCTCCTCCGGGAACGGCCGGTCCAGGTCGTTGGTCCGCAGGCCAGCTTCCAGGTGGACGATCGGGGTACGTCGCCAGAAGGCGGCCGCCCCGCCGGCCAGGGCGGTCGTGGTGTCCCCTTGCACCACGACCGCCGCTGGACGGTGGTGTGCGAGCAGGTCGTCGACCCCCGTGATGAGGGCCGCCGCCAGCTCCGCAAGCGAGCCGGTACGCCGTTGCGGGCACAGGCTCACCTCGGGGCGGAGGCCGAACGGGAGGAGTGCCTCGGCGACGCGTCCCGGTTGTTGACCGGTGTCCGCCACCCGCACCGTGAACCTCGGATCATCGAGGAGACGGCGGATCAGAGGCGCGGTCTTCACACCCTCCGGCCTGGTGCCGGCGAGGATCAGGACCTCTCGTGTCGTCGACCTGCTCGCACACATGGTGGGTCAGCTCCTGGCGGCCGCGCGGCGGCGCCGGTAGAGCGAGAACCCGCCGGTGGTGCCGGCCGCGAGTGCGCCGATACCGAGTGCGAGCGGTGCCCCGGCGAGCGGGATCACCGGAATGGGCGGTGCGACCGCGTTGGCCCCGCAGCTCGACGTGCCGATGGTCACGCCCGCGAGCGCCCCACCGAGAGCGGTGAGGTTCAGCGCGGTGACGCTGAGCTGACCGACGCCCGAGCTGGTCTGGTTGTTGAGTGTGAGGTCGATCAGCCCCGGCACGCTCAGCCCGGTGTTCGGCAACGGGTTGGCCGGCAGGTTGAGCAGCGTCGTCTCGATGCCCAGCAGGGTCGACGTGATGCGGGCGTTGACCAGGGAGGTCGTGCCCGTCGCGGACGGGCTGCTGGTGGCGGTGCACGACGAGTAGATGGCGTCGGCCACCAGGGCGATCGTGGCGAGACCGTTGGTCCCGAGGTTCAGCGACACTGCCGAGCCGGGCGTGACGAGGCAGGACCCGCCGGCGCCGATGGTCACCGTGCCACCCACGCCGAGCACGCCGGCACAGGCCGCCGAGGTGCCGTCGTTGAAGGCGCGGACATTCTGCGCCAGGACCCCGGCGGTGATGACGGTCTGTCCGCCGAGCACGCCCAACGGCGGGTTCTGGTTGCCGGAGATCGACTCGGTGGTGCCGTCGTTGGTCGCCGACGCGGTGCCGGAACTCGCGAGTCCTCCACCGAGCAGGCTGATCTGCAGCGCGGAGGCTGACGACTGGGAGGTGTCGGCGAACGCCGGGGAGGCCGCCAGGACGGCCATGGCGAGGCCACCGGCCAGCACCGCAGCGGTTCGGGCGAGACCGGATCTGACTCGTGGCATAGATGTCTACTTTCTGGTGTGGGCGGTTGTGGGGTGGTCAGTGGTGGGGGTGGTGGTGAGGTGCGCGAGGTGGACCAGGTGGCGAGGCGGTCTGATCGAGCGAGGTCCGTCGACACGGCTCGAACCGCGGGCCGGGTGGTGCCGGCGGGGCTGGGTCGGTACGGCCACTCGACCGATGGCCCGGACCGGGGCGGCCTGCGGCTGCGGGTCGGCGGCGCGGGCGGTCTTCTGCCAGTCGGTGCGGGCGGTCACCATGCGGGCGAAGGCCAGCCAGACCGCGAGCGACTGGGCGTAGCTGTAGAGCCAGTGGCAGACGCCTAGCAGCAGGGCCTTGCTCACCGACAACTGCGGCTCACAGCGAGCCCGGTAGACGATTCCCCACAGGGCGAACGGCCCGATGCCGAAGACGAGCACCAGCGGTGGTACGCCCCATCCGCCGCTGTCCCACCAGCCGCCCAGACCGCCGGCGGTGTGGTCGACGTAGTAGATCATCACCGCCAGGCAGGCGACATAGACCGGGGTGCCGAGGAGCTGGGTCCACGGTGCCGCCAGGAAGTGGGCGATCTCCAGCGTCGCGGAGTTTCCGATCCGGGGCGAGCGCAGGACCCTGCCCAGATAGCGGCCACACTGCATCGAGCCCTGAGCCCAGCGGGTCCGCTGCCGCACCAGGGGCCGGATCTGGGTCAGTGCCTCCTGGGCCACCCAGCTCTCCGCGCAGTACTCGGTGTGGCCACCGGCCAGCAGGATGTGCAGGCCCAGCTCGAAGTCTTCCAGCAGAGCACCGTGCCAGGGTGTGCCGTGCTCGGCGGCGATGTCGTTGAGCAGCGACAGGCGGGTGAACTGGCCGTTGCCGCCCATCGCCACGCTGCCGGTGCGTCGACGCAGGGATTGCATGGCGGCGATCGGCGCGCGGAACTCCATGTCCTGTAGCCGGATCAGCAGCCGTCCCCATCCGCTGACCTCGGTCACCGGGGCGTACCGGCGCGGCGCGCACTGGAGCATCCGCACCTCCACCTGCACGGCGCCGACATCCTCCGTGCCGAAGTACTGCCGGCCGGCAAGGGCGACGGGGCCCTGCGGGTCGAGCCGGCTGTCCGCGTCCAGGACGCCGACGATCACCCGGGTACGGTCGACGTCGGCCGGCAGCGACTGCTCGATGCGGCGCCAGGCGGCGTTCAGTGCGGCGCCCTTGCCCTGCCGCGCGTCCGGTAGCTGACGACGGACGACGTGTACCCGGGGCTCGTGGGAGAACGCGGCCAGCTCGGCGAGCGTGCCGTCGTCGGACGCGTCGTCGACGCACCAGACGGTCACCTGGGGGAAGTCGCCGAGCAGCCGCCGCAGCGTGTCGCCGATGACTGACGCCTCGTTGCGGCACGGCACGATGACGTGCCAGTCGAAGCCGTCCGGGCTGCCGCCGCGGCTACGTCGGGTCTTCAGGTGGAAGACCAGGATGCTCAGCACGTACGCGCAGAAGCTGACGCAGAGCAGGAACGCCGCCGTGTTGAGCAACGCGAGGGTCTGGGTCTCAGCGGACACCGGCGATCGCCCCCCGCATGCGCTTGGTCCGGCTGACCAGGACGACGAACAGGATCGCAACGGCGATCAGGCCGGCCGTCGTGATCACGGAGCCGATCAGCACGTGACTGCGTTCGTAGCCGAGCCGGAAGCCCCAGGTCTGCATCGAGACCACCACCGCGGCGAGTCGCACCTGGTTCACCGTTATCAGCAGCAGGGTGGCGATTCCCAGGGCGTTCAGGCCACGTGACATCGAGATGCGCCGGAACCCGACGAGCGTCGAGGCCAGCACGATCGGCGGTATCAGCAACATGGCGACCGAGCATCCACTGGAGACCATGAAGCCGACCCAGCGCTCGTCGAGCGGGAAGATGACCGCCGCGCCGATCGACTTGGCGTTCGCCAGGCCGACGGCGTCGACCAGGCGGGCGTTCAGCCATGCCTCGCCGCTGGCGATGTCGTGCCACCGCCACAGGGTCGCGGCGGCCACGGCGACGCCGAACAGGATGCCCGTCGTCGCGCGCAGCCATGCCCCCCAGCTGGAGGAACCTGTCATCGTTCGCGGCCCAGCAGGGCGACGAACCACAACGCCAGGCCGAGAACGACCAGGCCGACGCCGACCAGCAACCACGACTGGATGGCGACCCCGGTGGCGGCCAGCCCTCCGCCGATGTGTGGACCCTTGGTAGGTACTCCGTACATGGCCATCTCCCTCGTCAACTCGGAGGTCAGGATGGCATCGCCGGAATCGGGCAAACAGGATAAAAACCCATAGAAACCCTAAAGAGTGATTAAATACCCCTTAAGTGGTTGACGCTGTTGGTCGGCCAGCATCCCTTGCTCCGCAACAGATTCGATGTCCCGACAGGTGGCGCAGAGGTGGTCAAGATGGTGACCGGTTACCCCGGCAGGACGGGCCCGGCGGCAACGTCCCGATGGCGGGCGATGGCGGGCTGGCAGAAAGCCATGATCGGGTTGACCCTGGTCTTCGCGGTGCTCTGCGCGGGCCTCGTCACGGTCGGCTTCGGCCTGAAGCACCGGTACGAGAGTCGGGTACAGCGCGAGGACATCCTCGGACAGGGCACCGCGCCCCACGACGAACGCCGCTGGGAGTCGGGGCCCCTCAACCTGCTGCTGCTCGGATCGGACTCGCGCGACGGTGAGCCTGATCAGGCTCTCTACCCCGGTCAGCGGTCGGACACGCTCATGCTGGTGCACGTCAACGCCGCCCGGGACGCGGCCACCGTCGTCTCGATACCCCGGGACAGTTACGTCGACGTCCCCGCCGCCGGAGGGGTCTGGTCCGGCGGACTCAACAAGATCAACGCAGCGTTCGCCTTCGGCGGCGCCGCGCTGGCCGCCGAGACGGTCGCCAAGCTCACCGGTCTGACCCTGGACGGGGTGCTGGTGGCCAACTTCGCCGCCGTCCGCAAGCTCGTGGACGCGGTGGGCGCCATCAACGTCTGCCTGCCGTACCCGGTCACCTCCTCGGACACGGGGGTCACCTGGACCGCCGGCTGCCACGACCTGGACGGCAGGGCCGCCGACGACCTGATGCGTCAGCGGCACGGGGTGCCCGGCGGCGACTTCGGGCGCATCTACGACCAACAGTTGGTGGTCCGTGCCCTCGCGGAGCGGATCAGCGCGACGAGTCTGCTCACCAACCCGACCCGACTCGACCGGGTGCTCACCACGGCGGCCGAGTCACTCATCGTCGACCGTGACCTCAATCTGGCCGACCTCGCCCTCGCGGTGCGCCGGGTGAAGCCCGAGACCGTCCAGTTCGTCACCGTCCCCTTCAGTGACCCCAACCTGCAGACCCCGGCCGGGTCCGCGGTACGGCTGGACGAGGTGAAGGCCCAGGCTCTCTTCGCGGCCGTGCGCGAGGACCGGGTCACCCAGTGGCTCGCGACCAACCCGCAGACGGCACCGGCCAACTGAGCCGCGCCGCACCTCCGTAGGAGGCGGACACGGCATTGAGCGGTATACCTCAGAGGAATGAATATGACTCTGAGGTATACCGCTCGACTTACTCGTCTAGGCCGTCTGTCAAGGTCCTCGGTCGAGCCGAGGGGCGGACGGCGGACGGCGGACACCACAATGAGGGTGATGCCTGTGAGGCATCAAGATGACTCACAGGCATCACGCTCAATGGAGCGGGCGGCTCCGATCCGGCCGGACCACGGGCCCGCGAGCGGCGGTTCGCCAACGGCCGAAACGGCCGGTCCTCTCGGCCTCCGCAGGCCGGCCAGGGGCTTTGACACACGGCCTAGCAGTACAGCTAGCGCGACCGCTGCCAGTAGCGGCACGTCCAGTCGACCTGGTGCAGCTCGTCCTCGATGCCGTGCTCGGCACGGAAGTCGTCCACGGCCTGCTTGCATCCGCGTACGGCGTGGTAGTCGTCGATGATCACGTACCCCCCGACCGACAGCTTCGGGTAGAGCGAACGAAGCGCCACCATCGTCGAGTCGTAGAGGTCCCCGTCGAGACGCATCACCGCCAGGCGTTCCACCGGAGCGCTGGGCAGGGTGTCCGAGAACCAGCCCTTGAGGAAGCGGACCTGGTCGTCGAGGAGCCCGTACCGTTCGAAGTTCGCCTGCACCTGCTCCTGCGACACGGCCAGGAAGGGCACCTGCCACAGCGCGTCCTCGACGTCCTCGACCCGGCGGGGGTCCGGCTTCGGCAGACCACGGAACGAGTCCGCGACCCACACCGTGCGGTCCCGGTCGCCGTAGGCGCGCAGCATTCCGCGCATGAAGATGGTCGCGCCGCCCCGCCAGACCCCGGTCTCGATCAGGTCGCCGGGTACGCCCCGGTCCAGCACGTCCGCGATGCACTGCTCCAGGTTGTCCAGCCGGCGCAGGCCGATCATCGTGTCGGCCTCCGGCGGCCAGTCCCGGCCGTTGGCCCGTGCCTCCGGGTCGAACGGGAACTGGAGCACCAGTTCCAGCCCCTTGCGCTGCAGCAGATGCCGGCCGCGCTGCAGGAGCCGGCCGTGCAGGGAACCCCGGCGCGGCTGGTAGGGCATCCACGTCTCGCGGAAGACGTATCTGGTCAACGCCTTCTTGAGCAGGTCGCAGTAGAGCGCACGGGGATCGTCCAGCATCCGGTCGGATGACTGGGTCGGCGCCAACATCTCACTCATCGGCAATCTCCTTATCGGTGTCTGTGATCGGCAACTGGCGGTCCGACGGGGCGTGCGGCCAGCCGTCCCTCGTGCGTCAGCCCCAGCGTTCGGAGTCGCCGACGGCGACCGCCCGGCGCAGCACGATGGACGTGGACGAGAGTCGTTCCGTACTCGGTCGCCCGGCGGGCAGTAGCTCCTGCCCGTAGGACGACCACCGACCCGTCGGGTCGGGAATGGGTGTCTGCGGCGACGACGGCGACGCGACGGACTCGGTCATCGCCGTCCGCCAGGTCGCCTCGGGCCGGGCCAGTGGCCGGCCGAGCACGCTCACTCCGGCGGCGCTGCCCCGGGTCGGTGAGCCATCCGCCTGTCCGGGCTGGACGCGCGGCGTCGCCG
Organism: Micromonospora sp. NPDC005172; assembly: GCF_040608555.1. NCBI lineage: Bacteria > Bacillati > Actinomycetota > Actinomycetes > Micromonosporales > Micromonosporaceae > Micromonospora > Micromonospora sp. NPDC005172. The sequence goes on from NZ_JBEXIL010000021.1 coordinate 64,184, forward strand.
CCTGCTCGGGGCGCTGCGGGACGTCGGTCACCACCGGGTTGGGCTCGGTGATGGCGTCCTCGACGCGGGTGGACACGACCGCCGCGTGGGAGGCCGGCGACCGCTCGGCCGGGGCGGTCCGGTCGGTCGGCGTCGACCGCTCGACCGGAGTCGGCCGTTCGACCGCGGTGCCCTCGACCGTCTTGCCGCTTCCGGGCGCGCGACCCGATCCGCCCGGCTCTGCGGCCTGCCGGCGATGCCGACCGCCACTGCTACCCGAGGAGTCCTCGACGAGCGCGCTGACCAACTCCCGGATGACGGCGCCCGACCTCGCGGACGGCAGCGACAGCGTGTCCTGGACGGCGTCCAGCGGCGGGGCCGGTTGTTGCGCGGCCGCGCGGTTGTCCGTCCGCGCCTCCGCCCCGATCACCACGACACCGGCCAGGGGAAGTCCGAGGCGCTGGACGAGCCGGGCTGCCCGCGTACCGTCGTCGAGGTTCGTCCGGCCAGCCCGGATGACCAGCAGCACACCGTCCGCGTGCTGGGCGAAGGCGGAGATCTCCCGTCCCGCCAGGATCGGCGGCGCGTGCACGAGTACGCAGTCCTCGTCCTCGCCCAACGTGTTGAGAAGCCCGCCCAGGTCGTGCAGGGCCCGCGTGTCGGCGCCCTCGCGGGGCTCGGCCGGCAGCACCGTCAGGGTGGGGAAGTCGACCAGACGCACCGGAGAGCACTTCTGCGCCAGGACCTGCTGCCAGGTGTGTGGCGCCTCCGGGAAGTGGCCGGACAACACCGGGTCCCGTACCGCCCCGTCCACCAGGGTGGCCCGGCAGTGCTCGTCGGCCAGGCCGAGACCGAGCAGCGCGGTCACCAGCGCCTTGCCGTCGTCGTCGTGGGCGCTGGTGACCAGCAGCCTCCGGCGTGGCAGCGGGGCGGTGAGCACACTGAGCGTCGAGATCGTGGCGCGTACGGCGTCGGTGACGTCGGTGCGCGCGTAGAGCGCGCTGGCGTGGTGGCGGGAGAACCGGCGCGGTAGCTTCGGCAGCACGCCGAGGACCGGCAGGCCCAGGCGCGTCTCGACCTGCCCGACGTCGCGTAGTCGACTGTCGAACCGGTCGCGTAGGAGCGTCGCGCCCCAGCCGGCCAGAAGCCCGGCCAGGGCCCCGAGTACGCCGTTCAACATCGGTTTCGGGAAGGCGGGGATGGCCGGCGTGCTGGCGGTGTCGAGCACCCGGGCGCTGATTCTGGTCGGGCCGCCCATCTCCAGTTTGCTGAGGCGTTCGCTGGCGGCACGGGAGGCCACGTTCGCGATAGCGGCGGCCTGCGCCCCGGAACCGGCACTCGCGTGCACGGTGATGATCTGGAGGCCGAGTTCGTACTCACCGCTGACGTGGCCGAGTACCGCGTGCTCGGGCAGTCGCAGCGTGCGCGCCGTCTCGATCGCGACCTCACGGGAGCCGACGAGCCGGGCGATGGTGGGTGTGAGGTTCTGCGCGAGAGCCAGGTCCGCGGGTCGGCTCTCGTCGGTCTGTTCGGCGCTGACCAGCACGGACGCCTCGGCCTCGTAACGGGCCGGTAGGAGTGCGGTGACCCCCTGGGCGGCGGCCAGGCCCGCGCACAGGCCGATCAGCGGTACGCCCACGCGGCGCCACGAGGCACCGAGCAGACCCTTGACATCTATCGACGCGCTCATCAGGCGATTGCCTCTCTTGTTGAGTGCCCGGCCTCGGCGGGCGGTGTGCGAAAGGGGCGGGTGGGGGACAGCAGCCCGCGCCAGGTGGCGCAGAGGGTGTCGGCGATGCGGTCCCAGTCGAACTCGGCGTCCGCTCGGTGCAGCCCCTGGTTCGCCAGCCGGCCGGCGAGTGAGGGATCGTCGCGCAGTAGCGCGAGGCGGGCCGCCAGCGCGGGTACGTCGCCAGCGGGGAAGATCAGGCCGGCATCGCCCACCACGTAGGGAATTTCGCCGACGTCGCTGCCCACGACCGGTACGCCACAGGCCATGGCCTCGACCAGCACCCGGCCGAACTGTTCGCGCAACGGGATGCCGACCCAGGGCAGGGTGTTGCGCTGCACGACCTCGACCGACGGCATCGCCAACGTGTCCATCCGGTTCAGCAACCCGGGCAGTTCGGCGTGCCCGGCCCAGCCGTGCCGGTGCACCCGGCCGGGCCGTCGCGCGGCCGCCCGTTCGATCTCGCCGCGCAGGCTGCCGTCCCCGACCAGCGACACGTCGCAGTCGATCAGCTCGGCGGCGCGCAGCAGGTCGGTCACGCCCTTGTGCGGCTCGAACCGTCCGACGAATCCGACGGTGAACGGGCGCATCGCCGGATCGGTGGGCAACGGGCGGAAGACCCGGGTGTCCACACCGAGCGGGACGATCGTGGCCGGGCCGCGGTAGCCCTTGACGCGCAGCACGTGCAGCGCGGCCGGCGTGATCGGGAAGGCGTGGTCGACGGACAGATAGGACTGTCGCTCGATCCGGGGAAAGGGCACCGGGAACCGGGTCACCACGTTCTGCGCGGCGTACAGGGTGGTGGGCACCCCGGCCCAGCAGCGTTGACGCAGCCGCAGGGCCTGCCAGGTGGTGAGGTAGGCCGCCTCGCCGATGACATGCAGGATGTCGGGGCGGGTAGTGGTCACGTCGTGGCCGCCGGGGACACGGAACAGCACCGAGGCCATGTGTCCGGTCAGCGACTCGCCGAGCAGGTGCGGGACGACGTGGTACCGCAGTCGGCGGTGTCGCGCACTGAGCCGGGCCAGCTCGCGTCGTGTCACCGGGGACACGTCCGCGGCGAGTACGGTCAGGGTGACGTCGGGCTGTTCACACAGCACGTCGAACAGGTCCGTCCAGTGTTCGGTGCGCTTGCCGGCCACCGTGATCAGGACGTGCATCACGCTCCTCCTCTCGTCTCTCCTCGGGTGACCGCGATCCGGCCGATGCGGGTCCAGGCCCGCAACCGCGCCGTCCCGGCTCGGGGTTGCAGGGGCATCCGCACACCGGCCAGGCCGATACCGATCAGGGCGCGCAGCAGCACGACACCGCGTACGGCGTGCAGGGTGCCGGCTCGGTGCCGGGCGAAGTACCGCAGCATGCTGCGGTAGAGGTGGGGCCAGATCCAGGCCGGATCGGAGCTGCTCGCGCCGCCGGTGTGCAGGGCGGTCACCGACGGCACGTACAGCACCTCGGCGCCGCGCCGGGCGACCTGGAGGCACAGCTCCTCGTCCTCGTAGTAGAGGAAGTAGCCCTCGTCGAGCCCGCCGACCGCCTCGAACAGGTCGGTGCGTACCGCCAGGCAGGCCCCGGAGACCCAGTCCACCGCCACCGGCTGCGCTCCCCGTACGCAGGCGTCGTAGGCGGCCCGGCGCTGCCGGCCGCTGAGCAGCCGGCGCAGCGCGACCGGTGCCAGCGACCCACCGAAACGGCTGGCCAGCACCGTGCCGAGGGACTCGAACCGGTGCGCGCTGATCGCGATTCGGCCGTACGCGTCGACGAGCCGTGGTCCCGCGATGCCCACCGACTGTCGACTCCTGATGACCCGGACCAGCTCCGCGGCCATGCCGGGGGTGACCACGCAGTCCGGGTTGACCAGGAGTACGACGTCGGTGTCGATCCCGGCAGCGGCCCGGTTCACCGCGCTGGCGAAGCCGGTGTTGGTGGTGCTGGCGAGGACCGTCACCTCCGGGAAACGGTGTCGGACGAGCGCGACCGTGCCGTCGGTGGAGGCGTTGTCCACCAGTCGTACCGGCAGTCCCTCCTGCCGCAGCGCGGTCAGGGCGGCGACGATCTGCCGCTCCGAGTTGTGGGTCACCACGACGGCGGTGGCGTCGGCGTTACTCATACCGTGACTCCCGTCCGGTGCAGCGGACGGTGCAGGAGCGGCGCTCCCGCGAATCGTCGGAGCGGCGCACCGTCCCGTTGTGCGGCGAGCAGGGTCAGTGCCGGCAACAGGCCCAGTTCCCAGTGCCCGTCGGTCGGCGCCGCGAAGACCGCGGCGGCCAGGAAGCCGCAGGACAGCGCCGCGAACGGCAGGGTGATCCCGTCCCGGCTGCGCAGGCCGACGCGGATGCTGCGCAGGATCGGCCAGAGCACGAGCAGGAGGCCGACCAGTCCGAGGTTCGCCAGTACCGTGACGTAGAAGGCGTGGTAGACCGGCCCGACGTCGGTGAGGGTGAAGCCCGACAGGTAGACGCCCGGCGTGCTCTGGCCGAGGCCGGCGCCGACCAGCGGCTGGTCGGCGAAGACACCCAGGCCCACCGACGACTCCGCACCCCGGTAGCCGGCCGACTGCGCCAGGCCCTTGGCGATCTCGCCGGCCCGGTCCCGTACCCCCGGTTGCAGGGCGAGGACCGCCGCCACCGCGACCGCGGCGGCGGCGGTCGCGGCCAGGCCGGTGCGGACGGCCCGACCACCACGGACCAGCATGACCAGCAGGGCCAGCGCGGCGGCGAGCCAGATTCCCCGGTACGACGCCAGCAGGACGTCGACGGCGAAGAACCCGGCGAGCAGGAGGACGCCGTTGCGGCGCCACCCGCGCAGTCGACCGGCGGCCCAGATCAGCGGCGGGACCGCCATCAGGGTGATGAGTCCGCCGTGCCGTCCCGGCGTGGTGACCGAGAGGGCGGTGAAGGTGCCCGCCAGCACCACGTACAGGACCCCGGCCGCCAGGATCCGCCGGGCCGTGGTCAGGGTGTGGGTCGCGACGAAGAAGTACACCGGGATCGTGGCCATCTGGTACGCGGCGACCAGCACCTCCCCGGAGCGGTTGCCGACGGCCAGGCCGTAGACCGCGGCCACGACGGTCAACCCGATGAGGGTCAGCATGCCCAGGTCGGCGGGGGTACGCCGAGTCGGCCCCTCCACCCGCAGCCAGTGCCGCACGGCCAGCGCGGCACCGCCGGCGGCCAGCAGCAGCACCTTCACCGCGATGAATCCCCGGACGTCGCCGCCGCTGAGCACGGCACCGATCACGGCGCCGCCGATGATGCCGACCGGCAGCACCGCCCAGGGCCAGAGCAGGAAGACGCCACAGGCGAGTACGCCGGCGGCGGCGGCCAGTCCGACCGGCCCGGGCAGCAGGGTGACCACGGTGACCAGGGCACCGAGCCCGGCGCCGCCGAGGAGCACGGTCGGTGCGACGATCGGCACTCTCATCGCGGCAACCCCGCCAGCAGTGAGCGCAGCCGCACACCCCGGATCGACCAGCTGTTGCGGGTGGCGACCGCCCGACGTAGGGCCACCTGCTCGGGGGCGTCAGCACCGTCCAGCGCAGCGTCGATGGCGGCGGCGAAGCCCTCCGCGTCGTCGGCGAGGGCGATGACGTCGGCCAGTGCCCGCAGCGCGGGCAGCGGTGTCGCGACGACGGGCTTGCCGAGGGCCAGGTACTCGTAGCACTTCTTCGGGTGCACGTAGTCGACGAGGCTGCCGACCCGGTAGGGGATGACGGTGACGTCGCAGGCGCGCAGGATGTTCGGCACCTCGGCGAAGCCGACGGCGTCCACCAGGTGCACGTTGGACAGGTGCAGCAGCGGGGCGCGGCCGGCACGGGTGGACGGGCCGATCAGCACGAAGGTCCACTCGGGGTGCGCCCGGGCGACCTCGGCGACCAGGTCCCCGTCGAAGGCGCGGGTGTCGACCGCCCCGCTGTAACCGATCAGTGGCCGGCGCATCCCGGTCAACCAGGGCGCGACGGGGCCGTCCGGCGAGAAGTGCTCCGGATCGCATCCGTTGGCCAGCACCACGGGCGCGGGGTCGACGGCGGGCATCCGTTCCGGTAGCGCGCTGGACGAGGCGAGGACGAGGTCGGCCGCGCCGACGGCGGAGTCCAACGCCCGCCGCAGGTGCCGACGGTTCCAGCGTCTCGTGAACGTCCAGTCCAGGTCGGTGGCGTCGTACACCACGGCGGACGCGTCCAGTCGGGCGGCGACCGGCGCGGCCAGGTCCTCGTCCAGCCACAGCAGTCGTACCGAATCGGCATGCCGGCGGAACCAGCGGCGGAGCCGGAGCGCGGCGAACCAGCGGTTGATCCGGTTGACCGGCGGCAGGTGCCGGCCGAGCGGCAGCAGCGCGGGCCCGGCGCACTGCCACAGGCCGTCGGCCACTTGGCGGACGCGCAGCCGCCAGCGGGGGAGGTGCCCGGCGGGGTCGACGAAGAGCACCCGGTGGTCGACGGTCAGCTCGCGCGCCAGGGCGTGCTGGCGGTGGGCGCCGTTGGCCCACGGGGTGCCGCTGAAGACGACCACCCAGTCCCGGTCGTCGGTGACCGTGGAGTCGTCGGTCGGCGCCGATGGGCGAAGCGTGCTCTCAACCACGGCGCGACCCCTGCATCGGTCGGGGTGCCACGGTGGGCAGCACCTCGTCCTCGCCGAGCCGGCCCAGCACGGGTCGGGCGCGCTCGTCGTCGAGCCGCAGCAGGCGAGCGCCGGCCTGTCGGTCCAGCCAGCGCCGCAGGGCGCCGGCCGCGATCCGGCGGTTGATCCAGTTCACCGGTGGCAACGCGTCACCCAGCGGCAGCGCGGTCGGCGCGACGGCGCGCCAGGCCGTCGAGCCGATCGGGGTCATCTCGCACCGCCAGCGGGGACGACGGCCCGGCGGGTCGACGAAGAGCAACCGCTGCCCGGTCGCCAGCTGCTCCAATTCGGTCTGGTGTCGTTCGACCGACCAGCGGTTGCGGCTGAACAGCACCACCCAGTCGCGGGTGTCGCCGTCGGGCAGCGGACCGACGTCGCCGCGCAGGGCGGCGAGCAGGTCGGCCATACCCAGCTGGACGTGTCGGCCGAACAGCCGCTTGACCAGGTGGTCGACGAGCAGGACGGCCTGGAACACCGCCATCCGGTGCCGGGGTTGGGTCGTCCGCAGGTAGCCGACCATGCTGCCCAGGAGGTGTCGGAAGCGGATGGCCGGCCCGAGTAGCCGGCAGGACGCTCCTCGGCTGTGGGTCACCACCGCGTCGGGGAGCATCCACAGTTGGTGACCGGCCTGCTGGAGCTGACGGGCCAGGATGGCGTCGTTCCAGTAGACCGGGAACGTCTCGTCGAAGATGGTCTGTCGTCCGAGCACCGAACGGCGCAGCAGCATGCAGCTACCGGAGGCGAGTTGCCGGGGGCGGCTGAAGTCCTCGCCGCGCATCTGGAACCGGTGCAGCGCCTGGCGGAACCCGGGCACGCGGCGCAGCGCGGTGACCAGCGCGATGCTGGCGGCGAAGCTGGGCTGCTGGACGTAGTGCTGCTGGAATGTGCCGTCCGGGTTGAGGTACAGCGGGCTGACCCCGGCCACGTCCGGCCGTTCCCGCAGATGGTCGACCATCCGGGACAGCGCGCCCGGGTGGAACCGGATGTCGCTGTTGAGCAGCAGGACCAACTGCCCGGTCGACCGACGGTACGCCTGGTTCACGGCGGCTGCGAAGCCGGTGTTGTGGCTGTTCCGGATCAGGCGGACCCGAGGTTGGTCGGCGAGCATGTCGGCGGAGCCGTCGGAGGAGGCGTTGTCGACGGCCACCACCTCGTAGTCCAGGTCGGCGGGGGCGGTCGCGGCCAGCGACTCCAGGCACTGCCGGGTCTGCTCGCGCGTGTTCCAACTGATCAGCAGGACCGACAGCAGTGGGGCGCCCATCACGACACGCTCCGGTCGTCCCGACGGGCGAAGATCCGCAGCAGGTCGCCGAGCCGGCTGTGCGTCACCCGGGGTGAACGGCTGGCGGCGACGTCGGCGACCAGGAGGTTCCGTGCGTTGCGCAGTCGGGCAGCCGGTCGCCAGTAGAACCGCGAGAAGACCGTGTCGTGGGAGATGACCCGGAAACCGGTCTCCACCAGCATCTGGGTGAGCGTGTCCGGGGTGAAGTGCCACCGGTGGTACGCCGGAGCGATGGCGGGCCAGTCGGTGCCGAGTCGGTGGGCGGCGGCGGAGGCGATGTTGGGGACTTCGAGGGCGAGCCAGCCGCCGGGGGTGAGGGCGGTGTGGGCGGCGTGCAGGAAGGCGCGGGGGTCTTGGACGTGTTCGAGGACGTGGAAGGCGCAGATGGTGTCGGCGGTGAGGGTGGGTGCGATGGTTTCGAAGTAGCCCTGGCGGACGGGCATGTGGAGGTGGTCGCGGGCGTACTGGGCGGCGGCGTGGCTGACTTCGATGCCGGTGGCGTTGATGCCGGCGTGGTGGGCGGCTTCGAGGAAGTAGCCGCCGGCGCAGCCGGCTTCGATGAGGGTGGTGGGTCGGGTTGCCGAGAGCAGCCACCGCAGCCGCCGGGCGGCCTCGAACCGGCGTTGACCGGCCGAGGCGAAGTACTCCTGGTACCCGTCGGTGGTGTAGTACGCCTCGTCGTACAACTCCTCCGGGTCCGGCGCGTCGCCGGCCGTCCAGACGAAGCCGCAGTCGGGGCAGCTCCACAGCAGGTCGCCGAGCGTCGGCGAGTGCCCGCCGGCGCGGCCGCAGAGCCGGCACCGGACCAGCTCGATCCCATCAAGTTTCATCGGGTACTCCGTCGGTGTTGTGGCGTCCGGGCGATCACCCGGAGCAGGTCGCCGAGGCGCGGATGGGTCAGCCGCGGTGAGCGGAGCCCGATCAGGTCGGCGGGTAGGAGGTGTCGCGCGTGCCGCAGCCGGTAGCGCAGCGGCATGTAGTAGCGGAAGACCGCCGTGTCCTGCCGGACCACCTCGAAGCCGGCGTCGGTCACGAGCCGGGTCAGCGTCGCGGGGGTGAAGTGCCAGCGGTGGTAGCGCGGCTGGAGGCCGGGCCAGTCGGTGCCGAGTCGGTGGGCGGCGGCGGAGGCGATGTTGGGGACTTCGAGGGCGAGCCAGCCGCCGGGGGTGAGGGCGGTGTGGGCGG
>NZ_JBEXIL010000021.1:73072-108140 GCF_040608555.1 Micromonospora sp. NPDC005172
ATGCCGGTGGCGTTGATGCCGGCGTGGTGGGCGGCTTCGAGGAAGTAGCCGCCGGCGCAGCCGGCTTCGATGAGGGTGGTGGGTCGGGTTGCCGAGCGCAGCCACCGCAGCCGCCGGCCCGCCTCGAACCGGCGTGGTCCGGCCCGGAAGTAGTCGTCGTAGCCGCCGTCGGCGAAGTAGTCCTCGTCGTAGCGCCCGTCCGCCTCGGCCTGCTCCTGCGCGGTCCAGGCGAACCCGCAGGCCGCGCAGCGGCGCAGCAGCCCACCGAGTTCGGGTCGGTGGTCCTGCCGCGGCCCACAGACGAGGCATCGGGCGGTACTGCGGTCCACGCTCATCGCGGGCCACCTGCCGTCGGGGCCAGGACGGCCGAGGGAGCACGCAACAGCCGGCGCAGCCGCGTCCGGTCGCTCGCGCTGAGGTGTCCGCCGACGGCCAGCAACGCGGCGGCGACGAGCAGGGTCAGGCCCGCGCGGCTGGAGACGGCGAGGGCGGCGTCGAGTCGCCCGGGGCCGTCCGGCAGGTAGCGGCTCGCCGCGCTGGCAACCAGTCCGGCCGCGACCGCCACGGCGATCGGCGGCCAGATCACCCGTACCAGCGGCGTCAGCCGCCGGGCCGTCGCCGCGTGGAAGTAGACCAGGAAGTACGCGGTGCTGAGCACCACGGCCAGGGCTGTCGACAGGGGTACGCCCAGCGGCCCGCAGAGCCAGATCAGCGGCACCGTGAGGGCCACATTGAGCACGACGGAGAGCAGCACGTACCGCGTCTCCAGCCCGGGTCGGCCCTCGGCCCGGGCCATGATGGTTGTCGCCCCGCTGATCAGGTTGAGGGCGTAGGCGGGGGTGAGCACGAGGATGTTCACCGTGGCCCAGGGGACCTGGTGTCCCAGCCAGAGCCGGACCAGTGGGTCGGCGCTGACCATCAGGGCTGCGGCGGACGGGGCGAGGAACAGCGCCAGGTATCGGGTGGCCGCCAGGTAGAACCGGTCCGACATGCCGGCGCCGCGGTTGACCGAGCGGGCGACAGCGGCCGGGAACAGCACGACGAGGGCGAGACTCGGTGGTAGGCGCAGCAGGTTGAGCAGGCGGCTGCCCAGGTCGAAGTCGCCGGCGACGGCGGGGCCGAAGACCCCGGCGAGGACGAGGCGGTCGAGTTCCACGTTGACCATGCCGGCCCCGGCGGACACCTGCACCCGCATGCCGTAGCCGCCGATCCGGCGTGCGTCGGGCAGGCCCAGCCGTCCCCAGCGTGGCGACAGGTCCGGGCGTTGCCGGTGGGCGGCCCCGGCGAGCAGGAGCGTACGGATCGCGCCGGTCGCGGCGGCGGAGGCGGCCAGCGCCGCCAGGCCGCCGCCGAGGCGTACCACCAGGATTGCCAGTGCGGCGCCGAGCACGGCGGTGCTGGCGCTGATCGCGGCGAGCGACCCGTACCGCTGGCCGCCTTCGAGCACGGCACGCCAGGGCAGCTCGACGGCACCGGCCACCAGGCCGAGGACCAGCCAGAGCGTGGCGTGCCAGGCCTCGTCGGCGAGGTCGCCCAGCCGCAGCAGCCCGGTGAGCCACGGCCAGCAGACGCCGAGCGCCCCCACGGTGAGCAGTCCGAGCAGCGCGGCCCAGCCCAGCGTCAGCCCCTGTAGCCGGCGCACCAGGTCACGGTCCGCCGCGCTCACGGCCTTGGCGACCTCGCGCACCAGCGCGGAGCCGAGTCCGAGATCGACCAGTGCGGCCATGGCCAGCAGGCCGGCCAGCACGATCCAGACGCCGAATTCGCGGGACCCGAGGCTCTGGTAGACGACCGGCACCGAGACCAGCCCGGACACCGCCATGACCACCCGCGCGCCCAGCATGCTGGCCGTGTTGCGGGTGACCCGGGTGTCGACCGTGTCGGTGGCGCTACCCACGGGGGAACCCCCGGAACAGCTCGACGACGGTCAGCAGCAGCAGGGCCAGGTCGACCCGCATCGAGCGGCAGTTGAGGTAGAGCAGGTCGCAGCGGAGTTTGTCCTCCACGGTGGCCGCGTAGCCGCCGGTGAGCTGCGCGATGCCGGTCAGCCCCGGACGGATCAGGTGCCGCAGGTCGTAGTGCGGCAGGCGTTCGAAGCCGGCGATGAACTCCGGGCGTTCGGGGCGTGGGCCGACGAGGCTCATCTCGCCGCGTACGACGTTCCACAGTTGGGGCAGCTCGTCGAGACGGGAGCGTCGTAGCCAGCGTCCGAGCCGGGTGATCCGGGCGTCGTCCGGCTGGGCGAGGACGGGTCCGGTGGCCCGTTCCGCGCCGACCCGCATGGTCCGGAACTTGACCAGCCGGAACAGCCGGCCGCCCGCGCCGACGCGCTCCTGGAGGTAGAACGGCGGACCGGTGAACGAGACCACGGCGGTGATCGCCGCGATCAGCGGGATCACCACGACGGCGCTGAGCAGGATCACGGCGAGGTCGAAGGCGCGCTTGAGGCGTTCGTGCCGAGGTCGGCCCGCGCCGGAGCCGAGGCGGATCCAGGGCAGCCCGCCGAAACGGGCCATCGCCGGCGCGCGCAGCAGGCCGTAGACCGGTCGTGCCAACACCAGGATCTCGACTCCGGCGCTCAGGCAACTGGTCATCAGGCGCTCGTCGACGCTCTCCAGGGAGTGCTTGAGCAGCAGCAGTCGTGGGCGGACACGGGTGAGGACCGCCGCCACGTCCTCGGCGCGCGGCGGCATCGGCAGCCGGGCGGCGACGTCGAACTCCTCGTCGAGCCGGTCGGGCACGGCAGCGACGTCGTTCGGCTCGATGACGACCACGCGTACCCGCCGGCTGCTCTGATCCGGCCTCGGGGCCCGCTCGCGCCGCTCGGCGCGGTGGACGGACACCTGGTGGACTCCCGCCGGTGACCGCGACACCGCACCGATACCGGTCGGGACGTCGGCGCGGTGGAGCGACGCCGGAGAGTGGCCCGCAGCGATGGGACCCCGGGTCTTCCTCAACGCGTCGACCTCCTCGGTAAGGGACTCGCGGGCATGCCAGCCAGCACCCCGGGAGCAAGTCTCAAGGACAAAAACCCCAAGAGGGTCAAAACGGCAAAAAAAGGATTCTGGGGACGAGCATGGCTATATGACGGCAACCTGGGTGGTGAAAGGTTCCCTTTCAGGCGTTCTAGGTCCGCGCTGATGGCCCGAGCCCGGGTTGTCGGCACCGACCGACGGCCCTGTCGTACCGAGGAGTTCCAGATGGTCCTGCCAGACATCGCCGTCGGTCCCGAACCGTCGGCAATCCCGGTGCCCCGTCGCGTTCTGGTGGTCGGCGGCGCCGGCTTCATCGGCAGCCACGTGGTCGCCCGGATGATGCTGATGGGAAGCGAGGTGCGCGTCCTCGACAACTTCACCACCGGGCGGTTGGAGAACCTCGCCGACGCCGCGTACGGCGGGCTGACCGAGGCCGACGTGGTGACCGGCGACATCCGCACTCCAGAGGGGCTGGAGATCGTGCACCAGTGGCAGCCTGAGGTGGTGGTGCACCTGGCCGCGCAGCCCAGCGTTCCCGCGGCCCGCCGCTCACCCCTGTACGACGCCGACGTGAACGTGTTCGGCACCGTCAACGTGCTCGACGCCTGCGTCCGTAGCGGGGTACGGCTGGTCATCAATGCGGCCAGCAGCGCCATCTTCGGCGGGGTCCCCGCCAACGAGCTGCCGATCCGTGAGGACCACGCGATCGCGCCGGTCAGCCCGTACGGCATCAGCAAGGCCGCCGCCGCGCACTACCTCGACTGGTACGGGCGGCAGCACGGCCTGGCGTACACCTCGATGGTCTTCGGCAATGTCTACGGCCCCCGGCAGGAGGGCGGCGACTGCGGTGTCGTGTCCCTCATGGCGGATGCCCTGGTCCGTGGTCGGCAGGTGGTCATCTACGACGACGGCGCGCAGACCCGGGACTTCATCCACGTCAGTGACGTCGCCGAGGCGGTTGCCGTCGCCTCGCACCACCCGGGGGCGGGGATGGTCAACATCGCCTCGGGGCGGCAGACCAGCATCAACGAGGTGTACGACGCCGTCCGGGACGCGTGCGGCGTGGAGGCCGCGGCCCGCTACGAGCCGCTGCCCTGGCCGGGGGAGGTACGCGCCATGGCGCTCGACATCCGCAAGGCCCGTGAGCTGCTCGGCTGGTACCCGAAGGTCGGCCTCACCGAGGGTGTGCGGATGACGGTGCGGGACGCCCGTCGCCGGCACGGCGGCCGGGTCCTCACCCAGGCGCGCGACCTCGACCCGGTGGCGGCGACCCAGTAAGGCGTCGGGACGCCCGCGCCGTGCGGTTACCGCCCCGACGTCTCGAGGCGCGGTGAGCGGGCGCGGGCGGTCCCGGCGAGAGCGGCGAACACCGGTGTCCGCAACGCTTCCTCGAGCTGCTCCCGCCACGGCGCCTGCGGGCTCACCCCGGCCACCCGCCACCGCCCGTGCCCCAGCACGCCGTAGGCGGGACGCTGCGCGGGGCGGGGAAACATCGTGTGCGACACGGGCTGGACCCGCTCCGGGTCCAGCCCGGCAAGGTCGAACAGCGCACGGGTCAGGTCGTACCAGGTCGAGTGGCCCGTGCTGGTGCCGTGGTAGATCCCCGGCGGTGCCACCCCGGCGTGGGCCGCCTGGCCCAGCTCCACCAACTGCCGGGCCAGCGCCCGGCTCCAGGTCGGCTGGCCGGTGTGGTCCGCCACCGCCCGCACCACGCGGGACTCGGCGGCCTGGGCGAGCATGGTGGCGACGAAGTTGCGCCCGTGTTCGCCGTACAGCCAGGCGGTACGGACGATGTACCCCTGCTCGGGCAGGAACTGCCGCAGCGCCTCTTCACCGGCGAGTTTGCTCCTGCCGTACGCGTTCACCGGACCGGTGGGTTCGTGCTCCTGGTAGGGGCTGCGGGCGGCGCCGCCGAAGACGTAGTCGGTCGAGATGTGCAGCAGGCAGGCCCCGGAGCCCGCGCAGACCCGGGCCAGGTGGCCCACGGCCGTGCCGTTGACGGCTGTCGCCTCGTCCTCGGCCTCCTCGGCGGCGTCCACATTCGTCCAGCCGGCGGCGTTGACCACGATGTCGTGGCCCGGCACGAGGCGCGCGACCGCCGCGGGATCGGTGACGTCGAGCGTGGCGTGGTCGGCGACGGTGACGGACGCGCCGGGGTGGTGTGCGAGCGCGTCGACCATGTCCCGACCCAGCATGCCGTGCGCTCCGGTCACCAACCAACGAGCTGCTATGTCCATCGAAAAAGGATAAAACGTACAAAACATCCAAGCGGCACTTTCAAGGCACGAAACATGACAGGCTCGCGCTGCTTCCCGGAACCTGACGAATTTTTGCATTGATCAATCCCACTCTTGCTGAACCGCATTCGGAACTGCCACGATGGCCGTCAATGCCTTCCGTCCCGAAGGAGTGGTCGCCATGGCGGTAACCCGCCGCAGGTTCGTCACGTCCGTGTTGGCGGGCTCCGCCCTCGCCGCCGCCTCCACCACGAAGCTCCTCGCCAGCCCCGCCCAGGCCGCCAGTCCTCCCGGGGACGTGGTCGGCAAGGTCACTGTCGGCTACCAGGGCTGGTTCAGCGCCCCCGGCGACTCCGCGCCGATCGGCGGCTGGTGGCACTGGAGCCGCGACCGGTTCCAGCCGCCCTCGCCCAGCAACACCACGATCGTGTCCTGGCCGGACATGCGCGAGTACACGCGCAGCTATCCCACCGCGTACCCGAACCTGGGCAACGGGTCGCCGGCCACCCTCTTCTCCTCCTACGACCAGCAGACCGTGGACACCCACTTCCGCTGGATGCAGGAGTACGGCTGCGACACCGCCGCCCTGCAACGCTTCAACCCGACGGGCGACGAGGGGCCGACCCGCGACGCCATGACGCTCAAGGTTCGCTCGGCGGCCGAGCGTTACAGCCGCAAGTTCTACATCATGTACGACGTCACCGACTGGCTCACCATGCAGTCCGACATCAAGACCGACTGGCTGACGAAGATGTCGACGCACACCGCGTCCAGCGCGTACGCCCGCCAGAACGGCAAGCCCGTCGTCTGCATCTGGGGCTTCGGCTTCAGCGAGTCCAGCCGACCCTTCACCCCCGGGCCGTGCCTGGAGGTCATCAACTGGTTCAAGGCGCAGGGCTGCTACGTCATCGGCGGCGTGCCCACCTGGTGGCGGCAGGGGATCGAGGACTCCCGCGCCGGCTTCCTCGACGTCTACCACGCGTTCCACGCGATCTCACCGTGGATGGTCTACCGGGCCAGGACGGTGGAGGAACTCGACTCGTACTACAACAACGTCAACGTCGGCGACATCGCCGACTGCGCGGCCCGCGGCATCGACTATCTGCCCTGCGTGATGCCCGGCGACCTGGCCGGCGGGCACCGCAAGCACGGCGACTTCTACTGGCGGCACATCTACAACATGGTCCGGCTCGGCTCCCAGGGCCTCTACGTGTCGATGTTCGACGAGTACAACGAGGGCAACCAGATCGCCAAGACGTCCGAGACGCAGGCGACCACCCCGGCCGGCGCGAACATCCGGGCCCTGGACGAGGACGGCGTCGCCTGCTCCTCCGACTACTACCTGCGCATCACCGGCGACGGTGGCCGGATGCTCAAGGGCCAGCTCGCCCTCACCGCCACACGCCCCACCCCGCCGACTGTCGGCACCCCGCCCCCGACCAGCGGCGACCTCGCGGCCGGCCGGTCCGCCTCGGCCAGCAGCCAGAACGGATCGTTCACCGCGTCGAACGCGGTGGACTCCGACGCCGGCAGCTACTGGGAGAGCGGCAGCGGCGCGTTCCCGCAGTGGTGGCAGGTCGACCTGGGCGCCAGCCAGCAGGTCAGCCGGCTCGTGGTGCGGCTCCCCGCCGGCTGGGGCGCGCGTACCCAGACCATCACCGTGCAGGGCAGCGTCGACGGCAGCTCCTTCTCGACCATAACCGGGGCCTCGGCGTTCGCCTTCGACCCGGCGACCGGCAACACCGTCAGCCGCACGCTCACGACCACCACGGCCCGCTACGTCCGGCTGAGCATCGCCGGTAACACCGGCTGGCCGGCGGGCCAGCTCGCCAAGGTCGAGGTGTACGGCTCCAGCAGCACCACGGACAACCCGCCGACCGCCCCCAGCGGTCTCGCCGTGACCGTCAAGACGTCGAGCAGCGTGTCCCTGGCCTGGACGGCGTCGACCGACGACAAGGGCGTCACCGGCTACCAGGTACGCCAGGGCGGCACGGTCGTCGCCACGGTCACGGGCACCACCGCCACCGTGAGTGGGCTCAGCGCGTCCACCTCGTACACCTTCACCGTCGTCGCCCGCGACGCCGGCGGCAACACCTCGTCCGCGTCGAACGCCGTCACGGTGACCACCGACGCCGCCGCCAACTCTGACCTGGCCCGCGGCCGGTCCACCTCGGAGAGCAGCCACGTCCAGAGCTACGGCTCCGGCAACGTGGTCGACGGCGACGCCAACAGCTACTGGGAGAGCGCCAACAACGCGTTCCCGCAGTGGGTGCAGGTCGACCTGGGCGCTGCGCGCACGGTCGGACGGGTGGTGCTGAAGCTGCCGCCGTCGTCGGCGTGGGGTGCTCGGACGCAGACCGTCGCCGTTGCCGGCAGTACGGACGGTTCGAGCTTTGGGACGTTGGTTGGGGCGGCGGGGCGGACGTTCGATCCGTCGACGGGCAACTCGGTGTCGCTGACGTTCGGTGCCGCGCAGGCTCGCTATGTGCGGATCACCGTTACCGGTAACACCGGCTGGCCGGCCGGGCAACTGGCGGCACTGGAGGTGTATGCCAGCTGACCGGACGTGGGGCGGCCGCCGGACGCCGACCGGCGGCCGCCCATCGGGCGGGCAGCACACTCTTAAGATCAGAACTGGAGCCTCGGCCAGGATGAAGGTCTTCGCCGTCGACGCAAGCCGCCCCTGAGGCCACTGCATTCGAAAACGCCCCGTACGGCCTCCTGGCATGTGTCGAGATCGACCGATCGAGCTGACGAGCCCTGGAGCCCAGAGATCGGCAGTAGGGAGGTCGGCTCCCACCGCTGGTCGACGGTCTGATGGTGGTTGCAGTCGTTCCGCACGGTCTTGTCGGTTGCTGTACTTCACTGGTGTACGTATGCTCAGCGGCCACACACCGCGCGAAGCCTTGCACGCCCCGGCCGCCCTGATGCGGCGCTAGCCACGCCAGGGCCCCGGCAAAGTCGTTAGGTGATGCCGAGCAGTGTCAACGGGCGGGTGCTGTCGCGGGCGTGATGTCGGTTGGCGGCGGCGATGTTGGTGACTCCGGTCAGGCGCAGGGCGCCGATCGCGGCGTTGCGTAGAGCGGCCATGACTTCGGGTCCGGTGCCGGTGCGGATCTGGCTGCGGTCCTCGTCGTAGGTAACGTCGCGAACCCAGTGGACCTTGTTCTCGATCGACCAGTGGCCGCGGACCCAGGCGGCTAGTTGTGCCGGTTTCGCCTGGTGGACGCGCAGGTCGGTGATGGCGTAGACGGTCTCGGTGGTGAAGCGTTTCGGCTGGTCCAGGCGGCGTCTGCGGCGACGGATCTGGATGGCTTGGACGGCGTGCGGGAAGTCGATGCCGGTGGAGACGCTCAGGATCTTGCAGCTGCGGATCTCGCGGCGGCCGTGTCCACGGTCGGTATCGCGGGTGGCGTCGGGAACTGCCCGCCAGGGCAGCGCGGTGAGCTGGGCGTGCAGGTGGGGCTGGTTGCCTTTGACGGTCAGGATCCAGTGCGCGCCGCGTTCGGCGAGGTAGGTGACGTGCTCGCGTTGGCAGTGCAGGGCATCAGCGGTGATCACGGTGTCGTGCAGGTCGCTGATCTGGTCGAGCAGCGGCGCGAACCGGGTGATCTCGTTGGTCTTGCCGTCGACGTCGATGCTGGCCAGGACCACGCCAGTGGCCTGGTCGCACGCGGCCATCACGTGGCGGGCGACGGTGTCCGTGGTGCGTGAGCCGCGCAGGGTTTTCCGTCTACGGCGATCGCCCGGCCAGCCGTCGAGGTGGTGGCGGTGGCCCGGCCGGCGAGCCAGACACTGATCGCCGCGGTCAGGAGCTGCGGGTCCATGGCCTGCAGCAGTCGACGGATCATCGCCTCCGATGGGCGCCGGTCGGCAGTCATGCCCAGGGCGAGAGCCGTCGTGGCCGGAACGTCGGCGACCCATTCGGCGATCGCCGCGTACGAGCGGTAACCGGCGACCACGGCACACACTGCTGCGGTGACCACGACCGTCAGCCGGTGCCGGACACCTCGCCTGGCGCGTGGATCAGGCAGACCGGCGAGTGCTTCGGGCAGCCCACCGGCGGTTTCGGCAATGGTCAGAGCCGGTGCGCAGGACAGGGACGAGATCAGCGATGATGGCAGCGCGGGCATGACTCACTTCGGGCGATCAGCATGGCGTAGGAACCTTGATGATCTTCCGAACAGGTCATGCCCGTCTCGCTGCCACCAACAGCGGCGCTTCTACTCCAAGCCTCACAAGTCAGACACCGCCACGACTTTGCCGGAGCCCTGCTAGCCACGCCGACGCGCCTACGCGCCGGCCGTCCGGGCACAACCTGAAAAGCACTGTTTTAGGCGCCCTATCCCCGGATGCTACCGGCCTGTCCAGGGGAGCGACCGGTCGAGGATGGGGTAGTGTGGCTCGTGCTTCCTAGCCTTCAGTTCAGCGAGTTTCACAAGTTCCTCGTGAGCGCTGGCGGCTTATCTCTAGCCTCGGCGGTTGCGCTCCCCGTACTCCTGTTGCGGTCCCAGAAGGCCGTCATGGTGACACAAAAGCAGCTTGCCGAATTGAGCCCGGATTCTAAGTCCGCCGTCCTGGAACAACAGAGGCAAGCCTTGTGGGTCATTAACCATTGGCCGCATGCCTCGATCGCGCTCGGGGCGATAGGCCTCTTGCTGATCTTCATCGGCGGCACCATATGGAAGACGCGACAAGACCGCCTGAACGAGCGAGAGTCCGAAGACCTGACGTCCGTAAAGCTGGAGCAGGAAAGAATTAGACACGAAATTCGTTCCTCGATCCGCCAGAACAAGGAGACCGACGACGAGACGGTCGACGCGATCGATCAGTCTTCAGAAGCGGAAGAGGCTGCGCCGACAGCGGACAATTCCCAGAGTGCCACAGCCGAGGACCTGCCCAACCCTCGGAAACCCTCGGATACGGCGAACGAGGGAACCGCCCCCACGATGTCAAGCGGCACGCGCGCAAACATCGAAGCGCTCCAGATCGTGAAGAGGAACGCGGGCACTAAAGAAATCCGCGGAATGCTCGCCTACATTCAAGCACAGGAAGAGGCGCTGCTGTACCTGGAGCGCCTATACGAGGGGAAGCTTGACTACGTCCGCGGTGTCCGGTTCGGTCGCGAGAGAGCAGATTTTGTCGTGACCTCGGACATCGACGACATGCCACACCTGGCCGTAGATGTCACCACGCTCAGCGGATTGAGCACCACAGCCGTACGAAGGCGGGTTCTACAAGCGATCGAATGGGCCCGAACCGCAAGCTATTCGACGCACAAGGAGTTTAACGGACCCTTCCGCCCAGTCATCTTCTTCGTTTCTCCCGACCTTCAGAACTCCAAGCTACGAGACCTAGCGTTTCGGGAAATCGAACAAGCATTGGGTGTGCGGGACCTGGCAGATGGAGTCCCACCCATGACGATCATCCTTGTTAGATCTGACGGGTTCGGCACACTGCCTCTGGACAAGACTCTGTTCACAGGCCCACATCCAACCTTCTTGCAATGGACTGCCACCCCGCGAGCCGCCGTCCAATGATCAATGGCCTGTTGCGACACCAGCCGCTGCCTGCAACGCCCGCTAGCCATCCCGGCGGCCTTCGTCCGCACAGTAGAACAGGGGGAGCACCCACGCCGTCTGAACGACCTTGACCGGACAGCCCCAACTGCTCGGCTTCGGCCTGGACGGAGGTCGTCGGGAATGCGGCTACCATCCCAGAGCGCCCGAGCGCCCTGCCGGAGGCACTGCCTGTGTTTCCACCACTTGACGGCCCGGAACTGCCAGCGATCGTGGCGGCCCGGGGCTTCTTCGTAGGTAACGCTGCCGGCAGGCTGTCACCGTCGCGCTGCGTCGAAGGCCATAGGCGCGGCGGGCCGAACCTCGGCCCAGCCCAGGTTCGGCGGCGCGAGCGGCCTGCGAATCGGCCGCCTTGATCTCGTACAAAAAGTCTTCACAGGGCAACTACGGCAGGATGGACCAAATCTAGCCTTTTAGTGTGTTCCGGTTATGGAGTGACTTGGTGGACCCGATAGGGCACAATGAGTGAACCCACAGCCGGAGCCGTTGGAGGTTTCATGGTGGACCTTTCCAAGCTCCTTGGACCTGCGATCGGCACGCTTGTGCGAGCGGCCATAGAACGGCCGGTTGGAGCCGGATCAGTGGCAAAGCCCCTATATCCAGAGGGGCAGGTGAAATTACCAGGGCGAAGAGTCGGCAACCTGACCCGCACGTTGAGCAAGAAGCTTGCCGAGCAGGTAGGGACAACGCTGACTGCCGTTCATGAGATCGAATTCGGTGATTTAGCGGGCGAAGAATGGGAGGCCGCAGTGAGCGCCGCCTGCGACACTCTTGCCCAAATATCTCCGATTACCGCGACGATGCTTATTGCGATGGACTTGGATCCGGAGCGCCTCTATCGCGAGTGCCGCGCACAAGACCATGGGCGCATCGACAGAGCTGCGCTCAACGAGAGTCAGTCGATGGCGTACGAACGAATCCTTAGGGAGTGTTCGTGGCAAATCGTCGAGTTCGTTAGTCGGCAGCCCGAGTTTACGCGGCGAATACAACTGGAGCTAATTCGCCGGACTGGCGAAATCGCTTCATCGGTGAAGGACCTAGCCGTCACTACCGAGCCGCAGGTGATCGAGGACTTCGAACGGCGATATCTCGACCTGGTGCTTAAAAAGCTTGATGGTCTCCAATTGTTCGGGGTGACTCTTAGGCACAGCGACGCCTACTCTCTAAGCACCGCGTACCTCAGTCTTCATGCCGCCCCCGAATCGGTAGCACGAGGTGGCCGGGTTAGCGCTGACCGACTTAGGGTTCATGAGGCACTAGCCGACGCCAAACGGGTACTAATTCGGGGAGAAGCAGGATCAGGCAAAACCACCCTCCTCCAGTGGCTCGCTGTCAATTCTGTACAGGCTCCACAGAACCTTCCAGTCGGATGGGTTGGAGCTATTCCATTTCTGGTGCCACTCCGACGGTATGCCCTGCAAGATCTGCCTTCCCCAGCTCTTTTTCCACGCGAGGTTGCTCCAGCGCTATCCTACGAGGCGCCTTCGACATGGATGGCCTCCGTTATGCGATCTGGCCGAGCCCTTATCCTTATTGACGGCGTTGATGAGTTGCCACGCAGTAGGCGAGGAGACGTCTGGATCTGGCTACACGACTTGGTCGTGACGTACCCGGAGGCGACGTATGTCATTACCTCGCGGCCTCCGGCGGTAGACGGCAAGGTTCTCGTTCCCGACGGCTTCGAAACCTTCATGCTGCTTCCGATGGGTGCTGCAGACGTTCGAACTTTCGTAGGTCAATGGCACACGGCAATTACTGCTGTCCGAGATGACACCAGCCAATCGATCAAGATGTACGAAACCGAGCTACTAGAGAAACTTGCCCGCCGTCGTGATTTGCGGCGGCTCGCAACGAATCCTCTGCTGTGCGCTCTGATTTGCGCCCTTCACCTAGAACGTTATCGACAGTTGCCCCAGGATCGCATGGGCCTCTACAGCGCCGCACTCGAAATGCTTCTAGTGCGGCGCGACGAAGCCAGGGGTATTAGTGCGGACCGGCTAACGCTTTCTCAGCAGGACCAGGAGGCGCTTCTCGGCCAGCTTGCATACTGGTTGGTCCGGAACGGCTGGTCGGACTGCGAACGCGGCGCTGCGGCTGCGAGGATATCTCGATATATGCAAGCCATGCCGTACGTGGAAGCTAAGCCTGCGGATGTGCTCGACTTCCTCTTGCTCCGATCCGGGGTCTTGCGCGAACCCGTAGTCGGGGTTGTCGACTTCCTTCACAAGACATTTCAGGAGTACCTCGCGGCACGCGCAATTCTCGACGAGGGCGATATCGACTCGATGCTCCTTCACGCGCATGAGGATCACTGGCGGGAGGTGATCGTCATGGCGATAGGTCACGGCCGGCGAGATGAGCGTGAAAGGATCATCCGAGGTTTACTTGAGCGCGGCGACAGGGTTGAGGAGATTCGTCGGCCGTTGTATCTGTTAGCGGTTTCCTGCTTGGAACACCCCGGTGCGTTGGACCCGGAGTTGGTTGAGACCGTTCGAGAAAAGGCCTCACGCCTGGTCGTGCCCGAAGACGAGCGGCAGGTCGACCTAGTCGCTGCGGCTGGCGAGGTTATTCTTGACGTCATCCCTGATCCGACGTCGTTGACCGACAGGGAAGGCACTCTGTTGATCGATGCTGTGAATCGCTTCGATATCGAAGATACGTTGCCGGTTCTCGCGAGAATTGGACGGTCAAACAGCCGAGCCATACGAGGAAAGCTGGCGGCTGATTGGCCCGACGCTGCCGTCGAGGCCTATGCGGAAACCGTCTTAAACGGTATGCGGCTAGACGACGTTACGGTTCACGTGCGCACTGAGCGGCAACTTCGATCGGCCGCGAAACTTACTGCACTCACAGACATATTAATTGAGGGAGTGTCAGATTCCCTTCACCAGCTTAGTCGCCACCCGGCTTTGAGGGCGATAATGTTGGGTCCGGCAAATCTGAGTGACCTCAAGTTTACACGAAGATGCGAATTGCTTCGCAGTCTTATACTTTTCAGGTCCAATATAGCTGAGGGAATATCAAGCATCTCGGGTTTAGAACTCGAAGAGGTCGCTGTGCTAGGAATCCAGCACGGTTCGAGTGTCGAGGGATGTATAGAAGCACTGAACACACTACCGAAACTTCGACGTTTAACTATAGATCAGACGATGGTCGCCAATGGCGTCAAGCTGCTTGCAGCAACCTGCGCCGTGGAGCGAATAGATTTGTTAGCCTCGCCATGGATGGCTTCTGCGATTGACTACACACATCGCGATCTAGCCTGGGCAAGTTTCTCCGGCTTCAATAAGGAGCAGAACTGGCGGCGCGCTAGTACTGCTGTAGTCAGTCATCTCCAAAACCTGCGTGAGCTCTCGGTTTCCGGATGGCCTTCGCCGACAGAACTAGAGATTTTGCGAACGATGGGAGAATTGGAGACGCTGCGCGTTGTCGTGGCGGATGATGACCTGCGAGACGTTGTATTGTCGGCCGGACTCGAATATGGCTACCCCCAAATAGAGTTCGGCGCATTGCGCACACTTCGATCATTGCCCTCTTTGCGGCGATTGGAAATTGCTATCTTCACCTTGGAGAGGGTGCGATCGACCAAATGGCGCGAACTCACTCGCGGGCATAAAGTGCAGTACTATCGGGGCGCGCAACTACCAACTTTGATTCAAGAACTTTCCAACAATCTTCCACGTCATTCCAAGACAGAAGTCGTGATCAACGGGCATCTCTCTCACCGAGCAAGATCCGATGCCATAGACCAGTAGTCGGGGAAGGCCGTACCCTGGCAGGGTGGTTGACGTTGTTGTGCGCGCGAGACAGGTTGCCGAGCAGTATTTAGCCCTCAGTTTGCCGCGCCGTTGGTCTCATGTGGAGGCTGTCGCGGCTAAGGCTGGAGGTCTTAGATCATTGGCCGGCGACGACGCCGCCATCCTCCACGCTGCCGCGTGGCTACACGACATCGGCTACGCGGTGGAAATCGCCGATACCGGGTTCCACTCGCTGGATGGGGCACGCTGGTTACTCCGGCAAGGGTTTGGCCGGCGCCTGGCCGGTCTCGTTGCACATCATTCGTGTGCTTCCTACGAAGCGCATGAGCGAGGGTTGGGTGCGGTCCTAGCCGCAGAGTTTCCCCTTGAGGAGTCGTCCGCCTCTGATGCGCTCTGGTACGCGGACATGACCACCGGACCCGACGGCCAGGATCTTACCACCGAGGAGCGGCTGGCCGAGATCCGTGAGCGATACGGCCCAGATCATCTAGTCACGGGGTTCTGGCGGAAGGCCGAGCCAGCGTTGATTGAAGCCGTACGTCGGACGCAGGACCGGATGGTCGCTCAACCGATGTAGGGCTGGTTTTCTCCTACAAAGCCATGCTGCATGCGGAGCCGCATGGATGGGTGGATTGATAGCTCGGCCAGCCCGTCGCGGGCGACCCATTGCACTGCCGAAGACTCGTCACTAGTCGTTGGCGCTCCGCTCAAGTATCGGGCGCGGAAGCAGATCGAGAACTGCTGCCTTACCTCACCGTCGTTGTACTCGACCACATGATTCGGGTTGGAGTAGACCCCGACCACACCGGTCACCTCCACCTCGATGCCGGTCTCCTCGCGCGTCTCCCGGACGGCCGTCTCGGAGATGTACTCGCCGAAGTCCTGGGCCCCGCCGGGCAGCGCCCACAGGCCGTTGTCGGTCCGCTGGATGAGCAGCACCCGCCCGTGCTCGTCCTGAACGAAGACGGTCACGGCGACGACGATGCGGTTCGCCTTCGGAGCGTTCGGGGTGTTGAAGTGCTCGATCCGGGCCATGGCTCAGTCTCCTACCGCCGGCGGCTCAGTGCGCAGGCCAGACGGCACGCTTCTTGCCGAGGACTCGGTTGAAGCTGGCGACGTAGCTGTCGAACACGTCTCCGCCGCCAAGACGCCGTAGATGCAGCACGGGGGAGTACGCGGCCGGCGTGCCGTAGAGATGCGTGTTCACCAGCATCTCGTCGTCGAAGCGGTAGATGGAGTTGTAGAGGATCGTGTCGTGGAAGTAGATCCCAACGTTGTCCAGATCCTGAAGCTCCTTGTAAAAGGCCAACGCGTTCAGGATCTTGTTGGACATGGCGGGACCGATGCCCTCGGCGTTCCCGCGCTCGGCGATGTGCACGCCCTCCGGGTCGCCGAACAGCAACTCAACCTGCGCTCCGGCCAACGCCTTCTCGCGCAGGGTCGCGATCCACCGGTGGTTGAACTCGGGCAGGAACAGTCCTCCGTAGACCAGGACACCAACCTGCCGAGTCGCCTGCTCCAGGAGTCGCTGCCAGAGGTCGGTGGGAACGGCCCCACGTCGCGGGTAGATGTGGACCAGCTCCGACTGGCTGATCTGCACGGCCCGCTGCGTCGGCAGCGCGTCCGGCCAGAGGTACGACTCGCTCTCGCCCAGTAGTTCGGCGATGGAGTGGCGATAGCGCGGGTACGGGATTCGCGCCTGGGTCACCCACCGTTCGACAGTCTTGGGGTCGACGCCGACCCTTTCGGCAAGCGCTGATGCTGTCAGGTCCTTGTTGAGCATTCCGTTGCGAAGACGGTCGTTGGGCATCGCGTCTCCTGCTCAGTGGCCTCGGGGACGATAGCGGGGACGACTCACCCTAGCAAGGACGTCCCCACCCGTCCGTGACTCGCGGTGAACTCGTCATCACGACTTCGCAGAATCTCGATTCACCACACAGGTCATCCAGTTAGGACGCGACGAGCCCACGTGACGCCGCGCCCACGACTCGACGGAGGTGAACATGCGCGGCGACGAGACGGCGAGCAAGGGCGAACAGGCTGAGGCGGCCGAGCGGGAGGCTGCCAAGCAGCGCATCCTGGCTCAGGCCGAGGCGGAACGCGTACCCGTGGACGACGCGACCCGTGCGGTCCCGGACCGGCGGTGGCGGCGTGAGCAGTGATGAGCTGCCGATCGGACGACGGGTCGCAGGCTGGCGGGTGCGGCGGTCGATGACGCAGCAGATGTTGGCCGATCGCCTGCGCAGGTCGAAGAGCTGGGTGGACAAGATCGAGCGCGGCGTTCGCCCCCTGGACCGGTACTCGGTCATTCAGGAGGTGGCCGGCGTCCTGCGAGTCGATCCGGAGGTGCTGCTCGGCCAGCCGCCCGGCACCCCGACGAGCACCCCGGCCGGGGTGGACGACATCCGGTCCGCGCTCGCCCGCTACGACACCCCGCCGAACCCACCAGAGATGCACGAGCTGAGGCGGCAGGTCGGGCACGCCTGGTTGACCTACCAGCACGCGCACTACCCGCAGTTGGTGCGCGCGGTGCCGAGTCTGCTTGACGCTGCCCAGGGCGCAAGGTCGCCGGAGCTGCTGGTGCAGGCATACCGGATCACCGCGCTGCTGCTGGTCAAGCTCGACGAGGCCGACCTCGCCTGGCTGGCCGCCGACCGCGCGATGGGTGCTGCCCAGGACGACCCCGTCCTCGCGGCGACGGCGGCAATCGCGGTGGCTCAGGCATTGCGCGCGTCGGGCCGGGACCGCCTGGCCCTGTCGGCGACCCTCACGGCGGCCAACCGCGCTCTTCCACCGACACTCCACCTCAGTGATCATGAAGTTAGCGGCACTTTTGGAGATCGAAGTCGACAACAACTTCATGATCAACGGGGACAGGGCGAGCACGCAGGGCGGGGTGACCGTCGAGCGTGGGCGGTGGGTGGGACGTTGCTGGTCCAGGCCGCTCTGGCCGCCGCCGGATGCGGCGAGCACCGCCACGCCACCGAGCTGATCGACCGGGCCTCGGGCGTCGCCACCGACCTCCGGGGGTACGACGACCCGCACTGCACCAGCTTCGGGACGGTCACCGTGGAGATGGCGCGGGTGCTCCTCGCAGCGCAGCGGAGTGACGTCGACGGCGCACTGGCACGGCATGTGAGCGTCGTTCGCCGGGAGGTGTGGCGGCGGTTGCCGGCCGAGTATCGGGGTTCCTACCTGCTCGACGCCGCGCGGATCTACGTGCACGCCGGGGACCTGCGCGGGGCGGCGCGGTCGCTTGTCGACGCGGACAGTGTCGCGCCGGCTGAGGTTCGGGGGCGGCCTCTGGCGCGTACTCTCATCGCCGATGTTGCCCGTGCCAAGCCGGCGCCGGCCGGCGTGGCGCGGCTGGCGACGGTGGTCGGGCTTACCCGGTGACCGAGGTGCGTCGGCGCACGTCGTCGGCGGGGTTGATGGTGCGGACGGGATTGGGGACCGGGCCGCGTCGCCGCCACTCGCGGGGGTAGCCGAGCGAGACCTCCTCGAAGCGGACGCCGTCGTAGAAGGTGGTGCGGGGGATGTGCAGGTGGCCGTAGACCATCGTGGACGCGCCGAAGCGCAGGTGCCAGTCGCGGGTGCGGACGGTGCCGCACCACTGGGCGAACTCCGGGAACCACAGGATGTCGGTGGGTTCGCGCACCAGCGGGTAGTGGTTGACCAGCACGGTCGGCAGGTCCGGGTCGCGCTCGGCGAGGCGGCGCTCGGTCTCGGTGACGCGGGCGTCGCACCAGGCCTCGCGGCTCGGGTACGGGTCGGGGTGCAGCAGCGCCTCGTCCGTGCAGACCACGCCGGCCGCGTACGCGATGTCCAGCGACTCCTGCTTGGTGCTCGCCTGGGGCACCCGGAACGTGTAGTCGTAGAGCAGGAACAGCGGGGCGATGGTGGCGGGGCCGCCCTCGCCGTCCCACACCGGGTACGGGTCCTCGGGCGTGACGACGCCCAGCCGGCGGCACAGTGCCACCAACTCGCGGTAGCGGGTCTCGCCGCGCAGGTGCTGCGGGTCGCCCGGCGGTGTCCACAGCTCGTGGTTGCCGGGCGCCCACACGACCCTGGCGAAGCGGCTGCTCAGCAGCTCGAGCGCCCACTCGATGTCGGCGAGCTTTTCGCCCACGTCACCGGCCACCAGCAGCCAGTCGCCGGGGTGGTCCGGGTGTAGCTCCTGGACGAACGCGCGGTTCTCCGCATAGCTGATGTGCAGGTCGCTGACGGCCCGCAGCCGGGGGGAAGCGCTCACGCCTTGAGGCTAGGCGGCGGTGGCCCGATCGGTACCCCCCCGGTTCGTGTTCGTTCCGGACGGCAAGCCGGCGTCCCGGTGGGCGATGCAGTTTCCACGACTGTGCCGCCTTTGTCAGAAGTTGCCGGTCGATTCACGTTCGAGGATGCCCCGGCGGCGAGTCGGCCCGATCACGCTGCGATTGAAACATGATCGTAATAGGAGTTTACGGCGGAGCGTTCATGCTGGCTGGCAGGTTGTGCCGTCCGTCGGCTGAGGAGCGGTGAGTGCCAGATTTATCGAATTTGGGCTGTCCTGAGGACTTTTACAAGTGGGTGCCCTCTGGCTCTTACCTCAGCCTGGAGCGGGACGTGCCGCCGGAGGTCATGTCTGCCAGCTCGGTTCCCGGCGTGAACATGGTCTACTTGGTCCCGGATCCGGCCGTTGTGTCTGCGACCGGGCGGTTCCTACAGACACAGTCGTTCGACGTGCAGGCGCGCACGGTGCTGGCAGGCTCGTCGGCATCGGCTGGCGCCCAACTGGACCTCACCGGGGCGATCACCCTGGCCGACACGCTACGGCTGCCGGTCCGCCTGAGCAAAGCTCAGGCAGACGGGAGCAGTGATCGATTCCTGTTGCCCATCGACGCCGCGTTTCGTCCTGTCGCTGCCGACGCCGCTGATCACGTACTCGTCCTGCCGGAGCGCCACCTGATCGCGGACTACCCCGACGCCGCGACCGACACCGAAGTCTTAGCTCGAATCCGCGACGGCGCGCCGATGCTGAGTCAACTGCGGTGGAACGGTACGCGGGTCGAGGTGGGCCTGCCGCAGCAGATTGTCGGCGCCCGGTTCGCCGACCTTGATCTCAGTGGAGTGCCGGCAGAGCAACTCCGACCTGTCGAGGGCGGAATCAGGGGGCTCCTAGACGAAATCATCGCCTTGGTGCCCCACCAGGGCGTCCGGATCCGTGCCACCACCGATAGCGTCACCGAGGACATCGTCGCGGTACGGGCGTCTGACGGTATCGCCCTGCTCCACGAGGCCCCGACTGGGACCGTCGCTGCGACCCTGCCCCGTCACCCGATCACGCTCCGCGTCTCACCGCCGGTGACCATCCCGGGTATCGACGCCCGAGTCAATCTGCCGCAGCCGCCGACGGACCCGCTGAAGGGGGCACTCGACCGCAGCATCGCGGGGATGCTCGGTTCCTTGCAGCTCATACCAGTCGGTTCGACCGGACAGGAGGATGTCGGGCCGCGTGCGGTCCTCAAGGCCCATCTCGAAGCGACCCGCAGCAACGTCGGACGAGCATCTGGCGCCGACCTCGAGGGCTTGCGGACCACGGTTGAGCAACTGAGCCACGGCTTCTTCTCCTGGCGTCAAGTCCTCGCCGACAGCACCTCCGGCGTGCACCCGCAGTCGGTACGGTCAGACAGCCTGCCGGCGCGGCCCGAATGGCACGCTGCTCTGGCTGCCCAGGTGGGTGAGCTACATGAGAGGTTGACGCACCTTCCCACCGACCAGCGGGACGCGAGCACGCAGCACAGTTCTTCGCCGCTGGGGATCGTGTGGACGCGGAACATGGCTCGTCAGCAGCTCGTGCATGCCACTGGTCGGCTTGAGGCCGCCCTGTTCGCCTTGGATGGCGGGCAGCACGCACCCTGGGTGCTGACCGACTTCGACGCGGAGGTCGACGAAGCCAGACGGATGTTGACCAACACGCTGGTGGAAATCGGCAAGGCTGTCGAGAGTCGCGACGTTCCCGTTACGGAACTCGCCTCCCCGTCGGACTCGTGGGAGCCGCGCGAGAAGTTCGCCCCACCATTGTGGCTGGTTCCGGACGGTCTTTCGCGGGCGAGCCTGGGAGCTGAAGATCAGCCCGCCGACTTCACGGACGCGCTCATCACCAAGATCAAGTCCGAGATCGTCTCGGCGTTCTACCAATTCGGCATCGAGCTGAAGCCAGCTGAACTCGGTAGCGTAGTGACGAGAGCAGCGCTGCTCACGGCTGCGGCGGACGTGATCGGTGACGAATGGACGTTCGAGGTCCAGGGCCACTCTGTCGCGGTGTCGCTCGCTCTGGGGCGTACGGAGAACGGGTGGCGGCAGGTCTCCGACGCCGTGGAGATGCGCGGCAAGCAGACGACGAGTCTCGCCGGACGGCACAGCCGTGGTCACGGGCACATGAACTTCCTCGACACGAACACCAACCTGTCCTGGTACCTGGGGCACAAGCCCGAATTGGTGAAGAAGGGCTTCACCATGAACGAGGCGTATGCCGGCCTAGCAACGATCATCTGGAGTGAGCACGAGGAAGCCAATACCCTCAGTCTGGCCCTCTCGTCGGAACGCACCATCAAGAATTCCTCCTACATCTCGTACCTGTTCGCTTTCGACGCGACGGTGAACATTCGTGTCACCTCTCCCGACAATGTTCAGAACCAGAACGTCGATCGTCAGACCGCGGTACCCGGCGCGGTCAAAATCTTCGTGTCGCGGGAGACCGCCCGACCCCTCGACGCGGCCGCGACCGACTTCTCCGAGGCGAAGCATCCGATCTACGGTGCCCCGACCTACGCAGCATCCACGGTGGCTGCCGACGCACCGATCAAGTTGCCGAGAGATTCGGCGGTTCAAACATTCTCCGGGGTTTCCGAAATCCGTCAAATGGTCGAGGAATACGTCGCGGACCTCGCCAAGCCGGGTAGCCCCGAGCACAAACGACTGCTCGCGGGACTGAAACCGAAGATGATGGTCGCCGGATCGTTCGCGGCGGCGACGAAGGGCTACGAGATCGTCTTCGGTGACATCGCGGGCCATGCCCCGTCGAGCGTCACAATCCACTTCGTCCCTGTCAACCCACGTGTGATCATCGAGAGCGACGACGCGACGTGGATGGACATCGATGATCAGACATCGATCTCGCACAACTCGGAACAGGTCGCTGCGGACGGCTTCGACATCCCGCCTGGTCTCCTGTTGCAGGCGTTCGGCATCGAGCTCCTCCCGGTAGCTGGCGCGGCGCTGCCGTCCGTCGCGAAGTTGGAGCCATACCTCTTCGCCTGGCCCACGCTGGATGCGGTGCGAATCAGGTCTGGGCCCAGCCTCGATGTTTCCGATCTGTCCGGGGTGCGCTTCACCGGTGAGCGGACCGCGGTCGTTGCTTTCGATGTCAACGTGTGGCTCGAACGGTCCGACCGGCCAAACCAGTTGAAAGGCCCGAGCCAGCTGGCTCAGGCCCTCCATCAACGGGTGCTGCGGGAGGACGCCAAGCAGTGGGCCGATCTGGCGACGCTTGCGGGAGATGTGGATTCTCAGAGCCTCTCTCTCCAGGTGCGTCCCGGGCAGCAGCTTTCCGCAGTCACTCGCATCGCGGACCTGACTCTCCACTCACCTGGCCAGAGCCCAGCCGGACCGCGCCAGCAGCCGTTGGTGGAAGCGGTGCTGGCGTTGATTCGTGCCCACTACCCAGGCTTGGTGGTTCACGAGGACGGTGCCGCGACCCACTACGCCGGTCGGTGGAGCAGCGTCGCCGATGCTCGGATGGCATTGGAGAACACCCGCCGGGTTCGCGATCAACTCAATGAGGACAGCGCGGCCAGCCTCATCCGGCGGGCTCAGGGAGCAGCGGGCGTTGCATTCGCATTGAGCAGGAAGGGCATCAGCGGGCGCGGCGGCGACCAGGTCGTGGTCCGCATCATGGCCCGCCGAGGGCAGTTGGCTGACGATGAGTCGGTCACCTTCGAGGATCCGCGGTACGTCCGCTGGCTGCCCCTGTCGGAGGCGGACGCCAACAAGACCAGTAACCAGGACCTCATCACCACGTCGATCAAGGATCCGGGAATCTGGGCGGGCCTACAGCCGATGCTGGCGTTGGTGCACGTCAGCACCAAGGTGTTGAAGTCGTTGCAGATCCGACCGATCGTGCAAGGCAAGTACGGCAAGGCGACACAGGTCAGTAGTGGCCTTGCCACCTGGGGTATGCACGGCATCAGCGTCGACGACGAAGCCCAGTTCACCGGACCGGTGGTCTTCCTGATGCAACTGGAAGGCCCCGGAACGGCCACGCCACTCAACGATCAGCCGTGGCCAGGGTCGGTCACGCCGGCGCTTCCCGTGATCCATCGGGCGCGACCCGTGACCGGCACGTACACCATGTCGATTCCGTCCGATCTGACATTGAAGGCGGTTGCGAAGGACGGGCAGTCGACCAACATTCCGTACTCCCTGGACCTGCCCAGCCTCAAGGCCGCCGGGGTGGCCTCGTTCGCCGGGGACGATGGCACCCCGTTGCGCTACCGCCCGACAGCGGACAAGCCGCTGCCATCGGACACACCGCTCTTCCTGACTGCCGACACGCTTGTCAGCCAGGTAATCGTGGCGCTGACCGAGATGGTGCATGGGCCTATCCCGCTGGAGTTGCGCCTGAAGGTCGAGCAACTGCTCGGGGCTGGGCTCGACGAGTGGCTCCCGTGGCATTCCGTAGGTGACCAAGCAGGGGGCCCTGCCGCCCTGGAAATCTACGATGGCCCGATCAGCGCAACCCGGGGGGCATCCCAGGAGCAGACCAAGGCCACCATCGGCATGCGCCTGGTGTTCGAGGATGCTGACGGCTTCCAGTTGAACGGCCTACCACTGTCCTTCGGCACCTACTCCGACATGGGCGTGGCGGCAGTCAACTCCACCGGACTTCAGGTCACGAAGGGTTTCTGGGGCGGGCTGCGAATGCGGTTCCCTCTTAACATCCACAAAAAACTGCGCGGCATCCACATCGACCAGTACAGCTATCAACCCCAGCTTGCCCAGCGACGGGAGAAGACGGTCGCCTCCGAGGTGGAGAGCGCCGGCAGTTCCGGGCGACTGCACATGAACGTCAGTCGGATGGCGCTGGCTGCCGTCAACGTCCACGTCGAGGTGTCGATCGAGACACGCGTCGAACGTAACGTCGCCGGCAAGGTCGCCAAGTGGGCTCTCCCGCCGGCTGGGGCAGCACAGCGGGCGCTGCGAACCGCTGCTGGTGTGTTCGGAAGCTGGGGCCAAGCGGTCGCGAGCTTCTTGCTCCCCTCGGGCACGGGGGGAAATCGCACCGTGAGCGTGCCAGCCGTCGGCCAAACGGCCTTCGATGCGCTGGACGCCACCGAACTGGGGCTGATGCCGCCTCAGATGGCACTGCACTACGACAAGACAGTCACCTACGTCCTGCCCTCGACGCTGCGGCACGGACTCGGGGGTGGATCAGTGGCGAAGCCACCGGTCCTGAGCGGGTTCCTCACCCAGGTGGTGCAGTCGGTTGAGCAGCGGTACGGCCATTTTGTCGCCAAAGCCGTACGTCAGGATATTGGCAAGCTTGGAGGCCCTGCCGCTGGCGGAGCGGTGGTGAACACGTTGCTCGGCGGCGGCGTCCGCATCGAGGTGCCGGTATCCGAGTACCTGCGCGCGTGGGGACTGCCAATACTGCCCGGCACCCGCACCATCACCGTCATGCTTCAGGCATCCCCGATCGGCGGCGAATATCTGGGCGTGGCACCGAGTCTGCACCGGCTCGGAAACCGGGCCGGCAGTGACACGACGAGGCGGGAGGCGGAGACCCGCGATTCGCGGACGATTCTCGATTACATGCGGGGATGGTTCGTCACCGAACCGGATGGTGCCAACAGCATGTTGGTCAACCTGCACGGCGACCTACGCGGCATAACCAAGCGCTCGACGACGCAAGCCGAGCATCAGGAACTCAGCACTGGCCTGATCCAGGAAACCGGGCGCTCCGGTGATGGCCTGGTCCAGTGGGCCAACGACAACGGCATCGAACCCGAGAGTCTGCGCGATGTGGGAAGTGCTGGAGGGGCGACGTTCGACGTACGCCTGCGATTGACAGCGAAGGTGACGGTCGAGACGGCACCGACGGCAGTGGCGGACGCGGCGACTTCCGGTGCGTTCCAGACCGAGGACCTGTGGTGGGTCGCCCAGGATGACGATCAAGGCCAGCCGAATCCCGACTATGTCGTTACAACTCGGGTGAAGTTCGACCCGCGACTACTGCAACAGGCCGTGTCCGATGTGGCACCGGAGATGACCGCCCCGGCGGCCGTCGCGCCCGTAACAGCGCCGACGTTCGACCTGCCGGCCGGTCAATCCCTCGCCGACCAGCGTATCGGCCTGGAAGTCGACCCGACCATACTGGCTCGGGCCAGGGAGGGGCTGATCTTCGGTATCGGCGCGATACGCGATCACGTTACTCACCTCGCCACGCCCGAGGCCGTCACAGCCCCCTTGCCCCTACCGGAGGTCGAAAGCCCATTCGCCGGCCTGATCGTCAAGGCTGCCCAGGGTGTGGCCAGCCTCTGGCAGAACTACGTCTGGTCAGCACCGCCTGGCTCGTCATGGTTCCACCCGAAGAGCGTCATCGCTGATCAGATCTTTGCCATCATCAATCCGGCGTTCCTCGCCAACCGCCTGCCCGAACTCCTCACCACCGGTATCACGGAACGGATACTGCTCCCGCGCTACCGGTTCTACCACCACTTCGCCGACCTCGAGTTGCACGTCGATCCCATTGAGGTCACGGAACACGGGATTACCCATGACGTGATGGACAAATCGATGCAGGCAACCACAGTCACCGACAGTCACACCACGACGAGCTCTGCCGGTCACGCGTTCATGCCCTGGATCAACCCAGACTTCGCGCTGACGAATTACGAATACTACGACGGGCCGGGGACAGCCTCCATGGGGGTGTTGCAGGGAGCCGACATCATTAGTCGACACGACGAGAGTGCCGGCACCCGGGAGAAGAAAGCCGCCAGCGGCGGTGTCAAGACCACCGGCGGTTCGTACACCACCCTGGAGTTCAGGGTGCGCTGGCTCGCCGCGATCAAGCCCACTAATCCCCCCGGTGGCAAGCTCAATCCCTACGGGTGGCTGTCCCCGCAGTACATCGAAATTCCCGACGGTGTGATCCGGCTACCGGTGCCAACCAATCTCAAGCACGAGATCATGGCCTCCCCGCGTCGCTTCTTCACGACGGCGACGCCAACTCCAATCGTTCGTTCGACTCGGCCCGCACCGGCCGTTGTCGAAGACCTGGGCGGCCATGGAGATTCCGCTGGTGCCGCGGAGACCGCCCACGTGCCGCTGTGGCCGTTGAAGCTGCCTGCCACCGTCGACACTCGTGACGGGCTTGTCCATGTCATCCCGGCAGCTCGCGACGAGCGCCACTCCTCGTTAATCAACAATCTGGCCACGGCCGCCGCTGCCGTTCAGCAGCCGGTAATTCTGTTGAACCAACCGACTCGCCAGGCGCTACCGTCCGCGCTCGCGGACCTGAACTATCTGCTCGAACAGTACGCCCAACGTGGCCAGCTACCCATCGTGGTGACGACCATGACCTCGGTGCTCAGTCAGGTGATCGAGCAGACGAACAAATATGGTGCGGTGGTGTTGCACCCTGCCCCGGCGGCCGGGCTCCGACTCGATAACGAATGGACGATGTCGCCCCCGGAGCATGCAACCGATGCCGGCAACGCACGTTTGCTGGCAGGGCAGAGCCTGTTTGGGCGGGCAGCCGGAACGAGCGGCTGGCGATGGGACAACATCACCCCGGAGGTTCTGCGGACCGCTGGTGAGCAGGCTAGGAAGACCCCAGCGGTCGCTGTGGTCGACGACATGCTCGCTAACTTGATCTGGGCAGCGAACCTGACGAAGGCGCGGGATGTCCTTCGGGAGAACCGGCAGCGATGGACTGCTCAATGGCGAGCGTCCAGCCTGGCCCAGGTTGAGAAGATGCTCGAACGAGTGCCCAACCAGCCTGAGTTGAGTGTCTTCGCGCCCGTGCTCGAGTTCGAAGCGAAGGGGCAGGCCGACATCGTCTTCGACTACGCCCTCGCTGAGCCGGCCGACCAACCCAGAGTGCTGATCGAGGCGGTGAACGGTCTGGAAGGAGCTGGAAAACTCAACCCGACCAGCCCGCTGGACGGCGGTCTCACTACGGTCGAGCTGCAATCGATGGTGACCAGAGTTGGTGGGCCCGACGTCGCGAAGACGATGCTGCAGGCTCTGCAGGACATCAAAACGGATTTCGGCGCAGCCGAGGCCTTCGTACTCGCCAACAAGGACAAACTCGACCTGCCGCAGAAAGAGCAGTGGGTCGGGGCGATTGCCCTGCTCTCGGAGTACGGCGACCAACAGAAGGCGGCCCTGACCGCAGCCGTCTTCGAATGCTGATGGCGCTCTGGTCGGGTCATCCGCGTAGGTGGCAGAGGTTCGCGGCACCAGGAGTCGTGACCTGGGGTCGGCTGTCATGCAGTCAGCCAACGGCATATCCGGTGACCCGGCGGGAAAGCGCGAGGCGTCCGACAGCCCAAACCGGAGCAGGAGAAAAACATGCCTTTCATCACCGTGGGGACGGAGAACTCCGCACCCATCGACCTGTACTACGAGGACCACGGTTCCGGTAAGCCCGTGGTGCTCATCCACGGCTTCCCGTTCAACGGGGCAACGTGGGAGAAGGAGACCAGGGCGCTGCTCGACGCCGGATACCGGACGATCACCTACGATCGGCGCGGTTACGGCAACTCGGCGCAGCCGGCGTTCGGGTACGACTACAACACGTTCGCCGCGGACCTGGACGTGCTGATGACCGAGCTGGACCTCAACGACGTGACCCTGGTGGGGCACTCGATGGGCACCGGCGAGGTTATTCGCTACCTGGGCAACTACGGTTCCCAGCGCGTGAGCAAGGCAGTGGTGCTCAGCCCGCTGCAACCGATGCTGGCCAAGGCGAACGACAACCCCGAGGGCGTCGACCGGAACCTCTTCAAGGGCTTCCAGGACGCCATCATCAAGGACCGCTTCGCCTACCTGACGTCCTTCTGCGACGCGTTCTTCAACCCGGACCAGAACATGGGCAAGCGGGTCAGCGAAGAGGCTTACCGGGCGCACTGGCAGATCGGTGCGATGGCCTCCGGCAAGGCCACCCACGACAGCGTGGACTCCTGGCAGGAGGACTTCCGCCAGGACCTGCCGAAGATCGACATTCCGGTGTTGATCGTGCAGGGTGACCAGGACCGGGTGCTGCCCTACCCGGTGACCGGCCAGCGGCTCGGCCCGATGATGCCCACCGGCACGCTCATCACGCTCAAGGGCGCGCCGCACGGCATCCCGTGGACGCACGCCGACGAGGTCAACAAGGCGATCATGGACTTCATGAAGCAGCCGGCGAAGGCCCGCGCCTGACTCGTCCCGGTAGCCGATCGGACGCCAGCGCCGTAACGGCGCTGCGGCACCCGGCCCACGGTTCGCACCGGGGCCGGGTGTCGGCGTCGTTCACGCCCGGATCAGCGTCACCAGCCCCGCCGCCACCAGCACGCCGGCCCAGAGTCGGTCGACGTTGAACCAGGCCTTGCGCAGCACCCCCACCCCGAGCACCTCGTAGACCAGCACCGCGATGACCAGTGCGGTGCCGAGCATCGCCACGGTGTGTACACCGGCGGCCGCGAGCCCGGACAGCGCACCGACCGGCGCGGCGGCCAGGTGCCCGGAGTGGCCCCCGGACACCGGCTCGGCCACCAGCACCGGCAGCAGCATCAACCCCGCGCCGTGCGCCGACGACATGAGGAACGACCAGCCGGCGAGCTGTGCCGCCGACAGGCGCATGCCCGCCCAGCGGAAGTGCCGCTCGGAGAGCAGCCGCCACAGTCCGAAGCCGACCAGCAGCACGCCGCCGACCACCGCCAGGGCCGTGCTCGTCGTCACCGACCTGGTCGCGGTGACCAGGGCGGCGACGATCGCCACCGACGCGAGATGCCCCGCCGCGATCGGCGGCAGGGCGCGCAGCAGCGCCGCCCGGCTGCGCTCCTGAAGGCCCCGGGCCACCGCGAACAGCCAGCCCATCGCCGGGTTCAGGCCGTGGAACGCGCCGAGCGCCGCGAGCGTGGCAAGGGTCCCGAGGGTCACGGAAAGCAGTACGAGTCGGAGGACGCGTCCCCGCCCTGCAACCGGGTCTGGTGCACGCGCAGCCCTCGGAACTCGTCCCCGTGCGGGAAGAACCGCTCGTCGGGGGTGAGCCCGCCGGCCTCCACGTCGACGTCGAGCTTGGCCAGCCACGCGCCCACCCCGTCGGGGTAGAACTGGTCGTCCCACGAGCCGTAGAGCGAGTTGCTGACGTAGACGCGTCGGCCGTCCCGGCTGACCTCCACCATCTGCGGGCCGCCGGCCAGGGCCTCGTCCGGGGCGGACGGGTGGGCGGTGCGGCGGACGATCCCGCCCAGGTGCACCGAGCCGGTCTGCACCGGGTGCAGCGGGTCGCTGACGTCGTACTGGCGCAGCTCGCCGGTGCCCCAGCAGGACACGTACAGGAAGCGGTCGTCGACGGACAGGTCGATGTCGGTCACCAGCGGTGGTACCGCCCCGAACGGCTTGAGCAGGTCGGGCAGGTCCGCCGGGTCGGCCGGCTCCGCCGGAATGTCGATCACCTTGGTGACCGCCCAGGCGTCCCCGTCGCGGTGCCACAGCCAGACCGAGGCGGACAGGTCCTCGACGCTGATCACCACCCCGACGAACCCGTACGACTTCGTCGGGTCGTGCGCCGGGCGCAGCTCCAGCGGCATCTGGTACTGATCGCCCAGGTCGACCCGCTGCACGTGCCGGCGCTTGGCGAGGTCCCAGAAGTGGATGGCGTGACCGTAGCGGCGGCCCAGCAGCAGTTCGCCGATGATGCCGTCCTCGATCATCGACGGGGTGCCCCACTCGCTGGTGACCAGCACGTCCTGGTTGAGGTGCCACCACACGTCGTAGGCGAGGAACTGCGGGCCCCGGTCGGCCTCCCACGCCCCGCGGACCTCGAAGGTGGTGTGGTCGAGGATGGCGACGCCACCCGGGCCTTCCTCGCCGTCCGCGCCGCCCAGCGCGGACAGGTAGATCCCGTCCGGGCCACAGTGCACGGTGTGTGGGCGGGAGTAGCCGGCCCGCTTGGCCAGCTCCTCCGGGCCGATCACCTTGACGACCTGCGGCTGGCGCGGGTCGGGCTGGGTGTCGACGACGTGGATGCGCGAGGAGCGCAGACCCGGCACGATCAGGTAGCGCCGCTCGACGTGCGGGTGCGGGGCGGTCGGGCAGAGCGCGCTGCTGCACGCGTTCCAGCCGAAGTGGTGCAGCTCGTCACCGAGGTACGGCAGGTCGGTCCAGCCGACGACCCGGCCGTAGTCGGGGGAGTCCGGGTCGGTGTCGAGCACCACGATGGCGTCGGGGCGGCTGGCCGAACGGTCGAAGGCCGCCACGTAGGCGAGCTTCTCCGCCGGGGCGGTCGCCGCCTCGCGGGGTGACGGGTAGAAGGTGGGGTCGGGTGTCCAGCGGGTCATCGCATCTCCGCTTCCTCAGGTGGTGGGAACGCCGAGTCGGTCGAGCAGGAGACGGCGCAGCGCGCCGAAGCCCGGGTCGTCCGGGGTGCGGGTGGGTGGTAGGTCGACGGGGAGGTCCGCGGCGATGCGGCAGTCATCGAGGAGCAGGATCCGGTCGGCGAGTAGCAGCGCCTCCTCCACGTCATGCGTGACGAGCAGGGCGGCGAAGCCGTGCTCGGCGCGTAGCCGGCGCAGCAGCACCTGCATCCGCAGCCGGGTGAGCGCGTCGAGCGCGCCGAACGGCTCGTCGAGCAGCAGCAGGTCCGGTTCGCGGACCAGCGCCCGCGCGACGGCCACCCGCTGTGCCTGCCCACCGGACAGCTCGGCCGGCCAGGCCCGGTGTCGCTCGGCCAGCCCGACCTCGGCCAGCGCGCGCTCGATCCGGCCGGCGGTGTCCGGGCCGGACAGACCGAGCCCGACGTTGGCCGCCACCCGCTTCCAGGGCAGGAGTCGGTGCTCCTGGAAGACCACGGCGGCGGTGCCGTGCACGACGGTCTCGCCGGTGGCCTCGCCGTCCAGGCCGGCGAGGATGCGCAGGAGGGTGCTCTTGCCCGAGCCGCTGCCGCCGAGCAGGGCCACGACCTCGCCCCGCGCGATGCTCAGGTCGACCCCGGCCAGCACGACCGTCGGCCCGAAGGACCGGCGGATCGCGTGGGCGGTCAGCACCGGGGCCGCGCCGGTCAGGTGGCTCGCAGTCCGCGTCGCCATGTCAACATCCTCCTCTCCGCAACGCGCAGGGCAAGGTCCGATATCAGCCCGAGCAGCGCGTAGACGAGCAGGCCGAGGACCACCACGTCGGTCTGGCTGAACTCCCGCGCCTCCATCATCAGGAAGCCGATGCCGGTCTGGGCGTTGACCTGCTCGCCGACGACGAGGCTGAGCCAGGCCGCGCCGATCGCGAGGCGCAGGCCGAGGAAGAGCGACGGCAGCGCGCCGGGCAGCACCACGTGACGCAGCCGGGCGGCCTGCCCGAGCCCGCAGACCCGGGCGGCCTCCACCAGCCGCTCGTCGATGTCCCGGATGCCGGCGTACGTGTTGAAGTAGACGGGGAAGAACGCCCCCAGGGCGACCAGGCTGATCTTCAGCGACTCGCCGATGCCGACCCAGATGATCAGCAGGGGCACCAGGCCCAGGTGCGGCAACATGCGGGCCATCTGCACCGGAGGGTCGACCAGGTCGTCGCCGAGTCGCAACAGCCCGGCCACCGTACCCAGGACGAGCGCCAGCACGCCGCCGATGAGCAGGCCCGCGCCGGCCCGGGTGAGGGAGTCCACCAGGTGCACGGCGAGCGTGCCGTCGCGGGACAGTCGCCAGCCGGTCGCGAGGACGTCGCTCGGCGCGGGCAGCTTCTCCGGCGCCAGCAGGCCGGTCCGGGCCGCCAGCTCCCAGCCCAGGACCAGGGCGACCGGGCTGACCAGCCGCCACCACCGCCGGGACGGCCGTGGACGGCGGGCTTCGGGGGCCGCTTCGGCCACGACGTCCGGCGGCGTCTCGAGCAGCGGTGTACGACTCACTGGAACACCGCGCTGAAACGGTCGTCCACCCGGCTCCTGATGTCGACCGGCCCCGGGATCAGGTCCAGCGCGACGAAGCTGTCGGTGATCGCCTGGAGTTCGTCGCCGATGGCCGGGGTGACCGGGGCGAGCGGCTTGGCGCTGCGGTCCAGGGCACGGCTGGTGACGTCCTCCGGGATCTTCAACTCCGGCGCGAGCGTGCGCGCCCGCTCCTGCGGGTTGGCGATGCCCCAGTCGGTCGTCTCGCGGTACTTCTGAAGGAACGCCCGTACGTCGTCCGTGCGCTCGGTGACCGCGTCCGGGGCGGCCAGCACGTACTCGCGGTTGCTGGCCAGGCCGGTCGCGTCGGCGAGCACCCGTACGCCGGGCTGCTCGGCCAGGGCGAAGTACGGGTCCCAAATCACCCACGCGTCGACCTGCCCGCTGTCGAAGGCGGGCCGTCCCTCGGCCGGCTTGAGGTACTTGACGTTGATGTCGCGCAGCGTCATCTTGTTCGCCTCCAGCAGCCGTACCAGCAGCCAGTGCACGTTGGAGCCTTTGTTGAGGGCGACCGTCCTGCCCTTGAGGTCGGCGAAGCTGCGGTAGCCGCTGTCGGCCTTGACGAGCACGGCCTCGCCCTGCGGGATCGGTGCCGAGGTGCCGACGATGGAGAACGGGATCTTCCCGGCGGCGGCGAAGACCGGTGGGGCCTCGCCCACCTGCCCGATGTCGATCGACCCGGCCTTGAGCGCCTCGGTGAGCGCCGGCCCGCTCTCGAACAGCGACCACTCGACGTCCGGTGCCGCGTCGCGCGCCTTGACCAGGCTCAACCCACCGAAGCGCTGGTAGCCGACGCGCAGTTTGCCGCCGTCACCGCCGCCGGCGTCGGCGGACTCGCCGCACGCGCTCACGCCGCCCGCGGCGAGCAGGACGAGGGCGGTGAACGCCGCCGTGCGCAGGCGGCGACGCGGGGGATGACCAGGGGAGGGGGTACGCATGACGGCTCCTTGATCGGGGCAGGTGGGCCGGGCCGCGTCGACCGGCGGGGGATGGCGTGGGCGGTAGCCTACTAACCCGATAGGTTTTATGGGTAGGCTGTCGGCGGGTTCGTCCCACCCCTCAGGAGCGCCACGCACACACGGAAAGAGCCGCGATGACCCTCACCTTCCACTGGTTCCTGCCCACCAACGGCGACAGCCGGGACGTCGTCGGCGGTGGACACGGCGTACCCACCGGAGCGGCCGGTGGCGCCCGCCCGCCGAGCGTGGCCTACCTGGGGCAGATCGCCCGCACCGCCGAGCAACTGGGCTTCGTCGGCGCGCTCACCCCGACCGGCGCGTGGTGCGAGGACGCCTGGCTCACCACGGCGATGCTCAGCGAGGTCACCGAACGCCTCAAGTTCCTGGTGGCGTTCCGACCCGGCCTGACCTCACCCACCCTCGCCGCGCAGATGGCCTCCACCTTCCAGCGGCTGTCCCGGGGGCGACTGCTGCTCAACGTGGTGACCGGCGGCGAGTCGACGGAGCAGCGGGCGTACGGCGACTTCCTGGACAAGGACGCCCGGTACGCGCGAGCCGACGAGTTCCTGCACGTCGTCCGCGCGCTGTGGCGGGGCGAGACCGTCGACCACGCCGGCACGCATCTGCGCGTCGAGCAGGCGCGGCTGCACCGGCTGCCCGATCCGCCGCCGGCGGTCTACTTCGGTGGCTCGTCCGCCGCCGCCCTGCCCGTGGCGGTGCGGCACAGCGACGTCTACCTCACCTGGGGCGAGCCGCCGGCCCAGGTCGCCGAGAAGCTCGACCGGGTCCGGTCGCTGGCTGCCGCCGCCGGTCGGGAACTGCGCTTCGGCATCCGGCTGCACGTCATCGCCCGCGACACCGCCGACGAGGCGTGGGCGCAGGCCCGCCGGCTGCTCGACGGCATCGCCGAGGCCGACATCAAGGCGGTGCAGGACGGGCTGCGTCGCAGCGAGTCCGAGGGGCAACGCCGGATGCTCGACCTGCACGGCGGCTCCCGCGACAGCCTGGAGGTCGCGCCCAACCTGTGGGCCGGCGTCGGCCTCGTCCGGGGTGGAGCCGGCACCGCCCTGGTCGGCAGCCACCGGGAGATCGCGGACCGGATCGCCGAGTACCACGCGCTCGGCATCGACGAGTTCATCCTCTCCGGCTACCCCCACCTGGAGGAGGCGTACTGGGTCGGCGAGGGTGTGTTGCCGATCCTGCGCGAGCGCGGACTGTGGCGGCACCCCGACGGCGAGCCGGACTCAGCCGATCTCCCGGACATCCCCTTCGCCGGGACTGCGACCCTTCGTCCGGCACCGCAGCCGGCCGCGGCCCGCTGAGCGACCGGTGGGTGCGGGCGCCCGGCGCGCCCGCACCCGACGACGTGCCGCTGCCTCCACGCGCATCCCGCCCGCGCCGGTAGTCTCGCCGCGTGAATCCGAAGGTGATCGAGGGCCGGTTGACCGAGACGCAGGCCGGCTCGGGTGTGGAACGGCGCGCTTTCGGTGAGTTCGTCGGGTCCCGCGGTGAGCTCGCGTCGTACGCGTTCGGCTGGACGACCAACTCCGAGCACCACCACGCCCGGCTCACGGTGGGGATCGGGGCCGGAAACCCCGGCGGCGCCAGCTTCCACGCGGTCATCTTCGACAGGGAGAACAGCTACGCCTGCTCGCTCGTCGACGAGCCGTTCGAGCGAGTCCCCGAGGGCGGCCCCGACCTCACCGCGACCGAGGCCCGCGCACACGAGGATCTGCCGTTCATCTGGTGGCTGGTGGACCTCGTCATGGAGCGTGACCGGCGCGCGCGGTGGATGGAACACTGGCTGCTGGGGACCAGCAGCATCCAGACCGGCGAGGTCTTCGACCAGAAAGAGCCGATCCTGTACGTCAGCCACGACGCCGACGACGGACTCTGGCAACTCATCGGCACGAGCGACGCCGACCCCGCGACGGGCAAGCTCAGTCACCTCCACCACGCCGTGGAACACGACCTCACGCTGCTCGACGTTCTCGACCTCGGTCCCGGCGAGAGCGCCCACCGCACCGGGCCGGACGCGCCCTGGACCGCCGGGCCGTCCTGAGACGAGCGGGCGACAACGCCGAGGCGAAGCACGTGCCCCCAATGCAGGTTGGGCTGTGCATCACGCGCGACCAGCGGCATGAGTGGATGGTCTACACCGGGCATATTGAGCCAACCATGTAAAGCGCCCGGGCTTACTCGAAAGCCTCGGTGCAGCTTTATTAAACGGCGTCCCGCGCCGCAGCTCAATTGAAAGCGGGTACATACGACGCCATCCGCGCCTTAGAGGGCGTTTCACATTGCTGTCAGTCGGGTGTGTCGAAGGTGAGGCGTTGTTGGCGGGTGGCGGGTTCGCCTCGGGCGAGGCGGCGGAGCAT
>NZ_JBEXIL010000022.1:0-105142 GCF_040608555.1 Micromonospora sp. NPDC005172
TGCTCCGCCGCCTCGCCCGAGGCGAACCCGCCACCCGCCAACAACGCCTCACCTTCGACACACCCGACTGACAGCAATGTGAAACGCCCTCTGAGTCATCTCTTCGCGCAGGGCGCGGTGTCGGTCGACGCACTGCGGTACGAGGCTGACGCCCGCACCGCGCTCGTCAAGATGGTCAAGCGACAGCCGTCCGGACGGGTCATCGACCCGGCCTTCCAGCCCCGCAAGGTGATCTACGCGATCGCCCTCGGCTCCGGTAAGCCGCTCACGGTGAACTCGCTGTTCACCTTCGCCCAGGTCGCGCTCTACCGGGCGATGAAGTCCCTGCGCAACGAGGGCGTCGAGGTCGAGGTCGTCGGCATCCCGTCGGCCTGATCCGTCTACGACATCAGCTCCACAGGTCCCGGATCAGGACCTTCGCTCCGCGCTTCACCCTTTCCGCCGCACATCTCGCAGGGTGGCCGTCCCCGGCCACCCCGCCGCGACCACGCGTTTGGAGTTGACCATGCCTGTCCCCCGCCAGACCTGCGCCGGCACGTCGGCGCTGCCGAGCCGCACCACCCCACCGGTGATCGAG
Source organism: Micromonospora sp. NPDC005172 (assembly GCF_040608555.1). NCBI lineage: Bacteria > Bacillati > Actinomycetota > Actinomycetes > Micromonosporales > Micromonosporaceae > Micromonospora > Micromonospora sp. NPDC005172. The sequence goes on from NZ_JBEXIL010000022.1 coordinate 578, forward strand.
CTGATCTTCGAGCGGCTGGCCGCCGCTGACGTACCGACCGAGACCGCCGAGCTGGTCCTCGCCGCGCTCACCAGCGAGGAGGAGCTGGACGCCGCGCTCGCCGGCGCTCCGGTCCGGCTCGACCCCCGCTCCCCCACCGGCGGCGACTCGGCGGAGCACATCTGGTTGAAGTCGGTGACCGTCGCCGGCTTTCGCGGCGTCGGCCCGGAGCGGACCCTCCAGGTCGACCCCGGTCCGGGCCTCACGCTGGTCGTCGGCCGTAACGAATCCGGCAAGTCCAGCTTCGCCGAGGCCGTCGAGCTCGCCCTGACCGGTGACAGCGCGCGGTGGGCCGACAAGACGAGCGTCTGGCGTACGGGGTGGCGCAACCTGCACAACCCGGACCCGTGCTGGGTCGACGTGGAGTTGCGGGTCGACGGGGTGGCGACGCCGACCCGGGTGCACCGCGCCTGGCCGGTCGACGCGGGTCTGACCGACGCCGAGGTGACGGTCACGAGCGCGCACGGGCGGCACGGGGGCCTCGACGAGCTGGGGCTGGGCCGCCCGCTGGAGCTGTACCGGCCGTTCCTCACGGCGGCCGAACTGGGCAAGCTCGCCTCCGGCACGCAGAGCCAGCTCTTCGACGCGCTCTTCGCGATCCTCGGGCTCGACGCGCTCACCGACGCGGATCAGCGTCTGCTATGCGCCGCCCGGCCGCACGACACCACCATCAAGGAGGTAGGCGCACAGCGCACCGCCCTGGCCCACGCGCTCGCCGACATCACCGACGAGCGGGCCCAGCGGATCGCCGCACTGCTGCGCGGCCGGGGAGCTGTTGACCTCGGCGCGGTCGCGGCGGTCCTCGACGAGCCGGACGAGGCGACCACCGACCGGGAGGTGCTGCTCGGCCGGGAACTCGCCGACCTCGACCCGCCGCCGGTCGACGAGGTGACCCGGCTCGCCGCTCAGCTGCGGGAGGCGGCGGACGAGGCGACGCGGTACGACGGTGGTCGGCCCCGGGCCGCGTTGCGCAGCGCCGAACTGCTCCGCCTCGCCCTCGAACAGCACGAGGACGCGGGCGACGGGCCGTGTCCGGTCTGCGCCACCGGCGCCCTTGACGGTGGATGGCGTGCGGCCGCCGCGCAGTCCGTGACCGAGCTGCGGCAGCGCAGCGTCGCCGCCCAGACGGCGATGACCCGCCGGACGGCCGTGCTACGGCAGGCGCACCACCTGATCGACGACCTGGCGGTGCCCGAGGGTCCGGGGTCGGAGTCCTCGGTCGGCGTGTTGCGCGACGCCGTGGCGGCGCTTCGACGCGTACCCGGGGAGCCTGCCGCGCTGGCCGACCCACATGGCCGCGCGGTACCCGGCTGTGGTGTTGGCGGCGGACGCGGCCCGCGCGTACGCCGAAGGGTTCCTGCGGCAGCGCGGCACCGGCTGGCGGGCTGCGGCGGCCGACGTGCGCGAGTGGGTGGCCGCCGGCGGCGGGCTCGCGGCGCGGGAGGCGACCCTGGCCCGGTTGAAGGCCGCGCGCGCGTGGCTGAAGGGGGCGGCTATGGAGATCCGCAACGAGCGGATCGCGCCCTTCGCCGGGCATTCGCAGCGGATCTGGGCTCAGCTACGGCAGGAGAGCAACGTCGAGTTGGGTGCGATGACGCTGGAGGGGATCAACAACCGGCGGCGGGTGGTCTTCCCGGTCAGCGTGGATGGCGCCGACAACGGGACCGCGCTGGGCGTGATGAGTCAGGGTGAGATGCAGGCGCTCGGGTTGGCCACGTTCCTGCCGCGCAGCTGTGCCCCGAAGAGCCCGTTCCGGTTCATCGTGGTCGACGACCCGGTGCAGAGCATGGATCCGTCGAAGGTGGACGGCCTGGCCCGGGTGCTCGCGGAGTTGGCCGAGCAGCGGCAGGTGGTCGTGTTCACGCATGACAGCCGTCTGCCGGACGCGGTGAGCCGGCTCGACCTGGGCCGGGCTCGGATCATCGAGGTGATCCGGGCGGAGAGGTCGGTGGTGACGCTGCGGGCCGGCTCCGATCCGGTGACCCGCTACCTGAACGACGCCCACGCCCTGTCGCGCAACGACGAGATCCCCGCCGAGGTGCGCGGCCCGGTGGTGGCCGAGCTGTGCCGCTCCGCGGTGGAGGCCGCCTGCCACCGGACGGTCTGGCGGTCCCGGGTAGCGCGCGGGGTCCCGCACGCCGACATCGAGTCGGCCATCGAGGGCGCGTCGCGTCGACTGGCCACCGTCGTCGCCCTGGCCGCGTTCGACGACGCCGAGAAGGGCGGTGACGTGCTCGGCTGGCTCCACCGCCGACACGGGCGGCGGGTCGTCGACGCGTACCAGGCGTGTCGGGAAGGGGTGCACGGCGCGTACCAGGCGGACCTGCCCGGCCTGGTCGCGGACGTCCGTCTCCTCGCCGGGGCGCGGTCGTGAGCGCGCCATCGCCGCAGCGCTGCCTCGCGGCGGCCGACGAACTGCTGCGTAGGGCCGGTCTGCTCGGAGCTGCGGCCCTGAGCGCCGGTTGGTGGCCACGGGCCTGCGCCTGCCTGATCCGACTCGCCCTCGAAGGTGGCGTCGACGCGTACTGGGGGCGGGTAAAGCCGACCGTCGCGGCCTGCCGACAGGGCCGCGCGAAGCAGTTGATGCTGCGCGGCCGGCTCGGTCCGGGCCCAGAGGTCGCCCGCCGGGTGGCGTTCGCGTGGACGACGCTCTCCGCCGCCACGCACCACCACTGCTACGAGTTGGCCCCCACGGCGACCGAGTTGCGTCGCCTACACAGCGAGGTGAGCACCCTCCTCGCCCGACTTGAACCGAGCGGCTAGACCTGTTCAGTCACTCGTCTGTGGACACTACGGGGCTTGAAAGTGCCGCTCCGGTTGAGTCGGCGTGAGCAGCTAGACACGTACTGTAATGCCGCTGTTGTCGATCACGGAGGATGTGCGATGCCGCCCGAGTTCGATGGATCCGCGAACAAGGTATCCATGCCCGCTGACGACGTTTCCGACGCCACCGCTTCCCCCGACGCGGAACCGACAGTCAGCCTGGTCGAGATCGAGCCAGGGTTGGCCGTCCTCTTCGCGGACCAGCCGCCGGTCGGCTTCGACGTGATCCCCTTCGAGATGATGGGCACTCAGGCGAACAAGGGCCTGACCGACAAGCTGGCGTTGGCCTCGGGCCTCGGCAATCTTGCGGCGCAGGGCGCGCAGAGCGCGGTCAACGCGCACGGCCTGGTGCGCCTGGCGCCCGAGACGCTGCAGGCGCTCAAAATGGCGCGACCGATGACGTCGGGCGGTTGGAACCTGGGGTCGCTCGTTACGGGCAAGGGGAGGATCGCCGCCTCGGTGCGCTGGGCGCCCGTGACGGGGGCACAGACCGCCTCCATACTCTCGGCTCTCGGGCCGGCCGCCGCGCTGCTGGCGCTGCAGGTGCAGCTGGCGTCGATCTCACGTCGTATCGACGAGAACGTCGAACTCACTCGTGACGTCCTTCGTGCCCTCCATGAGGATCAGTGGGCAACGCTACTCGGCCTGCACGAGACGACGATGCGCGCCGTGCGCGAGGCCCAGGCGGCCGGCACCGTCAACGACCACATCTACTCCGCCATCGCGACCCGGGACCCCGACCTACGCAAGCAACGACTGCTCTTCCGGTCGTTCGTCCGCGGGCACATCGACGCGCTGGACACCGACGGGCAGAGCCGCCGTGCCCACATCCAGAAGAACGTCGAGCAGATCCTCGCCGACGCCCACGGCATGCTGATGGCAGAGTGGTCCTGGTATCGCTCTCAGGTGTTGCGAGCGAGTCACATCAGCCGCGACGAGGCCCATGCCGTCGAGAACGAGCGGCTTCTGACCGAGTTGGTCGCCGATACCCAGCGCGATCACACCCAGGCCATGGACGAGGTCACGGGTCTCCTCACCGACCTTGAACGTCAGTGCCGTCTGATCGCCGAACTCCCGGCCGAGCGGAGCCTGCCGTTCACCGCCAAGCGTCAGAACATCCGGGACACCGTCGCCATGGCCGAGGCTCTGGCCGAGCGGGTGGCGATTCTCCGCAACCGTGTCTACACGCAACCCGCTTCGCTGGACCCACCTCTCACCGCCTTCCCCGAGGCGGTGCCGGATGAGGTGCTGCGAATCCTCCGTTGGATAGTGCCCGGCGACCAACCCCTGCTGGCCATCGCCGATGTCAATCTCGACCGTCTCGTCGGCGACGACGCCTACCTCGGAGTGACACCCGAACGGTTCTTCATCTCGGCACAGGGCGCCGTGCGCAAACAGGGCATCATCGAGCGCGAATTCCCCCTCGCGGACCTTCGCTACGTGCGGTTCCGCGAACGTGACAAGCGAGGCCCTGTACTGGATGTCATCACGACCGAGGAAAACATCCGGCTCACCTTCGACGACTGGGCCGGCAAGGGGCAGGGGTTGGACGACACTCGCCGGCTTGCCAACCTCCTGGCTACGGCGATGAACCTACCCGAGGCCGAGCGACGCACCGATCCGCTGCTGACCGCCGCGTCCTCGACCCGGCCGGCAATTACGCCGTGACCGCAAGGCGTCCCCGTCGAAGGGCGCATCGGAGGCGACCATCACGGCCCTTCACCAGTCACGGGCCCAGTCCGGCGGCGGTACGACGGCGAGTTGCGGCTCGCCGCTGATCGATTCGAGGGCGTGCACGATCCGTAGGTCGCCGTCGGCCGCAGCGTCCTCGTCGGTGACCACCCGGCCACTGCTGCCGTCGGTGCTGACCAGCAGCCACCGATCGGGATGGATGCTGCCGTCGTCGACCAGCGCCCGCACCCCGAAGGTCTTGGCGAGAGCGGCCGCCAACTCGCGCTCGCCCTGGCCGGTAGCGTCAGCGAGTTCCGTGTCCCCGGTCAGGATCCATCCAAATTCCTCATCGTCGTCGGGAGGATTCAACATGGCGACCGGCCTCGGGTCGTCGACTTCCCGGTCCACGATCCGGCCGACGTAGACGCCGTCAGGTGAGATTCCATACTCCTCGCTGAGCAAGCGGCGAAGGGCGGCCGCAGGCAGTTCCCTCTCGAAGTGGATCTGGTAGAGCAACACTTACCCCCGGTAGCTCTTGTGATGGCGGAAAACATCCAGCGCCCGTTCCTGCGCGGCCTCGGTGAGGAACGGATTGCGGGCCATCGCGGCTCTTGCCTTCTCGATGTCACCGCCAGCGGCAATGTACTCCTTCAGGGCGCCGTACTCGGCGCGGTTCAACTGCGCCAGGCCGGGGCCCGCCTCGGGAAAGACGGTGCCGCTCGGTTCGACCGCGTAGGTACGACCGTTGACCTGGTAACGCTGTCGATCTGGATCCCAGGTGGCGCGACCGGCTGCGATGTCGTCCAGGTCCTTGGCGACGTCCGTGCCGGGCAGGACGACCGTGTTGACTTCCTTCGAGGGGTTCTTGGGTCGAATGCTGTCGAGGTTGTGCCGTGGATGAGGCGGCTTGAGAGAGATCTTCCCGGCGGGCCCGGGGACAGCTCTTCGGGCCGCATCAGTAGCGTCGCCAGCGGCCTTCGGCCCGACCTCCCTGGCTTCGCGCATCGATGCCGAGGCCGCCTTGGCGATGATGCCGGAGGCAGCCTCGCTTCCTGCCTTCCGGCCTCGCCTACCCAAGGACGATCTCCAGCGCTTGACCGATCAGGAAGTCGATAGCGATGTCAATCAGCTTCTTGAAGACGGGTATCTCCAGCAACGAGGCTCCCAGGGTCGGCCCGGCCGCGGCGATGGCCTGGACGATCGCGATGGCCAGCAGAGTCAACTGAACGATCACATTGATCTTCAGAGCGAGCACCGCCATGGCACACACCAACAACGCTGCTCCGACTGCCCGCGCTCCCGTACCGATCCCCCGCAAAACCTCGGACGCCGAATCGCTCTGGGCCCACTGAGCGCGGAAGGCTTCCAACGCCTCCCCGTGGTTGTCGCCGAGCAACGCCGCGGCCTCACTGGCAGCGGCCGAGACGGTGTCGACGTCAGCTCCGAACGCTATCCACGCCTGGCCCAGCTCGAAGAGTCGTTCCTCATCGCTCTCCGGCCAGACGTAGCCGAGTTCGTTCAGCAGGCCAGACAACTCACCCGGAATCTGGATCCCCATCGCGGGTCAGCCGAACGCACGAAAAAGGTCGCGGTTGTCTTCCTCGACCTGGTCGTAGGCATTCCCCATCAGGATCAGGCCATCGCCGAAGCCGGTCAGAGCGTTGAGGACCGAGGTGACCGAACGCTCCGCGACTCCGCTGGCGGCTTGGTAGGACACGCCAATCAGGCCGCCGACATCATCCGTGCCGAAGATGTCCCCCATTCCGTCGGCCGTCGTCCGCAGTTGCTGCCACCGTTCGCCAAGCTGGCCTGCCGCCGTCCGCACCGCCTCCCCGACCTCCCGCAGGCGATCCGGATCGACGTCAAGCGGCCTCATCGACGCGGCTCACGTAGCAGCGCCACGACGTCCTGCAGTGCCTGGTTCATCTGGGCCATCTGTCGGATCGACCGGTCCTGCACCTCGTGCAGGCTCCCCGCCAAGGCGTCGACGTCGACGGGCTGCCCGACGGCGGGCTGGCCTTCTCGCAGGACGTCGAACGCTTCGTTGACGGCGGCCATCACATGCTCGGCCAGCTCCGCCGAGGGCGTCCGCATCAGTCGCGGATCGATCGTGAGCGAGTCGAGCCTATCGCCAGCGACGCTGGCGCTGACCAGCCCGTCGGCGGCGCTGCCGTGGCCGACAGCGACCTCCCGAGAGTCCTCGGTGGTGGTTTCCGGGCCGCTTCGCACTGCCTCCAACGCGCGGCGTGTCTCGGTCAGCACATCGTCCATGGAAGACAGTTCGCGTTCGCTCACCACAACACGGGAAGATATCAGCTCAGCACGAAGCGTCAGTGGCGCGCGAGGGCCGGCGGGATCCGTACCCCTGACGTGGACATCCCTGGCTACGACAGTGGCAGGACCTGGCTACTGGCCCAGGGGCGAACTCGTCAAGAGTCTGAGCGAGCAGGTCAGCGCGACGGCCCCGGTGGCTTATGGTGATAAACCGGACGCTCACCGGGTGGGCGTCCGGCCGTGGGATACGCGCTGCTCAGCCGGAGGGTGGACCGATGATCGAGCACGCCTGCGGCGTCGACGACTGCTGAGATGGACTGGGCCGGATGGGCGTTTGTTCGGGTTGGTCGCCACCGCGCTGCTCACCGCGGCGATGATCACCGCTCAGCTTGCCGGCCTCACCCGGCTCGACCTGCCCCTGGTGCTCGGGACCTTCGTCACCGCCGATCCCGACCGGGCCCGGGTCGTCGGGTTCTTCCTGCACCTGTGCGTCGGTCAGGGGTTCGCCCTCGGGTACGCGGGCACGTTCGCCCTGTTGTACCGCGCCACCTGGTGGATCGGAGCGCTGCTCGGGATCGTGCACGTCGGGATCGCCCTGACGGTGCTCCTGCCGCTGCTTCCTGGTGTCCACCCCCGCATGGCGTCGCAGCGGGCGGGACCGGCCAGCACGGCGGTGTTGGAGCCGCCCGGGCTGTTCGCCCTCAACTACGGTGTCCAGACTCCCCTGGTCACGGTTGTCGTCCACGTCGTCTACGGGGTCGCTCTCGGACTGCTACTGCAAGCCAGGTGACCCGCCGCTCGTCGAGGAGCGGTCGCCGTGACTGGTGAGCGACCGATCAGCGACTACGGGCTGCTGGGCGACACGCGTACCGCCGCCCTGGTCGCGAGCGACGGCGCGATGGACTGGCTCTGCGTACCGCGATTCGACGGTGAGCCACTGTTCGGCCGGCTGGTCGGGGGCCCGGACGCGGGGACGTTCCGGGTCGGCCCGGCCGGGCCAGCCACGGTCGTCGAACGGCGGTACCGGCAGCACACCGCCACCTTGGAGACGACGTGGGCGGTGGGTGACGGCCGGCTCCGCCTCACCGAGGCGATGGTGGCCGAGGTCAGCGGGTGTCTGCTCCCCACGACACTGATCGTGCGACGGTTGTCGGCCGAGCAGGCAGCGGTCGAGGCCGTGGTGCAGTTCGATCCCCGCCTGGGCGCACGGCACCGCAGGCCACGGGTCCAGCACCGGCGGCAGACCCTGGTGTGTGAGTGGGGTGCACTGGCGGTTGCGCTGGACAGCACGCCCGCATTGAGGATCGAACCGGGCCGACCCACGCCGGTCACGGTCCGGCCAGGTCGTCCGGTCACCCTCGTCCTGGCCGTGGCCTACCGCGAACCGGTGATCCACGTCGAGCCCACGGCCGCCTGGGACCTGCTCGTCGAGGACGAGGCCCGCTGGCGCGCCTGGACCGCGGAGATCGACGAGCGGGTGCCGTTCCGGGAGCACGTCGCACGAAGCCTGCTCACGATGCGGCTGCTCACCTACTCACCCTCGGGAGCGCCGGTGGCCGCGCCGACCCCGTCGCTGCCCGAGGAGCCCGGCGGTGAACGTAACTGGGACTACCGCTACGTCTGGCCCCGCGACGCCAGCATCGGCATCAGCGCCTTCCTCAGCGTCGGCAAGGCCGACGAGGCCCAGGGCTTCCTCGCCTGGCTGCTGCACGCCAGCCGGCTGCAACGGCCGCGCCTGCCGGCGCTGCTCACCCTGCATGGCCGGCACGTACCGGCGGAACGGGAACTTCCCGGTTGGCCCGGCTACCTCGACAGCCGTCCGGTACGCCTGGGCAACGCCGCCGCCGGCCAGCACCAGCTCGACGGCTACGGCTGGGTGATCGACGCCGCCTGGGCGTTCGCCCAGACCGGACACCGCCTGTACACCGAGACGTGGCGGGCGGTACGCGGGTTCGCCGACGTGGTCGCCCGGTGTTGGCCGGAGCCCGACGCCGGCATCTGGGAGGTGCGGGAACCCGCCCAGCACGTCCACTCCAAGCTGATGGGCTGGCTCGCCTTGGACCGCGCTCTGGCCATTGCCGACACACACCCCCTGCCGGACCGTCAACGTCGACGCTGGCAGCGATCCCGGGATGCCATCGCCGCCGAGGTCCGGACGCGTGGCTTCGACCCGACGACGGGTAGCTACGTGCGCACCTACGGCTCCCCGGACCTCGACGCGGCGCTGCTCGTCCTACCGCTGCTCGGCCTGGACCCGGCCGAGTCACCCCGGGTACGCGGCACCATCGACGCCATCCGGGACCGGCTGTCCGCCGGGGGTCCACTGCTCTACCGCTACCCGCCGGGGCGTGACGGCCTCCCCGGCGCCGAGGGCGCGTTCCTGCCCTGCTCGTTCTGGCTCGTTCAGGCCCTTGCCCGCACCGGGCGTCGCCGCGAGGCCGTCGAGCTGTTCCAGGCCATGGTCGACCACGCGAGTCCCCTCGGCCTGTACGCCGAAGAGGTGGACCCGGCGACGGGCGCCCACCTCGGCAACTTTCCCCAGACACTGACCCACGCCGCGCTCGTCCAGGCCGCGCTCGCCATCCGCGACGCCCCCATGGTGTCTTCAGCATTTTGAACGGACCAGAGGCAACCGGTTGGGGCATCGAACCGCTTTCTACTGCATGAGGTTCGACAAGGAGCGCACCGTGATGGTTGACCTTCGCGCCGGGCTGGTGGCGACGATGCTCGTCGTCACGATCGCTGGGTGCTCCGACAACGGCCGCACCGACGAGCCGCCAGATCGGACCGTCAGCGCGAGCCCGACACCGGTCCAGACCGACAGAGACCCGATCGCGAAACGGTTCCCGCGCCTCGGCGACTTCGTCGAAGCCCACTGGCAGGCGGCAACGGCCGGGGGCGAGAGCCGGGTCTCCGTACCGGGCCCGACCGACACACAGATCGAGGCACTGGTCGTGCTGCGACCCGACACCATCGCCACGATCCTCAAGGGCTACGAGTGGCAGCCCGCGCCACCCGGTTGGGAAGTGTCGCTGAGCGCCGAGCTGCGTCCGTTCCTGCCCACCGGTGGCACGTGGCAGGTCAGTGAGAAGTACGCCGAGGACGTGCGGACGGCACAGTACAACGGCACCGTCTACCTCGATGCCGGCAGCGGCACGGTCTTCCTACGGGTCATCGACAGTTGACCCAGCCGACGATGACGCGCCGATCGTGCGGGTAGGGTCCCGATCATGACCATCCCGCACCTGACCGCTGCCGACGGCACCGCCCTGCCGGCGATCGGACTCGGCACGTACCAGCTCAACGGTTCGGCGGGGGCCGAGGCGATCGGGCACGCGATCCGGGCGGGCTACCGGTTGCTCGACTCGGCGGTCAACTACGAGAACGAGGGCGCGGTGGGACGGGCGGCCCGGGCGGCCGCCGACGTGCGCGACGAACTGGTCGTCACCTCGAAGCTGCCGGGGCGGCACCACGACTACGACGAGGCGCTGACCACCATCGAGGAGAGTGTCTTCCGCACCGGCCTCGACCGGATCGACCTGTACCTGATCCACTGGCCGAACCCCAAGGTCGACAGGTATGTGCAGGCGTGGCGGGCGTTGATCGAGGCGCGCGAGCGGGGTCTGGTGCGGCACATCGGGCTTTCCAACTTCCTGCCCGAGCACATCGACCGGCTGGTCGCCGAGACCGGGGTCGCCCCGGTGGTCAACCAGATCGAGGTGCACCCGTACTTCCCGCAGCAGGAGGCGCTGGACTACCACCGGGAGCACGGCATCCTGGTGCAGGGGTGGAGCCCGCTCGGCCACGGCAACGACCTGCGACAGCACCCGGTGATCGCCGAGATCGCGGCCGCGCACGGCGTCAGCACCGCCCAGGCGATCCTGGCCTGGCACGTGGCCCGCCAGGTGATCCCGCTGCCCAAGGCCGCGTCGCCGCAGCGGCAGGTCGAGAACCTGGCCGTCTTCGACCTCGCGCTCACCGACGCGCAGGTCGAGGCCATCACGGCGCTGGGCCGCCCGGCCGGGCGGCTGTCAGATCAAGACCCCGCGGTGTACGAGGAGTTCTGACCGACCCACCCCCCCTGCGCCGATCTTGCACTTTCGGTGGCGACATCTGAGGCGTCACCGCCCAAATCGACAACCGAAAGTGCAAGATCGGCGGGGTCAGGGGCGGGGGTCGGGGGTCAGGGGTTCAGGCCAGGCCGCCGAGGGTCGGGTCGCTGATGCTGTCCTTGCCGTTCTCGACGTGGCCGGCGCAGCGGTACGCGAAGTCGGCGTCACCCGCGACGGCGACCGTCAGGTCGTACCAGCCGTGGGTGCGGGCCAGCGGCCAGGTGGCGCGCTCGGTGCGACCGGGGCGCAGCGACAGCGTGACGGGCCGGGAGTGGTACCCGTCCCGGACGGTCACCTCGACGCGCTTCGGCCCACGGTTGGTCAGCGCGAGCCCCATCTTGTCGCCCCGCTCGTCGAGGGAGGGCGTGATGTCGAGATCCGACCGGCCGCCGGCGAACCGCCGGAAGAAGCCGTTGGGCCCGTGCACCGACAGGTCGTACCCGGAGGAGGTTTTCCAGGTGTCGGCCAGGCGCTTGCCCGGCTCGACGGTGTAGCTGCGCGGCGCGGCCGTGCTGCCGCCCTCACGGACCTGGAGGACCGCGGTGGCCCCGCCGGTGTTGCGGAACTCCATCCGGAACTCCCCGTCGCCCCGCCGTCCGTCGGCGTGCAGGGCGTACGGGATCGCCCGCGCCGGGCGTAGGCCGCGCTCCTGCTTCGGCAGCCGTTGATCGACCGGCGGCACGGGCACCTCGTCGGGGTGCCGGACCAGGTCGGCGGGCTTGAAGTCGTCGGTGTCCGGCAGCTTGACGTCGTGCGACCGGTTCGGGTGCCGGAAGTCGAAGGCCGTGGTCAGGTCACCGACGACGGCGCGCCGCCAGGGGGTGATGTTCTTCTCGATCAGGTCCGGCCGGCCGTGCCCGAACCGCGTCTCGAGGAACTTGATCAGCGAGGTGTGGTCGAAGACCTGCGAGTTGACGTAGCCGCCGCGGGTCCACGGCGAGACGATGATCATGGGTACGCGGATGCCGAGGCCGTACGGGCCGGCCGGGTGGTCCGCGTCGCCGGGGAAGATCTCGTTGGTGGTCGGCACGGTCGACTGCCCGTGCTCGCGCGTCTGTGGCGGCGTCGGCGGGACCACGTGGTCGAAGAAGCCGCCCTCCTCGTCGTACGTGATGAACAGCGCCATCTTGCTCCACACCTCGGGGTTCGCGGCGAGGATGTCGATGACCTGCGAGATGTACCAGGAGCCGTAGGCCGGCTCCCAGTTCGGGTGCTCGGTGTACGCCTCCGGCGCGGTGATCCAGGAGACCTGCGGCAGGCGTCCCGCCTCGACGTCGGCCCGGAAGTCGGCCAGCAGCGCCTTCGGGTCGCTGCCCTGGGTGCGGATCTCGGTGCCGGTCTTGGCCCGGTCCGCCAGCGGGGAGCCGGGCTGCGCGTTCTGGTACTGGTGGAAGTAGAGCAGCGAGTTGTCGCCGTAGTTGCCGATGTACGGGTCGTTCGTCCAACCCCAGGAGCCGGCGGCGTTCAGGCCGGTGCCGACGTCCTGGTAGATCTTCCAGGAGATGCCGTTGCGCTCCAGCCGCTCCGGGTACGTCGACCAGTCGTAGCCGGCCTCGGCGTTGGTGATGACCGGGCCGCCGCCCTTGCCGTCGTTGCCGACCCAGCCGCTCCACATGTGGTAGCGGTTCGGGTCGGTCGGCCCCATGAGCGAGCAGTGGTAGCTGTCGCAGACGGTGAACGCGTCGGCCAGCGCGTAGTGGTAGGGCAGGTCCTGCCGGGTGTGGTACGTCATCGACGTGACGCCCTTGTTCGGCACCCACCCGTCGAAGCGGCCGTCGTTCCAGGCGGCGTGCCCGTCGTTCCAGCCGTGCGGAGGGTCCGGCAGGAAGGTCTGGCCAAGGTCCTTCACCTCGGGACGGAACGGCAGCAGCTCGTCGGCGCCGTCGGGCTGGTGCCACACGTCCCTACCCGACGGCAGTGTCGCCGGATGGGGGTCACCGAAACCGCGTACGCCGCGCATCGTGCCGAAGTAGTGGTCGAAGGAGCGGTTCTCCTGCATCAGGATGATCACGTGCTCGACGTCGTTGATCGAGCCGGTCCGGTTGTTCGCCGGGATGGCGAGCGCCTTGCTGAGGTCCAGCGGGAGCGCCGCGCCGATCGCGGGAACCCCCATCGCCTTGAGGAACGTACGCCGATCCACCGTGCCCATAACTCCGCCTTTGTGTGCTCTGGTCGAGAAACTGGCGACCGGACGCTATCGAGGGCGGGTTGACGGCAGATGACCATAATTGGGCCGGACGGGAGCCCTCCGACGTACCGTGAGATCGTGCCGACGAGAGACGTACTCACCAAGGCTGACCTCGCCGAACTACGCCGCACGGCCCTCGGGACGGCCGACCCGCTCGGTGTCGCGGCCGACCTCGCCGAGGCGGTCGAGCAGGGCCGGTTGGAAGACCCGGACGACGCCGGTGACGCGCTGACCCTGGCCGCCGAGATCGCCCGGATCAGGGCCAGGACCGAGGCCGCCCTGCGGTACGCGGACCAGGCGCTGGCGGCGTACCCCTCGGCGGACGATCCCCGCGCGGGTGTTGCCCGCGCGCTGCGGGCCCGGGTCATGTTCCAGGCCGGCGGCCGTGACGACGAGGCGATGGCGGAGCTGACCGCGCTGCGTCCGCTGCTGCTCACGCAGCCCGACGTGCCCGCGTACCTGAGCGCGGCGCTGGACGCCGCCGGTCGGTCGGCGACCGCCGAGACGTGGCTCAGCGAGGCCGTCGACACGCTGCTCGGCGAGCGCGACACCACCGCCGATCCGGAGGTCGGTCCGCCAGACGCGCCCGGCGTGCTGTTCCTCCTGCTGCAACAGCGCCACCGGATACGACGGAACCTCAACCTGCCACACGACCGGCAGGACGACCTGGCCGACCGGCTGGAGAACCAACTCGTCCGCCAGGCCTCGGAACGCCAGGGCGGCACGTCGGATCTGCTGCTCTGGCCCCGGGACGAGTTCGACCGTCTGCTCGCCGCGCATCCCGAGCTGATCGACGTGTACGGGCCGGACTGGGACGCGCACCGGGCGCGGCTGGAGAAGGAGCTGGTACGGCTGACCGGCGCCGGCCGAACCGGTCTGGGCGTGTTCCGGGCGACCGTGGCCGGCCTGGACGCGTTCGCCCGTGGGCGCGACGGCGACCCGACCGACGCCGCGATCCGGGCCGGCTACGCGGCCGAGGTGTCGGCGCGGCCCGCCGCCCGGGTGCCCTGGCCGCCGGAACGCAACGACGCGTGCTGGTGCGGATCGGGCCTGAAGTACAAGAAAGACTGCCTGCCACGGTCGCGAAGCTGAGCGGCGACTCCGCTACCGATAGCCTCCATGCCTGGATCACCGAGATCCGCCATGGCCGGAGGAGTCGCCGAATGTTCGAAGAGTTCCAGGGCATCCCCGCCCATCCGCTCGTGCTGCACGCCGCGGTCGTGTTCGTGCCGCTGCTGGCGCTGCTGGCGATCGCGTACGCGCTCGTCGCGCCGATCCGCCCGCACACGCGCTGGGTGCTGGGTCTGCTCGCGGTGGGCGCGCCGATCTGCGCGCTGCTGGCGAAGCTCACCGGGGACGCCTTCTTCGAGCGGTTGCGCTCGGCGAACCGGGTCACGCCGGAGTTCGTCCCCAAGCTGGAGGCGCACCAGGACTTCGGCGACATGACCCTGTACGCGGCGATCGCGCTGGGTGTCGTGGCGCTGGCCCTGGTCCGCTTCGTCCCGCCGCGCGCCACCGAGGGCGTACCCGCCAGTCGGGCGGTGACCGTGGCGTTGCAGGTGCTGACGGTGGTGGCCGCCGCCGTCGCCGTGTACTACGTGGTCCGGACCGGCGACTCGGGCGCGAAGGTCGTCTGGGAAGGTCAGTGACGTGCAGCGGGGGCGCGGTCCGACCGGAGTCGGGCCGCGCCCCCGCGATGACGGTCAGCCGGCGTGGTACGCCCGGATGACTGTCTGCTCGATGCCGCTCCCACCGTTCGCGGCGGCCTTCACCCGCAGCGAGACAGCCTGCCCGGAGGCGGCCTTCGGCAGGTCGAACCGGTAACTGTCACCGCTGCCGGTGACCCGGGACGGCTTCCAGGTGACGCCGTCGTCGGTCGAGGTCCAGACCTGCATCGACGTCACCTTGTGCGCCTTGACGCCGTGCGCCTGCCGGACGGCCAGCTCGGCGGTTCCGCCGACGGTGTGGTTGTCGTGGTCCATGGGCAGCGCGTAGTCGACCGCGAGCAGCGGCAACGGCACCCTCCCGGTCCCCTCCGGTCCGGCGGAACGGAACGACCACGACGTGGTGACCTTCGTGGAGATCGGCAGGATGAGGCTGGTGTCGACGTCCAGGGTCACCCGGTAGTCGGCCGCCGACTGCGGCACCGTGAAGTCGGCGACCGGCCGATCGCGTTCCTCGACCAGCTTGCCGTTGCGGTACAGCGACAGCGTGCGCTTCAGCCCGATGGCCTCGCCCTGGATGCAGTCGGCGCGCTGGTGCTGATCGGTCAGCGACACCATGTCGACGTGCAGGTTGCCCCGGGTCCGCGACGGCGGGCTGGCGCAGCTCCAGCCCTCACCGGCCGGGTCGTCGTACCAGTCGGAGTGCAGCGGCTGCCGCGCCCACACCTTGGACTGCCGGCTGCCCGGCAGGTACTGGCGCGGCGCCTCCAGGGCCGGCAGTCCGCCGTAGGCGCCCTGGTCGGCCCAGACGATCTCCGGCGAGAGGTAGGACGTCCGGTTCGGTGGCATGGGACCCTCGTACGTCTGGGTCACCGGCACCCCGTCGGCAGTGTCGCCGACGCGGACCAGCCCGGTGTACATCTCCGGCGAGTCGGTCTGGTGGAACCGCTCGTCGAGGCGGGCCAGCCGGGCCTGCTCGGCCCTGGTCACCCGGAACGACGGGTCGGCCGGCACACCGGCGGCGTACTCGTGCACGATGTTGTACCGGTACGGCTTCGCGGTGCCGGCCGGCGCGTCCATGTTGACGGCCGCCCAGGTGCGGCGCGAACCGATGGTGGGCTTCGGGATCGCCACGCTGCGGACCGCCGCCGCCACCCCGAACCCGCTGATCTGGTGCCACCAGGGCAGGCCGTTCACCGCGGTCTGGAAGGTGGTGACGTCGGTCCGGGTGGTCTTGGTGGCCACCCCGTCGACGGTTGCCGTGACCGGCTTCGCCTGCGCGGGGTCGAGGGTCACGGTCCGGGCGCCGCGCACGTCCAGGTCACCGGCCGCGGTGAGGGCCATCTCCTCTACGTCGCTGTCCACGTAGTAGGCGACCGAAGCGCCCAGCACCGAGTATCGACCGGCCGGCACCCGCAGCGTGAAGGTCTCGCCGGGCGTGCCGCTGTCCCCGCCGTAGAACAACAGCGGATCGGTGAGGTTGGCGACCATGAGGTTCACCCAGGTCTCCGCCCCGTCCCGTAGGCCGGGCATCGGCTTGGTGTGGACCGTCAGGTCGTAGCTGGGCTGCTCGACGTAGAAGCTCACCGGGGTGGTGGCGACCACGTTGCGGCCGGTGCGGGCGGTGACGGTGGCCAGGTAGAGGCCCGGCCGGTTGGCCAGCGCCGTACGGTTGATCCGCAGCGTCGCCGCCGCCGTCGCGCCCCGCTTGAGGGTCACCCGGTTCGTCGACAGCGACGCCGCGCCGCGCGGCACGGGCTGGCCGTCGTGGTTGACGATCGCCACGTCGAGGTCGAGAACCGTCGTGGCCGGGGTGGACGCGCCGGTCCAGCTCAGCTTCGTCTCGCTGGTCCCGGACTGCGGGTACGTGAACGTGCCGAGGTTGACCACCGGCTGGTCGCTGGTGGGGCCGCCGAGGGCACGGGCCGCGTTGAGGCGGCCGGCTCCGATGGCGTACGGGTCGATGCCGGTCAGCGGGTCGGACGCGCCGACGAGGGCGGCCTTGAGCTGTGTGCCCGTCCAGTCGGGGTGCCGCTGGGCGAGCAGCGCGGCGGCGCCGGCGACGTGCGGCGTCGCCATCGAGGTGCCGCTGAGCGACTCGTAGTACCTGTCGATCGGGTCCTGGAGGTTGGTGCCGGCGGCGCGGGCCGCGACGATGTCGACGCCGGGCGCGACGAGTTCCGGCTTGGCCGCGTGGTTGTTGATCAGCGGTCCTCGGCTGGAGAAGTCGGCGAGCTTGTCGTCACGGTCGACCGCGCCGACGGTGAGGGCGCTGGCCGCCGAGCCGGGCGAGGAGATCTGCGCGCCGCTGTTGCCGGCCGCGATGACGAACAGCGTGCCGGTCTGCCGGCTCAGGGCGTCGACGGCGAGCGAGAGCGGGTCGCTGCCGTCGTCGGCCTCGCCGCCGCCGAGGCTCATGTTGATCACGTCGGCCCGGGTGGACGCCCACTCCATGCCGGCGATGATGCCGGAGTCGGCACCGGAACCGTGGTCGTCGAGGACCTTGCCGATCACCAGCTTGGCGTCGGGCGCGACCCCACGACGCTGGCCGTGGGAGGCCGCGCCGGTGCCGGCGATGGTCGACGCGACGTGCGTACCGTGGCCGTTGTGGTCGACGGCGTCCCCGCCCTCGGCGGTGAAGTCGGCGCGCTCGACGACCCTGCCGGCCAGGTCCGGGTGGCTGTAGTCGGCGCCGGTGTCGAGCACCGCGACGCGGGCGCCCTCACCGGTGTAGCCGGCCTTCCAGGCGTCGGGCGCGTCGATCTGGGCCAGGTTACGGTCCAGGCCGGCGGGCTTCGCGCCGGCGGGCAGGGCGGTGGCCCGGACCTTGCGGTCGAGCCAGACCTTCTTCGCCCCGGCGAGCAGCGAGTTGGTCGCCAGCTTCGCGGTGGCCGGGCTCTTCTTGGGTACGTGTCCGGCCACCGCGCCGATGCTGGACAGCGTCCGCACGTCGCCGAGCGCGGCAACCCGGGCGGAGGCGGTGGCGGGCTGCACGATGACGGGCAGCTCGGTGGTGTTCTCGTCGTCGTACCCGTCGGCGATCAGCGCGGTGACGTCGAAGAGGTCGGGGTCGAGGACCGGGCCGATCTGGGACGCGACGCGGGCGGGGATGACGTGCAGGTGACCGTCCGGGCCGCAGGTCTGCCGGATCACGGCGTTGGCGTCGGCCGGTCGGATCGTGGCCTGCGGGCATCCGGTGCCGGTGCTCCGCACGGTCACCACGTCGCCGGTCAGCAGGGTGACGGTGTGGGTCCTGCCGTCCGTGGAGGTGCGGGGTGTGTCGGTGCCGGCGATACCGCCGGGGCCGGCTGTGGCGGTGCCGCCGGGCACGGCGGTCAGCGCCGTGGCCGTCATGGCGACGGCCAGCAGCCAGCGTGTCTTCCTGAGCATGTCGCTCCTGTCTCATGTGGACAAATGGCGCCTCTTGGGCGACATTTGCAAGATCATAGGTCCGTATAGCGGATCTTCGGCAGGTCGCGGCGAGGGTTTTTTCGTCCGCCGTGACAACGTTTTCCGCCATGTGTCGACGGCCTACCCAGTTCGATGTCGATTCGATTACGGCCCCTGTCCCGGGCCGGAAAACGGCCGATGCCGGCCACCCGAAGGGATCGACGCCGACGTCCACCCGCACCTAGCATGGCGACGAATGGATCTTCGCGATTGGCCCTGCCGAGACCCGGCACCAGCCCGACCGAAGGGAGACGCGCATGCGTCGACCCCGCCATCTGGCACTTCTCAGCGTCGGCGTGTCCGGCGCACTGGTCCTGAGCGCGACACCGACACCGGCAACCGCCCAGCCCACCGCACCCGCGCCCACCGGCATCGTGGTGGCCGACGGCATGACCCAACCGGTGTTCTCGCTCGCCGACGCCATCGAGGAGCGGGTGTACGTCCAGACCCCGGTGGACACCGACCACGACGGCCGCCCCGACCGGGTCGCCATCGACATCTCCCGACCCCGGGAGACCGCCACCGAGGGCTTCAAGGTGCCCGTCATCTTCGAGCACAGCCCGTACCGCAAGGGCACCTGGGGCGACGTGCCGTACCCGAGCGTGCTCGTCGACGAGCTGCCGCAGAACGGCCGGACCGACCACTCCGGGCGGCGGGCGCTCGACGCCGACGCCCAGCGCGCCCAGGCCAAGGCCGACCTGCCCGGCTCGCTGGACGACTACTACGTGCCGCGGGGGTACGCGGTGGTGCTCGGTCAGAGCGTCGGCACCGGCGACTCGGACGGCTGCCCCACAAGCGGCGACCAGGCCGAGACGCTCGGCACCAAGGCCGTCATCGACTGGCTCAACGGCCGGGCCAGGGGGTACGACGCCAACGGCGCCCCGGTGACCGCCGGCTGGACCACCGGCGCGGTGGGCATGACCGGCGTCTCCTACAACGGGACGCTGCCCAACCAGGTGGCCACCACCGGGGTCAAGGGCCTGAAGACCATCGTGCCGGTCTCGGCGATCAGCAGTTGGTACGACTACTACCGGGCCAACGGCCTGGTGGTCGCGCCCGGCACCTTCCAGGGCGAGGACCTCGACATCCTGGCCCAGTACACGGCCGGGCAGGCGCGCGCCGAGGGGCCCTGCGCCGACGAGCTCGCGCAGATCACCAGGGAACAGGACCGGATCACCGGCGACTACTCCACGTTCTGGCAGGACCGCGACTACCTCGACGCCCGTGACGTCCAGGCCAGCGTCTTCGTCGTGCACGGCCTCAACGACTGGAACGTCAAGACCGAGCACTTCGCCGGTTGGTGGGACGAGTTGGCCAAGCGCCACGTGCCGCGCAAGATCTGGCTGCACCAGGGTGGGCACGGCGGGCCGGGCAGCAGCGCCTCGGTGACCCTGCCGGACGGCCGCACCTGGACGTACAAGCAGACGGAGAACCGCTGGTTCGACTTCTGGCTGTGGAACGTGCGCAACGGCGTCATGGACGAGCCGACCGCGGTGCTCCAGCGCGAGGACCGCGTCTACACCACGTACGCCAACTGGCCCGACCCGGCCGCGCGCGAGGTCGGGCTGCGGTTCGCCGCCACCGACGCCACCGCGCCCGGCACGCTCACCACGGGCAAGCCGCCGAAGGCACGTGTCGAGCAGAGTTTCGTCGACGAGGGACGGACGATCCACCCGGACACCCTGGTGGCCGACCCGGACACGGCCAGCGCCAACCGGCTCGCCTACCGCTCCCCCGCGCTCGCGCAGAGCGTCCGCATCTCGGGCCGACCGGAGATGCGGTTGCGGATGGCGATCGACAACAAGCCGGACGCCAACCTCACCGCGTACCTGGTCGACTACGGCCCGGCCGGGTCGACCGCCGCGCCGACAGTGGTGACGCGCGGCTGGATGGACCCGCAGAACCGCGTCAGCGCCGCGCGCACCGCGCCGGTCAAGCAGGGCAAGCTGTACGACTACCGGTGGACCATGGAGCCGAAGGACTACGTGTTCCCGGCGGGTCACCGGATCGGCGTGGTCGTCTTCTCCAGCGACCAGGAGTACACGCTGCTGCCGTTGGGGGGCACCGAGTTGCGGGTCGCCCCGAACGACAGCGAGCTGCGGCTGCCCGTGGTCGGCGGGCGGGGCGTACTCGGCTTCTGATCGGCTCCGTCAAGGGGTGGGGCGGTTCGACGACGCGTCGGGCCGCCCCACCCGGGTCTGTTCGGCTAACGGCTTTGTGGTGGCGGGCACACCCTCTAAGGCATCCTAGGAAGATAGCCCATCGCGGCTCCGGGCCCGGTGCCGCAGCCGGCCGGGCCCCCACCACGGGGCCCGGCCCTTGTGCTGTCGTCGTCATTTTTCCACCAACTGCGGCACGTATTGACAACTTTCGACATCAGGGTGAGGCTTGGACCGCAGAGAGCGCTCTCTTGTACCGGCCCCACCGGGCCGCCACCAGTCTGGCCAGGGAATTACTCCGCTGTCTTCGGCGGCGGCACCGGAGTTGCCCCCTGACCCGTCCCCCGAACAGGAGTCACACGATGGACAGGGCCGCACCCCTCTCCCACCGCCGGCTACGCCTCACCGTGGCGATCGGCGCCCTGCTGACGCTCCTCGGCACGTACCTGGCCTGGACCACCGACCGGGCCGACGCCGCCCCGGTCGCCAACGTCATCCGGGTCGCCGAGTTCCCCGCCGACTGCACGTACAGTCACCGGCTGCCCGACGACCCGATCGTCTTTCCCGGGCTGCCCGGGGCCTCACACATGCACAGCTTCTTCGGCAGCAAGGCGACCAACGCCACCACCACCCTGCCCGACCTGGTGAAGTCGACCACCACCTGCAACCCGGCGGTGGACGTCTCGTCGTACTGGGTGCCGACCCTGTACCGCGACAACGTCGCGGTGGAACCGGCCATCGCCACCTTCTACTACCTCGGTGAGGGTGTGCGCTCCGACGTCGTCGCCAACACCCAACCGTTCCCGCAGGGCCTGCGACTCGTCGCCGGCAACGCGAAGGCCACCGGGCCGAACGACAGCATCGCCCGCTGGTCCTGCCTGCACGCCGGTCAGGTGCCACCGTCGAAGGACTTCGTCAACTGCCCGGCCGGCACCATGCTGGAGTCGTACCTGGACTTCCCGCAGTGCTGGAACGGCCGCGACCTGGACTCCGCGGACCACAAGAGCCACCTGGCGTACCCGGTGAACCAGGCCTGCCCGAGCACCCACCCGGTGCACGTGCCGAAGTTGCGGCAGGTGCTGCGGTACCCGGTCAGCGGCGACCCGTCGCACTTCCGGCTCGCGTCCGGGCCGGGCTACACCATGCACGGCGACTTCTTCAACGCCTGGCCGACGGCGGAGATGGCCCGCCGGGTCCAGGACTGCATCCGTCCGGTCATCAAGTGCGGCCACGACGGTCGACCGGTCTGAGTCGTCGCACCCGGGAGGGGCGGTCCGGTGCTGCCGGGCCGCCCCCGCTTCTCGCACGCGGTTCCGGAAGGAGGAGGCGTGCGCGCACACGTCACGCTGCTCGTGACGGCGATGCTCGTCGCCGGCTGCGCCGGCGGGCCGTCGAGCACCCCGGACGCCACCGCGCCCACCACACCCGCGCCGACGACGGCCACCCCGTCGGACAGCTCCTTCAGCCCGACCGACATCGCCTGGCTGCAACTGACGGCGGCGATGACGCAACGCCTGCAACCGGTCCTGGACCTGGTGCCGACCCGCACCACCGACCCGGCGTGGCGACGGCTGGCCGTCGAGGTCCAGGCCAGCAACCGGGCCGACCTGACCCGCTCCCTCGACCTGCTGGGCGAGGCCGGAGCGCCGACGACCAACCCGCACGAGGGTCACGACATGCCCGGCATGATCACCGCCGACGAGTTGGCCGCGCTGCGGTCGGCCACCGGGACGCCGTTCCAGCGACGGCTCGCCACGCACCTGCGGGCGCACCTCGCGCAGGCCGTCAAGATCGCTGCCGCTGAGCAGCGGGGCGGCGTCCAGCCGGAGACGACGGCACTGGCCGCAGCCGTCATCCGAGCCGGCGACGCCGACCTCGCCCGCCTCGACCAGCTCGACCGACCAGCAGGAACACGCCCGCCCGCCGGACCGTACGGTCCGGCCCCGGCGCCGCGCCCTCAGCTCACCAGCAGTCGGGCGATCGTCGCCGGCTCCGCGAGGTGCGGGAAGTGGCTACCGGCCAGCACGGTGACCTCGATCTCCGGCAGGGCTTCCGTCAGCCAGGCCAGGTAACGGGCCGGCGGCTCGGACGAGGTGACCCAGCGGTAGGGAATCCCCCGCTCGGCGATGGACCGCAGATCGCGGGACCGCTCGGCCGCGATGCCCTCGTCGGAGGAGTGCAGGACCTCGCCCCAGTAGCCCAGCAGGAGGTCC
The DNA here is from genome assembly GCF_040608555.1 of Micromonospora sp. NPDC005172. Lineage (NCBI taxonomy): Bacteria > Bacillati > Actinomycetota > Actinomycetes > Micromonosporales > Micromonosporaceae > Micromonospora > Micromonospora sp. NPDC005172. The sequence goes on from NZ_JBEXIL010000022.1 coordinate 23,171, forward strand.
GGGCGGGGGTCGGTCGCGGTGGTGACGATCTCGCGCGCCTCCGCCGGCAACGACTCGATGCCCATGCCGGCCAGCATGCGGTCCCACACCTGTCGCCACTGCGGGCCGCGCAGCGTCGGCTCGGCCTGGCGTACGGCGACGCCGAACGGGCCGGGCAGCAGGATCTGGTCCAGGTTCACCACACCCCGCACCGGATAGCGCGCCGCGTAGGTCGTGGCGACCACCGCCCCCACCGAGTGCCCCACCACGACCGGCGTGGCGAGACCCGCCTCGGTCACCTGGTTGTGCACGACCTCGGCGACCTCGGCCATCCGGTAGGAGTCCCGCCGGGGCGCGTCGCCGTGCCCGGGCAGGTCGAGGGCGAGGATCTGGCGGTCCGGGTCGATCGCCGCGAGTTCGCGCCGCAGCGGGCCCCACTGTCGCCTGTCGTACGTCAGGCCGTGCACCAGGACCAGCGGCGCTCGGGTGTCGTCGTCGTTCACTGCCGTGCCTCTCTCGGGTTCCGGTCATCTCGGCGGCCTGCCCGCAGCGAGCCGATGGTCAGGTCCAGGGCGGCCTCCAGGTGGTCGACCTTCCCGGTGGAGAGCAGCAGCAGGACGCCGCCCTGGATGCCGGCCAGGAGTGCCGCGGCGGCGCGCTCGGCGTCCACCTCGGGGGCGATGTCACCCGTCGACTGCATGTGCCGGATGCCGTCGGTGATCTTGTCCTGCCAGCGCCACATCAGCCCGGTCACGATCGCCTGGGCCCCCGGCGCCCGTCGGCCCGTCTGACCGAGCAGGCCGTTGAGCGGGCACTTCACGCCCTGCGCGAGGTAGCGCTCGATGAGCCGGTCGCGCCACGCGTGCCAGGCCGGCCAGGACGTCAGGTTGCTGAGCATCGGCTCCTGGTCGATGAGCACCTGGTCGGCCTCGTGCTGGGCCACCGCGAGCAGCAGCCCCTCCTTGCCGTCGGGGAAGTAGTGGAAGAGTTGGCCCTTGCTGGTGCCGGTGTGGGCCATCACATCCTCCAGGCGTACCTCGTCGACGCCGTGCTCACGGATCTCGGCGGCGGCACCGGCGACGATCCGTGCCCGGGTCGCCTCGCCCTTGCGGGTCAACGCACGAGTCATGGCCCCACCATAGCCCGGCTTTGGACTTGCGGGTCCATTTTTGGCGAGCCAGGGTCGGTGACGCGCGGTCCGCTCCGGGCCCCGCACAGCGACCAGGAGGACGCGACGATGAACCAGTACCACCTGCTCGGACGCTCCGGCCTGCGGGTGAGCCGACTCGCACTGGGCACCATGAACTTCGGCGTCGACGGCTTCCACGCCGCGTACGGCAAGACCGAGGAGGAGTCAGAGCCGATCTTCCGACAGTATCTGGAGGCGGGCGGGAACTTCGTCGACACGGCGGACTTCTACACCGCCGGCGAGAGCGAGAAGATCCTCGGCCGCCTGATCGACCGTGCCGGCGTGCGGGAACGGCTCGTCCTCACCACCAAGTTCACCTACAGCGTCGACCCGGGCGACCCGAACGCCAGCGGCAACGGTCGCAAGCACATCATGCGGGCCGTCGAGGCGTCGCTGCGCCGGCTCGGCACCGACTACATCGACCTGTACCTGCTGCACACCTGGGATCGGATCACGCCGGCCGAGGAGGTCGTACAGACCCTCGACGACCTGGTCCGGGCCGGCAAGATCCGGTATGCCGGGCTGTCCGACGTGCCGGCCTGGTACGCGGCCCGCGCACAGAGCTACGCCGAGGCGCACGCCCTGACGCCGATGATCAATATCCAGCTCCCGTACTCCCTGGTGGTGCGGCACATCGAGGCGGAGTTCACCGCGATGGCCCAGACCCTGGGCATGGGCATCACCGCGTTCAGCCCGATCGGCGGCGGCCTGCTCAGCGGCAAGTACCGCCGCAGCAGCGAGGGCCTCAGCGGGACGGGCCGGCTGACCACCCCCGACGCGGGAGGCCGGGAGATCAGCCCCGACGACTGGAAGGTCATCGAGGCCCTGGAGGAGGTCGCCGTCGACCTGGGTCGCCCGATGGCGCAGGTCGCGATCAACTGGGTGGTCAACCAACCGGCCGTCGGCTCGGTGATCATCGGGGCGAGCAGCGCCGAGCAGGTCGCCAGCAACTTCGGCGCGCTCGACTTCGAGATCCCGGCCGACGCCCGACGCCGCATCGACGAGGCCAGCGCTCCGAACCTCGGGCTGCCGTACGGCATGTTCACCCCGCAGTACCAGTCCTGGCTGGTGAGCCCGGGCCTCTCCATCGGCGACAAGCCGGCCGGCTACGCGCCGCCGATCGTCAACGCGCCGCCGGTCGTCAACGCGGCGCGGTAGCACCTGCCTGACGTGGTGTGCCGTAGCGGAGCGGCGCCTCTGCGGCACACCGTCGGTCAGCCGCCGACGGCGGCGTTGTCGGCCGTCGGTGCCGGCTCGCTCTCGTAGAGGTCGACGTAGAGCTGGAGTACGTCGGCGGCCCCGTCGCCGAGCGCGGTGAGGTCGAGGGTGTTGTGACGGACGCCCAGCGATTCGGGCAGCGCGTACACCCGCAGGTCGATGCCGTTGGCCCGTGCGATGCGGCGTGGCACCCGCACCGCCGCGGTGGCGTCCACCACCGTGTCGAGCGGACTGATCGCCACCGCCGCGCTCAGCAGGCCGGTCCGTCGGGGACGGCGTGACAGCGACCGCACGATCGTCAGGTACCGCGTGACGGCCGCGAGGGAGTAGCCGCGCGCGGTGAGCCGGTCGGGCAGGATGCGCCGCCCGTACAGCGTGATGAGTGGCCGGACCGCGAAGGCCGGCGCCTGTCCGGGGCCGAAGAACGGCGACAGCACCAGCAGCCGTCGCACGACGTCCCCACGGACCTGGGCCAGCCAGGTGGCCAGCACCGCGCCACCCGAGATGCCCACGACGCCCACCTCGTCCCCCAGGCCCGCCGCGACCGTGAGGGCCTGCGCGGCGTACGACGTCAGCTCGCCGGTCTCGATCCGGTGGTGACCTGGCCGATCGACCATGCCGTGGCGCGGCGCCCGCGGTATCCACACGTTGTAGCCCCGGGCGAAGAACACCTCGGCCAGCTCGTCGTGCTGCTCCGGCGCCATGGTGTAGCCGTGCAACAGCAGGACGGCCCTGCCGGTACGCGCGCCGTGGCTCAGCAGGCGACTGCACGACTCCGGCCGGACCTGCGCATCCGCGGCCTCTGCCGCCGTGATGCTCAGCGCGGCAGCGGTGGCGGCGTCGAAGTCGAGCGGTGACGCCGGTGCGAGCCGCAACTCCCGGCGCCCCAGCGGCCAGAGGTATAGCCCGCCGACCGCCGCCGCGACGAGCGCCGTCGCGCCGACGAGAAGGGCGATGAACTGCGGCATGGGCAGATCCTGGCAGGAGGTGACGTCGGGACGGCCGCGGGGGCGCGCCCCGGTGACCCGGGGCGCACCCGAAGCGACTACACCGTCTCCGCCAGCGGAGCGCTGTCGACCGGCGGAGCGCCGTCGACCGGCGGAGCGCCGTCGACCGGCGGAGCGCCGTCGACCGAACGGGCCGCCTCGTTCGGCGGCGCGAACAGCACGCGGGCGCGCAGCTGCCGGAAGCCGGTCCGTTCCAGCTCGGCGAGCACCGCGACGCGGTAAGCGTCCACGTCGGCGATGACCTCTCGGGCGCCTCCGGCGGCGAGTACCCGGACCGCCTCGGCCAGCAGCTCACCGCGCGCCGCGTCGTCGAGCAGGCCGAGGTAGGCAAGGAGTGGATAACAGGCGTCGCCGGCCGTGCCGACCAGGCCCACCGGCCGTCCGTCCGCCACGCCGACGCGCCAGTCGTCGGTGGACTCCCCCAGCCAGGCCAGCGGATCGGTGGCCAGGTCGACGCCGCTGACGGCGCGCGCGATCTCCGCGCCGGTCAGGACGTCCGGCTCGGCGACCCGGGCGACCAGGGTGTTGATCTCGGCCACGTCGACGGGTGGACGGAACGTGTAGCGGCCGGAGGTCGTCGGCAGGGGCGTACCCGTCCACGAGCAGCGCAGCCGCTCACCCACCTCGACCAGGCCGGCGAGCCGGGCCGCCTCCATCGGCGCGGTGACCACGGCCAGCACCTCGGGGCGACGTCGCCAGTGCGCGGGCAGGGCCGCGTAGTACCGACCGGGGCCTCCCAGCGCCTCGTGGGCGGTGCGCAGCAGCGCGGCCCCCACCTCCGGCTCGGCGGCCAGGTCGAACCGCTCCAGCCACGCAGCGCCCACCGCGCCGGGTGGGAGGAGCCAGGCCGCCCGGCCGACGACCCGGCCGCCGCGCAGGGCGACCCAGGTGGTCTCGGGTCGGTAGCCACCGCCGGCGATGCCGTCGGCGTACGGGATCTGCCGCAGTTGAGGCAGCGGATCGGTCATGGAGTCGAACAGGTTTTCCTCGCCCGCGACGAGCGGGCGGATGACCAGACTGGTCATGGCGGACCTCCGGGAAGCGCGCGCCCCGGCTCAGATCCGCGTGGACGCCGGTACGCGGAGGGGGCGCAGAACATCGGACATTGTTCTGACCTCCTCTCGGCTTGACGGCGTGCAGCCACCCTACTTGAGGCGTTCTCGGCGTTCAACGCCCCCGCGTCACAGTGTCGGGTTGGTCTGCGCGCCGCGCTGGTGGGCGTGCCCGTCGGCGACGGCGATCCCGGCCAGGATCAGCGCCGCCAGGCCGGTCACGGCGACCGGCGGGAGCAGGACGCTGGGCAGCGCCGCCACCGCCATGACCAGCGCGCCGATGAACAACATCTGGCAGCGCGGCGCGGACTGGTACCGGCGCTCCAGGTAGCTGCGGCCGATCAGGAACAGCACCGGACCACCGAAGATGATGGCCGCCAGAGCCCAGTCGATGGGCGGGTGCGGGTCCTCGATGACCTGCCCGAAACCGACGGCGGTGCAGATGATGCCACCGACGATGAGCAGCAGGCTGTAGCTCGCCAGCCGGGAGAGTTGCAGGCCCTCCCCGGCGGGGCTGCCGCTGGCCTGCCTGCCCGGCCCCACGTGGTAGAAGTAGAGCCGCCAGAACGAGACCGTGGAGACGAACGCGGCCACGAGGACGATGGTCCGCTCGGCCGAGAAACCCGGGAAGCTGACGGCGGCGCCGGCTTCGAGCACCACCTCGGCCAGCGCGATCATGAAGAACTGGTTGTACCGCTCCGCGAGGTGCACCTCGGACACCGAGACCAGGCTGGCGATCGGCGCACGGCCGATCCGCGGCACCGGCCAGTTGGTGCCCGCGCCGACGAGTTCGATGGCGAGCGCGAGCGTCCAGAAGACGCCGCGGCCGAGGCCGCCGTCGAGGCCGCCACCGATCCAGAGCACGCCGGAGACCGTGTGCCAGGCCAGCACCCGGTACGAGAACACCTGCGCCGGATGACCCCGTAGGGCGAACACCAGGTAGAGCGATCTGCCGAGCTGGATGACGACGTACGTGCAGGCGAAGATCGTGCCGCGCTGGCCGAACGCCTGTGGCAGCGACACCGCCAGCACCAGCGTGCCGAACATCGTGGCGAGCAGGAGGACCTGGAGGTCCACGCGGCGAGGGTCGTAGGTGCTGGCCAGCAACGCGTTCAACGACCAGATCATCCACATCGCGGTGAAGAACAGCAGCGTCTGCCCCGCCTCGGACAGCAGCGTGTGCCGGACGATGGTCAGGTCGTCCGCGACCCGCCCGGCGAGACGGGCGAGCGCGAAGACGTAGACGATGTCGAACAGCAGCTCCAGGACGGTCGCCGATCGCGGACTCGTGCTGTCGGCCAGCCCGCGCATCCAGGTGCGCGTCGACATGGCCGCACCCCCTCGTACCGGTTAAGGGAACTTTATCCCGGTACGCGCGGTCGTCATGCCGGATCGCCCACGGTGGGCTCGACGTGGTCGCGCCACGAGTGCCGGGGCTCGTAGCCCAGGACCCGCCGTGCCTTGTCGATGCTGAGCAGGGTCTCGTGCTCGCCGAGCTCCCGGCGGATCTCGACACCCGGGTAGACCTCGGCCAGCAGGCTGGCGCTCGACCGGGACATGACCGTGTCGGCGTTGGCGATGATGAAGACGTCCGCGCCCGGCCGGTCGTACGCGAGCGCCCGCTCGACCGCCTGGGCACCGTCGCGGGAGTCGATGTAACCCCACAGGTTCCACCGCCGGGCTCGCGGGTCGGCGTCGAACGACGGGAACGGCGCGTAGTCCTCGACGTCCATCACGTTGGAGAACCGCAGACCCACCATGACCAGCTCCGGGTCCCAGCGGCAGAAGTGCCGCGCCATCTCCTCCTCCAGAGCCTTGTTCAGCGAGTACGTCGACTCGGGCCGAGGCGCGTACTCCTCGTCGACAGGCGCGTACGGCGGCGGGGTGTCGAACGGGAGCCCGAGCACGGTCTCGCTGGACGCCCACACCACCCGCCTGATGCCGGCGGCCCGCGCGGCGGCGAAGACGTTGTACGTCGCGGCGGAGTTGTTCGCGAACGTGGCCGCGTTCGACATCAGCCCGGGCGCCGGGACGGCGGCCAGGTGCACGATCGCCTCGACGCCCCCGGCGTGCTCGTCGGCGCCCCCGGTGAACGCCTCGACGACCTGCCCGTAGTCGGTCAGGTCGACGAGGAGGAACTCCCCGTCGACGTCACGGGGGTCACGGCCGCCGACCCGGTCCACGGCCAGCACGTCGACGCCGACGCCGCGAAGGTGGGCGACCACGGCGCGGCCGAGCTTGCCGGTGGCGCCGGTGACGACGACACGTCCGGGGAGTACGGGATCGGTCATGAACCCATCCTCGCCGGCCCGTTCCGGCGGCCCGCACGCGGGTGCGTACCGGCGGCCACCCGCCGCATCGATCAGGAATCGAGAAGTCACCGCTGGCGGCCCTACCTAGCATGACCAGCATGGACATCACCATTCACACGACAGTTCTCCCGCACGTCGACCCGGACGCCTCGGTGGCCTTCTACCGCGACGTCCTCGGCTTCGAGGTCCGCAGCGACTTCGGTCAGGGCACGATGCGGTGGATCACCGTCGGGCCCGTCGACCAGCCCGGCACGTCCATCCTGCTGGCGCCCCCGGCTGCCGACCCGGGCGTCACCGAGGACGAGCGGCGCACGATCACCGAGATGATGGCCAAGGGCACCTACGGGTGGATCCTGCTGGCGACCCGGGACCTGGACGGCACCTTCGAGAAGGTGCAGTCCGGTGACGTCGAGGTGGTCCAGGAGCCGACCGAGCAGCCGTACGGCATGCGGGACTGCGCCTTCCGCGATCCGGCCGGCAACATGGTCCGCATCCAGGAACTGCGTGGGGAAAGCCATGGCGAGCGCGCCGCCGCGCAGCCGTGACGAGCGGCTGAGGGACACGCGTGGGAGACTGGAGAACGACGTCGACCTGTGGGTCGCCACGTCGGGCTCCCCCGGCGGCGCGCATCTCGTCCCTCTCTCCTTCCACTGGGACGGGAGCGTGTTTCTCGTCTCGACGCCGCGCGCCTCGGTCACCGGCCGCAACCTGCTCGGGGATGGCCGGGTGCGGCTCAGCCTGGGAACGACACGGGACGTCGTCATCGTCGACGGCGCCGCCGAGGCGGTGGACACCGCCGACCTCGGCCACGAGAGGCGCGCGGCGTTCGCCGCCAGGACCGGTTTCGACCCGAGCGGAGGCGCGGAGCCCTATCAGTACTTCGTGATCCGGCCGCGGCGCGTCCTGGCCTGGCGGGAGGCGAACGAGCTGAAGGGACGTGTCCTCATGCGCGACGGCAGGTGGCTCGATTGAGTCACCCGGCCTCTCGCGTGCCGCGTTCCGCGTCCTGGCGTGCGTGCGCCGGCCGAGTGCGTACCGTGCAGGGGTACCCGCTCATGAGGAGGAGACCCATGTCCAAGCCACCGCTTCCCGAGGCCGCGGTCGAGATGCTCCAGAAGCCGAACCCGGCTGTCATCACCACGCTTCGCAATGGTGGTCAGCCGGTGTCCGCCGCGACCTGGTACCTGTGGGAGGACGGCCGGATCCTGGTGAACATGGACGAGAGTCGCCGCCGCCTGGAGCACGTCCGCAACGACCCCCGGGTCTCCCTCACCGTGCTGGACGAGGCCGGGTGGTACACCCACGTGAGCATCATCGGCCACGTGGCCGAGCTGCGCCCCGACCCGGATTTCACGGACATCGACCGGCTGTCGAGGCACTACACGGGTAACGCCTACCCGCGTCGGGAGCGCGGTCGGGTGAGCGCCCTGATCGAGATCGACCGTTGGCACGGCTGGGGGTCGATGAAGGACAACAGCCAGGTCGGCTGACCGACAGAGGTGGCGGTGGCGGAGGGGCGGCTCTTGACCGCAGAGCGTGATCGGCTTAACTTCATCAATCAGATAAGTGTCTTTACTAATTCTGTTTGATCCCTCGTGGGAGTGCCGATGCGTCAACTGCGTCACCGCCGCCTCACCGCCGTCGTCGCCCTGGCGACCCTACTGATCACCGCTGCCCCGCCCGCTGCCGCGAGCGCCAGCGCCAAGCCCGAGCGCCAGCCCGGCTACCACCGGGTCGGCTACTTCACCCAGTGGGGCATCTACGGCCGGGCGTTCCCGGTCAAGAAGCTCGACACCTCCGGGGCCGCGAGCCGCCTCACCCACGTCAACTACGCCTTCGGCAACATCAGCGAGGACGGCCGCTGCTATCTGGACGGCGGGCCGGGCGAGGGCGACGCCTGGGCCGACTACCAGCGACCGGTACCCGCCGAGGAGAGCGTCGACGGCGTCGCCGACGCGCCCGGCCAGGCGCTCAACGGCAACTTCCACCAGCTCGCCAAGTTGAAGGCCAAGCATCCCCAGCTCAAGGTGTTGATCTCGCTGGGTGGGTGGAGCTGGTCGACGTACTTCTCCAACGCCGCCCGCACCGACGCGTCCCGCAAGGCGTTCGTCGCCTCCTGCATCGACCTGTACCTCAAGGGCAACCTCCCGGGCGCGCCGGGTGCCGGGGCGGGCGTCTTCGACGGCGTCGACCTCGACTGGGAGTGGCCGAACTGGGACGGTGAACCCGGCAACGTCATCCGCCCCGAGGACCGGGAGAACTTCACCAGGCTGCTCGCCGAGTTCCGCCGGCAGCTCGACGCGTACGGCCGCACCACCCGCTCGCACCACCCGCTGACGGCCTTCCTGCCGGCCAACCCGGCCACGATGGACGCCGGCTACGAGGGCCGCAAGATCTTCAAGTACCTGGACTTCGCCACCGTGCAGGGGTACGACTTCCACGGCGGCTGGGAGGCCCGCGCCAACCAGCAGTCGGCGCTGCGCGTACCGGCGGGCTCGCCCGACAACCCGGACTTCTCCGTCGAGGTGGCCGTCGACGGGTGGATCGCCCGCGGCGCGCCACGCGCCAAGCTGGTCCTGGGCATCCCCTACTACGGTCGCGGCTGGACCGGCGTCACCGGCGGCGGCAACGGCCTGTTCCAGCCGGCCGCCGGGCCCGCGCCGGCGACCTTCGAGGCCGGGTACGAGGACTACAAGAACCTCAAGAACCTGGCCGGCAACGGCTACACCGTGCACCGCGACCTGCGCGCCGGGCACGCCTGGCTCTTCGACGGTACGACCCTCTGGACGTACGACGACCCGGCGGTCGTGTTGCAGAAGACGCTCTACATCCGGCGGGCCGGTCTGGGTGGGGCGATGATCTGGTCGCTCGACGGAGACGACGACAACGCCACCCTGACCAGAACGATCGGCCTAGGCCTGACCACCTGGTAGGTGCCCGAAGCGCGGCTCCCTTGATCACTTGATGACCAGCAGTTGCCAGTACCGGTTTCCGAACTGCTCCTCATCAAGTGATCAGGGGGTCGGCCCTACTCCGGGGCCACCGCGCGCACCGCGGCCTCGATGAGCGCCGTCACCTGGTCCATGTCCCGCGCCCGGCGGACGTCCAACTCGGCCGACGATCCGCCGGGCAGAACGAGGTGCACCGTCACGTCCTCGCGGCGGTGGGTCAACCAACTGGCGACCGCTTGGACCAGCACCATGACAGTGCCGGCGTCGCCGATCGCCACCCGCAGCACGTCCGCGCCGCCCTCGGGCACTTCCTCCGGTGGTGTCAGGGTCACCCCGTCGCGCAGCCGGTCGTCGGCGCGCAGCCAGGACGCCAGCGAGCGCCGGACATCGGCAGACGGAAGATCCGGACGAACCGCGATGGTGATCGTCTCCGGCACGTTCTGCTCCCTCCAGGACGACGCTGAGTCACACCACCATCCTGCCAGCCGGTCCCGGACCCGGCATCCCACGCACTCACCGAAGTCGATCGGACCTTGACCGTCGTGTCGGCCCGTCCATAGGCTCCGGCCACTGCGAGGCTTTCCCCCAAGAAGGGAACCCGAGACATGACCCCAACGTCGCGTCCGTTCTGGACGGTCCCTCCGAAGCGGCTGGCGGGTGCCGCCGCCATAGCGCTCCTGCTCGGCACGACTCCCCTGCTCGGCGGCACGCCACCCGCGAGCGCCGCCCCACCGTCGACGTGCAGCAGTGACCCGACGGCACGGCTGGATACCGTCCCGACCCCGGAGGCGACGCTCGGCTTCCCCCTCGGCCTCGGCCAGGAACGGGTCGTGACCAACGACGAGGTCCGCACCTACCTGGGGGCTGTCGACAGCGCCTCCGACCGGGTCGTCACCGGGGTGCTGGCCACCAGCGTGCTCGGGCAGCCCCTGCCGTACGCGGTGGTGTCCAACGAGCGCAACGTACGCCCGTCCGCGCTGCGCCGGATCGCCGACGACGTACGCGACCTGCGTGACCCACGCCGGACGAGCGCGCGCACGGCGGCCCGTACGGCGAAGGACGGCCCGGCCATCGTCTGGATCGCCGCGAACGTGCACGGCGGCGAGAAGAGCGGCACCGACGCGGCCCTCAAGACGCTGTACGAGCTGGCCGCCGGCCTGTCCTGCGAGGTCGCCCGGCGCAACGACAACCTGGTCACCGTCATCGTGCCGACCCAGAACCCGGACGGCCGCGACGCCAGCCGGCGGCAGAACGAGTTCGGCTTCGACATGAACCGGGACTGGTTCGCCCGCACCCAGCAGGAGACCGACGGCAAGCTCGAACTGCTGCGCCGCTATCCGCCGCAGGTGTTCGTCGACGCGCACGAGATGGGCGGCCGGCAGTACTTCTTCCCGCCCAACGCCGACCCGATCCACCACGAGATCGCCGGCGAGGCGGTGGACTGGATCAACCGGATCGGCGAGGCCAACAAGGCCGGCTTCGGCTACAACGGCGCCTGCGACGACACCGTCACCACCGAGTGCTACTTCAACTACGACACGTACGACATGTTCTTCATGGGCTACGGCGACACCGTGCCGACCACCGGCTTCGGTGCGGCGGGCATGACGTACGAGAAGGGCAGCGCGTCGGCCGTGGCCGACCGGGTGCAGCAGCAGTTCCACACCCAGTGGTCGACGCTCGGGTGGGCCGCCGCCAACAAGCGTGCGGTGTTGGACGGCTACTTCGACATCTGGACCGACGCGCTCGCCCAGGGCCGCGCGGGCACGCTGGAGCCGAACGAGGTGGTGCAGCCCACCAACGAGGTCCAGTTCCCGGTACCCGACGTGACGATCCGCTCGTACTTCCTGCTGCCCGACCGGCAGCTCGCCGACGTCCGCCGGCTCGTCGAGCGGCTGCGCCGCATGGACGTCGAGGTGTACGAGGTGCAGAAGCCCACCCGCGTACCCACCGCCCGCGTCTTCGGAGGCCGCAGCGCCACAGACGTCACGGTGCCCAGGGGCGCGTACTGGATCCCGATGGACCAGCCGCAGAAGCACTGGATTCAGGCGATCATGGGCGAGGACCCGTACGTCCCGTTCCCGTACTTCTACGACGTGTCGTCCTGGAGCAACCCGCTGCTGATGGGCGTGTCCACCATCTACACGGGCGACAACGTCCGCCCGAAGGCCCAGCTCGTCCGGGGGATCGCCGGCGGCCGGAGCGGGCTGGCCTGGCCGTGGGGCTCCTACACGTACCCGCTGGATTCGGCCGCCGCCGCGGAGTTCACCTTCACCCTGCTCGGCCGGGGTGTGCCGGTCGTGCGTGACCTCGACACCGGCCGCGTCGCGATCCCGGCACGCAGCCTGAGCCGCACGGTCGACGACCTGGCCCGGTCACTCGGCGTCACCCTGACCCCGGGTGGGCGGGTCACCGGCACCCCACTCGACCTGCCCGACGTCGGACTGTTCCAGGGCACCGGCATCTCCACCACCTCCGGCTCGCACGGCGAGGCCCGTTACGTGCTCGGCAAGCGGTGGGGGCTCGACCTGAAGCCGGTCACCACGGCCGACATCAACGACAACACCGAGGCGTTCACCGGGCGTACCGTGCTGCTGGTCCCCGACGGCAGCAACGCCACCGGCGGCCTGACCGCCACCGGACAGGCCAACCTGCGCGACTGGATCGCCCAGGGCCACACCTACGTCGGGCTGCGCAACGAGGGCACCCGGCTGGCCCGCGCCGCCGGCCTCACCTCCACCACGGAGAAGACCAAACCGGCCGACTACCTGGTGATCGGCTCACACCTGCGGGTCGACGTCGACACCGACAACCCGGTCGCCCTGGGCCGCCCCGCCGAGGACTTCGAGTTCAACAACAGCGACCCGATCCTCACCCCGAGCAGCACCGGGACGAACGTGCTCACCTACCCGAGCGGCGACACGTTCTGGACCAACGGCTACACCGTCGGCGCGGACACACTCAAGGGCACGGCCGCCGTCGTCGACGAGCCAACCGGCGCCGGTCGGGCGGTGCTGTTCGCGTTCAATCCACTCTTTCGGGCGTACAACGAAAATGGTCTGCACCTGGTGGCCAACGCGCTGCTCTACCCGCCGGGCGCGCCCGACGCCCGACGCACGCCGGGCACCGACGCGGCGCGCGCCAGCGCCGCCGCCGCGCCGGTGACGGCGGACCTGGGCGGCGGCTGGCGGCCGATCACCATCGAGATCGCGTCGGCCGACCTGCCGCGCGCCCGGGCCGTCGTCGAACGCTTCACCACCGACGCGCGCACGACCGCGAAGGACACCTCGGTGTACGTCGTGATCCCCAACCCCCAGGGCCTCCAGGCCGACGAACACCCCTTCACGAACGACCTGGTACGCGCCCTGCGCGCCGCCGGAGTGCCACTACGGTCGGTGGTCGCCTGACCCGTCCCCGCACAGCCAAGCGCCCGTCCCCGGTGTTCTCCGGGGGCGGGCGCTTCTTGCTTCAGGGGATCACGGCCGACGGGCGACCTCAACGACGAACGCCCGCCACGAGGCCGGCCCGAAGATCAGCGCCGGACCGTCGGGGTCCTTGGAGTCCCGCACACCGACGATGCCCGGCAGATTGTCCGCAACCTCGACACAGTCGCCACCGCTGGAGCCACTGCGGGTGGACTTGCGCCACGTAGCGCCGATCAGGTCCATGACGTCACCACTTCCTTCATCAGGTCGGTTGACTGCCGTCGAGGTAGGGCCTCGTTCCGTATGGTCTCCCACTTCGACAGAAGCGTAGCTACGTCATCGTCGCCACTGATGACCAGCCCGCCAAGTTGGTTCTCCAACTGGCCGACCCACTTACCGTCAGCAGCCCGAGCCAGGATGAACGGACCGGTCAGCCCTGCGTGCATGCTCACGTCACCCGGCACGATGTGGACACTGACATTTGGGCGCTCCGCCATAGCCGTCAAGTGCGTGATCTGCCCTGCCATGATTCCTCGAAAATCCTCGCCCGCACGACGCAGCACCTCCTCCCCGATGACCGCCACGAATTGCGGTGCCTTTGGCTGAGTGAGGATCGCTTGCCGGTCCAGGCGAGCGGCAAGCCGCTTATCGACCTCCTCCTCACTGAGCGTGTCGTCGCAGCGAATGACCGCTCGGGCGTACTGCTCGGTCTGAAGTAGGCCGGGCACCAGGGATGGCTGCCACGACCTCAGTTGTGTCGCTACGCGTTCCGCGTCCAGCCACGGTAGGAACCAGGACGGCGCGCCGAGCTTCGCCACCATGCGTTCGAACAGGCCGTTGTTCTTGAGGGCGCGGTCGGCGCCCTTGATGAAGTCCATCGTCAGCGCTCGCGTCTCGCCCTCGACGGCGCTGACATGCGAGGCGCTGAACCCGGCCCCTCGGCCGAACGCCTCCTGCGTCATCCCGGCGGCCCCTCGGGCGCGGCGGATCTCTCCGACGATGAACGCGGCGAGCGAGTGCGGCAGATCAGCCATTCAGTGCTCCCCAAACCGGAAGATCGATTACCCACGCCACTGCCCGACGTGGAACGTTTCGCCAGCTCAGCCCGAACCGGCGAAGCACCTTCCGAGCGTAGTGGCCTCCACAGCAGAGTGTCACCAACGGCGCGGCCGGTGGAGGACCCGAGACCCGGCGGACGCGTTCGCATCGGGGCCGCCCTCCGGGCCAGCGCTCACGGGGCGGCCCCTCCCAACGTCAGCCAGGGGAAGACCATGCCCATCGACATGCCACCGCAGGTGCGGTCCGGTGACCTGCTTCACCTGACCCGTGCCGCGAGCCCGCAGTTCGCCCGCCCCATCACCGTCCGGGTGATCCGCGCCCTCACCGACCGGCACACGTACCACGGTTGGTTGTGGATCGACGCCTACCAGCTCGGCCCGAACGGCGACGCCGTCGCCCGCCGCGAGCTGTACCTGATGCCCGCCGGCGCGCGCCGGCTCGCCTCCCCACCAGCGGCACCTCCCCGGCCCGCCGCCCCACGCCGACCCACCGCACCTTCCAGCTCCGCCGCCTCACCGCGCACCGCCCCGCGCCGGACCACGGCCTCACGCTGGTCCCCCGCGCCACCCGTGCCCACCGCGCCACCCCTGCCCACCGCGGCTCCCGCCTCTGCGCTGCCCCGCCCGGCCACCACCCCATCCCGGACCACCACGCCGGCGCGTCGTGATGCTCGGTGCCCGGCCGCGCACGGTCCGGTGCGGGTCGGCTGATGTCCCGTCGCGCTCCCGATCATCAACCGGCCCGCCCGACATGGCGCTGCGGCACCTGCGGAATCGCCTGGCCGTGCTCGGCCGCCAAACTCCGCCTCCTGGCGACCTACCGGATGGATCGCCAGGGTCTGCTGGACCACCTGGCGGCACTTCAGTCGGAGGCCGCCGCCCACCTCGCGGCCCTCAATCCCGACAATCCACCCATCAACCTGACCGATCGCTTCACCACCTGGGCCTCCCCCCGCTAACAAACCGTCCACTCCCGCGAATCCGTGCAGATCTTGGACAGTTTCCGTTAGCTGCTAACGGAAACTGTCCAAGATCTGCACGAAACGCGCCCGAAAGCGGACGCGAGGGCGGCGCGCGGAGACGCAGAGGTCGCGAAGAGACGCGGAGGTCGCGCCGAAATGCGGAAGCCACGCGCGAAGACGCGAGGCGCGGAGGCCACGCGCGAAGACGCGAGGCGCGGAAGCCACGCGCGAAGACGCGAGGCGCGGAAGCCACGCGCGAAGACGCGAGGCGCGGAGGCCACGCGCGAAGACGCGAGGCGCGGAGACGCATGGCGCGGTCACGCATGGCGCGGAGGCCGCGCGCAGACCCTGAGGCCGCGCCGAAACGCGGCGGCCACGCGCGGAAGCGGGAAGCAGAGGCCGCGCGCACGAAAATGCGGAGGGCAGCGCGCAAGCCCAGCGAGCGGCCAGCGGCCAGCGGCCCCGAAGTGTCCAAGATCTGGTGGCTCGATGTTCGTCGGGCGGCAAGGATCGACGGAATGTTGCCCGCCGATGACGCCGACGCATGTGATTGGCTCGCCTTCGAGCAGGCGGGCGTGCTGACGACCGCGCAGCTTGCCGGCCTGCTCAGCGAGGGTGCGGTCCGGGGTCGTATCCGCTCCGGACGCTGGCGGTCGATCTGCCATGGCATCGTGCTCACTGGCAACGGTCGACTCACCCCTGACCAGCAGCTGTGGGTGGCGGTCCTGGCGGCCGGGCCGGGAGCGGTCCTGGCCGGGGTGACCGCAGCCGCCGAGGCCGGCGTACGGGGTCTGCGGCGAGAACCTCTGCACGTGCTGGTGCCGGCCAACCGCCGCGCCGCTCGGACGAGCCTTCGTCGACTGCCGATCGACATGCCCGCGGTGCTGCTCCATCGCACGTCGGTGCTGCCCGACGCGCATCTTCAGCTTGCCCGTCCGCCGCGCACGACGACGGCCCGAGCCCTGGTGGACGCGGCCGGGTGGGCCGGCAGCACGGACGAGGCACAGGGGTTGCTGGCCGCGGGGTGCCAGCAGCGTCGTGTGCTGCCCGAAGAGCTGGCTGCCGTCGTCGACGTCCTGCCTCGGGCGCCTCGCCGGCGGCTGATCCGGCAGACCATCGCGGACATCGCCGGCGGCGCGCAGGCACTCTCCGAGATCAACTTTGTGCGGTTGTGCCGACGGCATCGACTGCCCGCCCCGGACCTGCAACGACACCGGGTCGATGCGGCGGGTCGCAACCGCTGGTTGGACGCGTACTGGCACGAGTGGCGGGTGCAGGTGGAGATCGACGGCGCGCACCACATGGACGCGCGGCAGTGGGCGGCGGACATGCGTCGACAGAACGACGTCTGGACCAGCGGCGACCGTATCCTGCGCTTTCCCGCCTGGCTGGTCCGCGCCCGGCCCGACGAGGTCGCCGACGTCGTGCGCCGGGCGCTTGTCGCGGCCGGCTGGACTCCGACGGGAGCGGCGCGAATGCCGTCGAGACAGGCCCGCTGACGCCTACGGTTTGCGGGCGACGCCGCTGTATCCGGTGCGGGCGACGTCCGCGTCGACGGTGGCGGGCGGCTCGGGGTACGGCCACATGTTGACCAGGCCGGGCGGCTCGAGGACGAAGTCGCCGAAGAACCGGGTGACGTCGGCGTGGCTGCGCGGCACGAACGGGGTGTTCGCGCGGGCGTAGATCGCCGAGATGCGGGCCATCAGGTCGGGGTGCACGTCGGTGCTGGCGTGGGACAGCGCGAGGTAGCTGCCGGGGGCGAGCGCGTCGCGGTAGGTCGTCACGATGCGCTGCGGGGCCTGCTCGTCGGGCACGAGGTGCAGCACGAACATCATGAGGACCGCGACCGGGCTGTCGAAGTCGATGGCGGCGGCGACCTCCGGGTGGCCGAGCACTTCGCCGGGTCGACCCAGGTCGGCCTGCACCACCGACACCGTCGCCGCGTCGGCGAGCAGGGCACGCCCGTGGGCGCAGACCACGGGGTCGTTGTCGACGTAGACGACGCGTACGGCCGGGTCGATGCGGTGGGCGATCTCGTGCACGTTGTCGCGCGTCGGCAGCCCCGATCCGAGATCCAGGATCTGCCGGACGCCCTTCTCCTCGACGAGGTGGCGGACCGTACGGGCGATCAGGTCGCGGCCCTGCCGAGCCGCCTCGGGCATCCACGGCGCGACCTGCAACACCATCTCGGCGGCGGCCCGGTCGGCGGCGAAGTTGTCCTTGCCGCCGAGGTAGTAGTCGAACATCCGCGCGGCGTTCGGCCTGTCGGTCTGGAGCTTGACCCCGGGCTCGGACTGCGTCATGGCCGACCACCTCTCCCCTGCCGAGCCCGCAGCATAGCGTCCACGATGGCCGGTCATCTTCCCCCGGGATGGCGCTCGGAACGCGGCCTCGTGCCCCAGAGACATGCGGGAGATCAGAGAGGCAGGTACCGCATCGGCGTGCCGGGTCCGACTGGACTGGTGACCATGCCGTGGTTCGCGGGTGGGACAAATGTCCTGGTCGACCGCGTACCGGTGACTCTGCCCGTGCCCCGCGCGCCTGCCTAGCGTGACAGGCATGGATGACACAGCCGTACGCCTCGACGGCCTGACCCGGCGGTTCGGTCCCGTCCGAGCCGTCGACGGGCTCGACCTGACGATCGCGCGGGGCAGCACCGTCGCCCTGCTCGGCCCCAACGGCGCCGGCAAGAGCACCGCCATCTCGCTCATGCTGGGCCTGGACCGACCCGACAGCGGCACCGTGAGCCTGTTCGGTCGGCCACCGGCCGAGGCGGTCCGGGCGGGACGGGTCGGCGCGATGCTCCAGGACGCCGGCTGGGCGCCGAGCGCGACGGTCCGGGAGGTCGTCGACCTGGCCCGTGCGCTCTATCCGCGAGCGGTGCAGACCGACCGGCTACTGGCGCTGGCCGGGCTGACCGTGCGTGCCGGCCGCCGCCTCGACAAACTTTCCGGCGGCGAGCAGCAGCGGGCACGGTTCGCGTTCGCGCTGGCCGGCGACCCGGACCTGCTGGTCCTCGACGAGCCCACCGCCGCGCTGGACGTCGCCGCCCGGCAGGCGTTCTGGGCGGCCATCGACCGGTACACCGCCGACGGACACACCGTCCTGTTCAGCACCCACCACCTGCACGAGGCGGACGAGTTCGCCGACCGGGTCGTGGTGCTCGCCGCGGGGCGGGTCGTCGCCGACGGGCCGCCCGCGCAGATCCGCGCGCTGGCCGGCGGTCGTACCGTCTCCTTCGACGTCGCCGGCGGGCCGCTCGACGGCCTCGACGCGCTCCCCGGGGTCCGAGCGGTGCAGGTCCGGGGCGGCCGGGTCGCGCTCACCACCGACGACGCCGACGCCACCGTCCTCGCCCTGGCCGGCACGCGTGGCTTCCAGGGCCTGGAGGTCACCGCCGCCGCCCTGGAGACCGCCTTCCTCACCCTCACCGCGACACCGACGACCCGCACCGCGACACCGACGGAGCACTGACATGCGCGCTTACCTGCGATTCGAACTGCGCCGACTGGCCCGCGACCCGCGGCTGCTGCTGTTCACCGTCCTCACGCCCGTGGTCACGTACCTCATCTTCTCCGGGGTTGGTCTTGACGGCGACCGGCTGGAGGGCGTCGACGCGGCGGTGGCCCTCATGGTCGGTCTTGCCGGCTACGGCGCGGTGGCGGGCGTGCTCTCGGTGGGCACGTCGGTCTCCCAGGAGCGGGCGTCGGGTTGGCTGCGCCAGCTCCGCGTCACTCCGTTGCCCGCCTGGCAGGCGGTGATCGCGAAGGCCCTGGTCTGCACGCTCAGCGGGGTGCCGTCGGTGATCGCCGTCGGCTGCGCCGGACGCATCCAGCACCACGTCGAGCTGGGGGCCGGCCGGTGGGCCGCGCTGCTGCTGCTGATGTGGGTCGGCACGGTGCCGTTCGCGCTGCTCGGGCTCGCCATCGGGTACGGCCTCACCCCCCAGCTCGCCCAGCCGGTCAACTTCCTCGCCTTCCTCGGCCTGTCGGTGCTGGGCGGCCTCCTGGTGCCCGTGGCGTACTTCCCGAGCGTGCTGCGCCACCTGGCCCACGCCCTGCCGACGTACCGGTTCGCGGAACTCGGGTGGCGCTCGGCCGCCGGGCTGACGCCCACCCCGTCCGGGCTCGCCGTGCTCGCCGCGTGGACGCTGGCGTTCACGGCCCTCGCGACCTGGGCCTACCGGCGGTCCACCACCCGCCGGTGACAGCCGATACGGTGTCCACCATGTCGTCCGGTGCGACAGGGTCCGGCGGAACCCGCCGACGAGGGTTGATGCTCGTCGCCGCGCACACCCTCTGGCTCTGGCTGCTGCTGACGCCGGCCGCCGCGATCGCACGCGGGCAGGTGCATCCCGCACCACCGGCGGCGGTGGGGCTCGTCGTCTTCGCGCTGTTCTACCTGGCCCTGGTGGCCGTACCCGTGGCCGACCTGCCCGTCCGTCCGACAGTGCACCAGGCGGGGCTCGTCGCCTTCGCGCTGCTCGGGATCGGGCTCGCGGTGGCGTACGCCGGTGGGCCGGAGGGCTGGCTCGTCCTCTTCCTGTACGTCGCCACGGCCGGCGCGGTCGCCTTCGTGCGCATGACCTGGGGGTTCGGTTGGGTCGGCGGCTCGGCCGCCGCCGTCCTGGTGATCGGCGTGGCGCACCGGCTGCCGGCCACCGAGACCGCCCAGATGGCGCTGATCACCGTGCTCGGGGGCACGCTGACGTTGGCGTTCGCCCGCACGGCCCGCCTGGTGGAGGAGTTGCGCCGCACCCAGCGTGAGCTGGCCCGCACGGCGGTGGAGCAGGAGCGGCTGCGCTTCGCGCGGGACCTGCACGACCTGCTGGGCCACACGCTGTCCCTGGTCGTGGTCAAGGCCGAGGTGATACGCCGGCTCGCCCCGACCGATCCACAGCGGGTCGTCGCGGAGGCGACGGACATCGAACGGATCGGTCGTACGGCGCTCGCCGAGGTGCGCGAGGCGGTCACCGGCTACCGGGAACGCAGCTTCGCGCGGGAACTCGACAGCGTCCGTGCGGCCCTGGCCGACGTCGGGATCACCGTCAGCGTCCGGGGCGGCGACCGGCAGCTCGGTGTCGAGGCCGACGACGCGTTCGGTTGGGTGCTGCGCGAAGGGGTGACGAACGTCGTGCGGCACAGCCGGGCGTCGCGCTGCGACATCGAGGTCACCACCGACGCCGACGAGGCGGTGCTGACCATCCGCGACGACGGGGTGGGCGGCCGGCCGCAGCTCGGCAACGGCCTGCGCGGCCTCACCGAGCGGCTGGCGCAGGCCGGCGGGACGCTGCACGTCGGCCCGGCGCACGACGGCGGCCTGCGGGTCACCGCCCGGCTCCCCCACTCCCCCACCGGACGGTGGGCGTCGTGATCCGGCTACTCCTCGCCGAGGACCAGGGCATGATGCGCGGCGCGCTGGCCCTGCTGTTGAACCTCGAACCCGACATCGAGGTCGTGGCCGAGGCCGCGACCGGGGCGCAGGCCACGAGCGAGGCTCTTCGGGTACGCCCCGACGTGGCGCTGCTGGACATCGAGATGCCCGACGGCAGCGGTCTCGACACCGCTGCCACGCTGCGCGACCAGCTCCCCTCCTGCCGGGTGCTGATCCTCACCACCTTCGGCCGGCCCGGCTACCTGCGACGGGCGATGGAGGCCGGCGCCCACGGCTTCCTCGTCAAGGACGGGCCGGTGCAGGAGCTGGCGGTGGCCGTCCGACGGGTGCTGGCCGGCGAACGGGTGATCGACCCGACGCTGGCCGCCGCCGCCCTAGCGGCCGGCCCGAACCCGCTCACCGAACGGGAGCGGGAGGTGCTGTCCGCCGCCGTGGACGGCGCCACCGTCGCCGACATGGCCGCCGCGCTCCACCTGTCCGAGAGCACCGTGCGCAACTACCTGTCCGCTGCCATCGGCAAGACCGCCACCCGCAACCGCATCGAGGCGGCCCGCACGGCGCGCGCCAACGGCTGGCTCTGAGCAGGTGCTGGCGGCGTTTGCAAGCCCACGACACGCTAACTTGAGGGCATCCCCAGACAGAGGAGAGCCCCGTGGGCACTGTGGTCCTGTACAGCTCGGTGTCGGTGGACGGCTTCGTCGCGGACGAGAAAGACCAGCCCGGCCCGCTGTTCGACTGGTTGTCCAGCGGTGACGTCCCGTTGGACGAGAGCGGCGCGCTGACGGTGTCGCAGGCGTCCTACGACTACATCCGGCCGTACTGGGACCAGATCGGGGTGACAGTCGTCGGCCGTCATGTCTTCGACCTGACCGACGGCTGGGACGGACAACCTCCGAGCGGGATCGCCCACGTGGTCGTCGTGACCCACCGGGGCAGGCCCGACGGCTGGGACCCCGGGGCGCCGTTCCACTTCGTCGACGGCGTCGAGGCAGCCGTGGCGAGGGCGCAGGAGCTCGCGGGTGACCGCATCGTCGAGGTCGCCGCCGGCGACGTCGGCGGCCAGGTGCTCGCCGCCGGCCTGGTCGACGAGGTACGCATGGACGTCGTACCCGTCGTGTTCGGGTCCGGCAAGCGCTACTTCGGATCGGTCGACGCGCGGCACCTGTTGGAGGACCCCGACGTGGTGATCCACGGCAACCGCGTGCTGCACCTGCGCTACCGCGTGCGCCGCTGACCGCCCCGGGCCGCCGGACTAGTCTCGCCCGCATGCGGGGACGAATCGCTGTGGCGCGGTGGTACGGGGAACGTCGACGGCTCGTCCGTCGTACTTTGCTGGCTCTGGTGGTGGGTGCGGTGGTCCTGGCCGGCAGCACCGTCGCCAGCGTGCGGTGGGTCCGTGACACCGCCGCCGGCCACCTCTACGACGAGGCCGACGTTCCGGCGGCACCGGTCGCCCTGGTCCTGGGCACCAAGGTGGACACCGATGGTGAGCCGTCGCCGGTCCTCGCAGCTCGGCTGGAGATCGCGCGGCGGTTGTTCGACGCCGGCCGGGTGAGCGCGATCCTGGTGTCCGGCGACAACATGAACGCCGACTACAACGAGCCCGAGGCGATGCTGCGCTGGCTGGTCGACCGAGGTGTGCCGGCGCGCAAGGTGGTCCTCGACTACGCCGGTTTCGACACGTACGACTCCTGCGCGCGGGCCCGACAGATCTTCGGCGTGCGGCGGGCGACGGTCGTGACCCAGTCGTTCCATCTGCCGCGGGCCGTGGCCCTGTGTCGGCGACTCGGCATCGACGCCCAGGGGGTGGGCGACGACAGCGCCAAGCGGTACTCCCGGACGTGGCGGTTCGGGTCGCTGCGCGAGAACGGCGCCTGTCTGAAGGCGGCGGTGGACGTGCTGTCCGGCCGGGAGCCCGCGCACCTCGGTCGGCGCGAGACCGGCGTCGAGGACGCCCTGCGCGACGCCTGAGCGCGGTCGACGTACCGACGACAGGCCGCGCGGTCAGCGGGGTGGTCGGGCGCTGTCGCGGACGACGAGTTCGGTGGCGAGTTCGATGCGCGGGCTCTCGGTCTTCTCGCCGCCGGCGAGCCGCAGCACCGTCCGGGCGGCCAGCATGCCCATCTCCGAGAGGGGCTGGCGGACGGTGGTCAGCGGCGGGGAGCACCAGCGGACCTCCGGCAGGTCGTCGAAGCCGATCACGCTGATGTCGTCGGGCACCCGCAGGCCACGTTTGCGGACGGCCTCGTAGACGCCCAGCGCCATCTGGTCGCTGGAGGCGAAGATGGCGGTGGGTGGGTCGGGCAGGGACAGGAGCTGGGTACCCGAGGTGAAGCCGGCCTCGTGGTAGAAGTTGCCGGGCCGGATGAGGGCTTCGTCCACGGCGATGCCGGCCGCGCCCAGAGCCGCGCGGTAGCCGTCCATCCGGGCTCGGCTGCACATCAGGTGTGGTGGCCCGGCGATGAAGCCGATGCGGCGGTGCCCGAGGCCCAGCAGGTACTGGTTGGCGCTCAGGCTGCCCGCCCAGTTGGTCGCGCCGATGGTGGGTGACTCCTGCGGATCGACCCCGGCGGGGTCGATGATGACCACCGGCAGGTGCAGCCGACGCAGCTCCGCCTGCAGTGGCGGGTTGACCATCGAGGTCACGAAGATGACGCCCTCGGTGGATCGCGTACGCATGTTGTCCAGCCACTGCTTGGCCGAGGAGATGCGCCAGTGGATGGCGGAGACGACGGTGCCGACGCCACTGGCGCGGGCGACGTCCTCCACCCCGCGGATGATCTCCACCGCCCACGGGCTGTCCAGGTCGTTGAAGACCAGGTCGATCAGTGCGGCCTCGGTCCGCCGGGCCTGGGTGCGCCGGCGGTAGCCGTGTTGGTTGAGCAGCGCCTCGACGCGCTCCCGGGTGTCGGGAGCGACGTCGGTGCGGCCGTTGATGACCCGCGAGACCGTGGGCACGGAGACACCGGCCAGTCGCGCGATCATCGCGATGGTGACGTTTCGGCCGTTGTCGGAGCCCATGGTCCGCTCCTTCGTCTGGCGGGATTGTTCAGGTTGGTCGGCGATCTGGTGTCGTCACCCCTTGACGCTGCCGGTCAGACCGCCGATCAGTTGGCGTTCGGCGACGGCGTAGAAGCCCAGGGCGGGGAGCATCGACAGGACGACGTACGCGAGC
This sequence comes from Micromonospora sp. NPDC005172, assembly GCF_040608555.1. NCBI lineage: Bacteria > Bacillati > Actinomycetota > Actinomycetes > Micromonosporales > Micromonosporaceae > Micromonospora > Micromonospora sp. NPDC005172. The sequence continues at coordinate 46,893 of NZ_JBEXIL010000022.1, forward strand.
ACCCGCGCGGTGTCGTCGGCGTACTGACCCTGGAACGCCTGGACCCCGACGGGCAGGGTCCACCAGCTCTGATCGCTGAAGACGACCAGCGGCAGCATGAAGTTGTTCCAGCTGGTGACGACGGCCAGGACCGAGACGGTGGCCAGCGCGGGGCGGGCCATCGGCAGCAGGACCCGCCAGAAGAACCCGAAGGAACTGCAGCCGTCCAGGACGGCGGCCTCCTCCACCTCGGCGGGGATGGTACGGAAGAACTGGCGCAGGATGATGATGGTGATCGGCAGCCCGAAGGCGGCCTGGGGCAGGATGACGCCGAGCGGGTTGTCCAGCAGGCCGATGGAGCGCAGCAGGACGAACAGCGGCAGGATCGCCACCGCGAACGGGAACATCAGGCCGATCGCGAACAGGGTCACCAGGAACTCGCGGCCCCGGAAGGCGTAGCGCGCGAAGACGAACGCGGCCATCGCCGCCGCGGCGACGACGATGAACGTGCTGCTGACGGCGATGAGCAGGCTGTTGCCGAGCTGCCGCCAGAACACCCCGGAGGCGAACAGGTCGGTGTAGTTCGACGGCACCCACGGGTCGGGCAGGCCCAGCGGGTTGGTCGACAGCTGGCCGTTGTCCTTGAAGCCACCGATCACACCGAACCAGACCGGCACGACGATGAGCGCGCCGACGCCGATGCAGACGAGGTGCAGCACGATGCTGCGGGTCCGCTGGGCGCCACTGGTCTTGGCGGTCATCGCTGGCCTCCCTGGTTGGTGATGGCGCCCGCGGTGTCCCGACGCAGGACGACGCGCTGGTAGAACAGGGCGAAGACGAGGCTCAGCAGGAACATGACCATGCTGATCGCGCTGGCGTAGCCAACCTCGAACCGGCGGAAACCGAACTGGTACATCGTCACGGCCATGGTCTCCGAGGAGTGGATCGGACCACCGCCGGTGAGCACCCAGACCATGTCGAACAGTTGGATGGTGCCGATGACCGACAGGAAGATGCTGATCCGGATCGTCGGCCCGAGCAACGGCAGGGTGACGTGGCGGAACGCCTGCCACGCGGTCGCGCCGTCGGTGACCGCGGCCTCGGACAGCTCCTTCGGGATGCCCTGTCGGGCGGCCAGGAAGAGCATCATGTACAGGCCGAAGTACTTCCAGGACACCACCAGGAAGACGGCGTACAGCACGGTGGACGGATCGGCGAATACCGCTCCCGCCTCCGCTCCCAGGAACGTGGATATCGACTCGCCCAGACCCCGGTTGGGTGAGAACACCAGGGTGAACAGGACGGCCGTGGTGACCTCGGAGAGCACGTACGGGGCGAAGAAGATCAGCCGGTAGACGGCTCGGCCGCGCAGCGGCTGGTTGAGCAGCATGGCCAGGGCCAACGCGACGGGCAGCTGCACGGTCAGCGACAGCAGCACCAGCACGAGGCCGCGCCACAGGTCACCCCGGAACGTCGGGTCGCCGAAGGCGCGGGTGTAGTTGTCCAGCCCGACGAAGTTCTCCGGTAGCCCGAAGCCGTTCCACTTGTAGAGGCTGGCGTAGGCGGCCACCACGATGGGCGTGATGACCAGCAGCACGAACAGCGCCAGGGCGGGCGTCAGGAACACTGCGAGGACGCCACCCCGCCCCGGCCGGGGCTGGCGGCCGCGCTGTCGCGCGGTGCCCGGCCCCGGTGCCGGCGGATCTGTCGCCGTGTCGCCGCGCCCTGTGTACGACACGGTCGATGGCCTGGTCATTCCTGCTCCACTCGATGTCGATCGCCGGCTACGGATGGGTACGGGGTCACGGTCAGGCGGTCTTCGCCACCTGCGTGATGTCCTTGAGGATCGCCGCGGGGGCCTTCTTGCCGGCGATGATCTCGGCGACGCTGTCGTTGATCTGCTGCCCGAGCGCCGGCGCGTACGCCTGGTCGAGGTAGAGCTGGAAGCCGGTGTTCTTCGCCAGGGTCTCCGCGACGACCTTGTTGTTCGGGTCGCTGATGGCGTCGGTGGCGTCCTTGACCGTGGGCAGGACCGCGCCGGTCTTGGCGGACCGGCGCTGGTTGTCGACGCTGAGCAGGAACTTCAGGAAGTCGATCGTGGCGGCCGGGGCGTCCTTGCCGACGGCGAAACCGTTGCCGCCGCCGAAGACCTCGGTAGCGGTGCCCTTGCCGCCGTCCACGGCGGGGAACGGGAAGAAGCCCAGCTTGTCGCCGATGCCCTTCTTGCTGGTCGAGCTGGACGCCTGCACCGCCGGCGCCCACTGACCCATCAGCTCCATGGCCGCGCCGCCGTTGCCCATGGTGGCGGCCTGCCCGTCCGGGGAGCCGTACTCGGCACCGAGGAAGCCCTTCTGGAACGGCTGCAGGTCGACGAGCTCCTTGAGGCGCTCACCTGCGGCGACCAGGTCGGGGGTGTCGAAGTTCTTGTCGTCGACGGCCTTCTGCAGCGCGCCGACGCCACCGATGCGCATCGCCAGGTACGACCAGTAGAAGTGGGCCGGCCACTTGTCCTTGCCGGCGATGGCGACCGGGGTGATGCCGGCGGTCTTGAGCTTGCGGACCGCGTCCAGCAGAGCGGTCCAGGTGGTGGGGGGCTCGGTGATGCCGGCGCGGGTGAAGAGGTCCTTGTTGTACCAGAACCCGACCATGCCGATGTCGAACGGGATGCCGTAGATCTTGCCGTCGATCGTGTACGGGCCCATGGCGGCGGGCAGGATGCCGCCGACCAGGTCCTTCACGTCATCGGTGAGGTCCTTGACCAGACCCGCGTCGACCTGCTGCTTGAGCACGCCGCCGCCCCAGGACTGGAAGAGGTCCGGCGGGTCGCCCGCCTGCGTGGCGGTGGTGAGCTTGGCCTTGAACGCCTCGTTCTCCAGCGGCTGGATGGTGAACGTGACGTTGCTGTGCGCGGTCTTGTACTCGTTGGCCATCGCGGCCCAGACCGGCAGCATCGGCTCGGTGTTCTGGATGTGCCACCAGTTGATCGTCTGCGGCGCGTTCGGGTCGCTGGACTTGTCATCGCCACTGCAGGCGCTGAGCAGGTAGGCGCCGGCGCCGGCGCCGGCAAGGCCGAGCAGCGATCGGCGGGAGAGGTGCGCTGTCATGATCCATCCCTTCGGGGACTCACGGTGTGCTCGGACGCCGGCCGAGCCGGCAAGGGTTCGAACCTGGATCTCCGGAACTTTCATTGCTTCGTCGGTATTACCGATCGATGGCCGGGACGCTACGAGCAGTTCCCCCAGCGGTCAAGACCCCTGTCCTATCGCGATAAGACCGGCTACCGTACGAGGGGCTTCCAGTGATCTGGTACCCGCAAGTTTCCGGAAGTTTCACAGCCGCACCGCACAGAGGAGCCCCCGTGTCGACCGACACCGCTGACGTGGCGACCGCTGCCTGGTCGATCCGCAACCCCGTCCTCGCCGGGTTCCACCCGGACCCGTCGATCCTGCGCGTCGGCGATGACTTCTACCTGGCCACCTCGACCTTCGAGTGGTATCCGGGGGTACGCGTGCACCACTCGCGCGACCTCGTGAACTGGCGCCCGCTGGGTGGCATCATCACCGACCGCCGCCTGCTCGATCTGCGCGGCTGCGGCGACTCCAACGGTGTGTGGGCGCCCGACCTGACGTACCACGATGGGGAGTTCCACCTCGTCTACAGCGACGTGGCCAGCTTCGCCAGCGGTTACTGGGACCCGCAGAACTTCCTGATCACCGCGCCCGACATCGCCGGGCCCTGGTCGGACCCGGTGAAGCTGCACGGGCGTGGCTTCGACGCCGCCCTGTTCCACGACGACGACGGCCGCACCTGGCTGCTGAGCATGAGCGCGGACTGGCGTCCCGGCCGGGACCGGTTCGGCGGCATCGAGATCCAGCAGTACGACCGGGCGACCCGTCGTCTCGTCGGCCGGCCGCGCATCCTGTTCACCGGCACGTCGGTAGGGGTGACCGAGGGGCCGCACCTGTACCGCCACGACGGCTGGTACTGGCTGATCACCGCCGAGGGTGGCACCAGCTGGGAGCACCAGGTGACCGTGGCGCGCTCGCGGGAGCTGTTCGGCCCGTACGAGGTGGACCCGGACGGGCCCCTGCTGACCTCGGTGGGTCGGCCCGACCTGCGGTTGCAGAAGGCCGGTCACGGCAGCCTCGTGCAGACCCCCGACGGCGGCTGGTACCTGGCCCACCTGGTCGGTCGTCCCTACTCGCCGCTGGGCAACTGCGTGCTCGGTCGGGAGACCGCGATCCAGCGGGTCGAGTGGCCGGACGGCGGTTGGCCCCGCATCGCCGGCGGGGTGCCGGCCGAGGAGGTCGTCGCCCCGGACCTGTCGCCGCACCCGTGGCCCGAGGAGCCCGCGACCGACGACTTCGACGCCGCCGAGCTGGCTTCCTGCTGGTCGACGCTGCGCCGGCCGGCCAGCGCCGACTGGATCGACCTGCGCTCGCGGCCCTCGCACCTGCGTGTCCACGGTGGACAGTCACCGGTGGGCCGGCAGGCGCCGAGCCTGGTCGCGCGACGGGTCGGGGCGACGCACTGCTCACTGGAGACCGTCGTCGAGTTCGACCCGATCGACCACCGGCAGCTCGCGGGGATCACCGCGTACTACAACACCCTGAACTGGCACCACCTCTACCTGACCCGCGCCGACGACGGACGTACGGTGTTGGAGCTGCTCAGCTCCGACAACGGCCGACGCACCCCGTACCCGGAGCTGACCGTCGACGCCACCGGCGTCGCCCAGGTCGGTCTGCGGGCGGTGTTCGACGGACCCGTGGTGCGTTTCGACTACGACCTCGGGGCCGGTTGGCAGCGCCTGCCCGTCGACCTGGACGCGACGATCCTGTCCGACGAGCACGCCGCGCTGATCATCGACGGGGAGCCCGCAGCCTGGGGTTTCACCGGCTCCTTCCTCGGCCTGTGGGTGCAGGATCTCGGCGGCGACGGGGTGTACGCCGACTTCGACCGGGCCACCTACCGGGAGCACTGAGCACGCGGACGCCTCAGGGGCGCTGGGCGACCGCGCGCAACTGACCGAGGGTGGTACGGAAGCCGTGACCCGACGCCGTCGCGTCCTCCGTGCGCAGGCCGGTGACGGCCATGGCCTGCGAGCGGCTGGACGCGACGGCATCGTCACCGGCCCCGGTGACGTCGAAGACGCCGAAATCGCCGCTGAGCGTCCGGAACGTCGGCGTCGCGGCCCCCGCGTCCTGGGACAGGTAGAGGACCACTCTCTGACCCACGTCGAGGGTCGACATGTGGGCCATGTCCGCCACACCGGCGTCGAGGCTGGCGAGTGTGATCGACGCTCCGGCGCGTACACCGGTGTCGGTCCTGGCCCGCAGGACCTCGTCGACCCGGAAGCCGGCGGACGCGACCTCGCCGCGCACGACCAGGTCGGCGGTCTCGGTGAGCTGCCGCACCGTGCCGTACCCGCGCAGCTTTCCCTGCGGCGGAGCGGGCGGCGCGGTCGCCGTCGGCGCGACCGCACCGCCGGTGGTGGGCGCGGCGGCCGGTTCGGCGCGGTCGTCGCTGCCGCAGGCCGTCAGCGCCGCCGCGGCGAGCACGGCGACCGCGGCGGCCCACCAGAAGTGGGTACGGCGGAAAACGACTGCCATGGAACGCTCCTCGCGGCTCGGTGGTGCTGCTGACGCGGCTCGACCCGGCATCGTCCGGGCCCTCGCGCGGGCTGACGATAGCCACCGTCGCGCACAGCCGGGCGACCGGTTGATGAACAAATGATCTTCGTCTCCGACGTGCCGCGTCGCCGGATCGCGGCCCGGGGCCGCCGCTCACCTCGGCTCGCTGCTCAACCCCTCCAGGCGCCCGAGCGCCCGCCGCGTCGCGTCCTGACTGGCGGGCAGCAGCGGCAGGCGTACCGACGGGGTCGGGATGCGTCCCCGCGCGTGCAGCACCGACTTGACGACGCTCGGGTTGGGCTCGGCGAACAGCGCCGCCGACAGGCCCGCGAGTCGGTGGCCCAGCGACCTCGCGGGCGTGACGTCGCCCGCCTGCCAGTGCGCGACCAACCGGACGTAGTCCCCGGCCGCGACCTGGGCCGAGGCGGCTATGGCGCCGTGCGCGCCGAGGGCGAGCAGCGGGGACAGGAGCGGATCCTCACCACCGAGTACGGCGAACCCGGGCGGGACGTCGGCGAGGAGGTCGACGGTGTCCGCGTCGATCCCTCCCGTGGCGTACTTGACGCCGACGACGCCGGGCAACTCCGCGAGCCGCCGCAGGTCGTCGGCGTCGAGCTGCTGCCCGGTCCGGTACGGCACGTGGTAGACGACCAGCGGCACGGGGCTGGCCCGGACGAGGTGGGCGAAGTAGGCGAGCACTCCCGGAGCGCCCGGCCGCAGGAACGGGGGCACCAGGGTCAGGGCCGCCGTCACCTCGGGCCGGTCGGCCAGCGCGCGTAAGGCCTCGGCGCTGTTGGCGCCCACGAGCAGACGCGCGCGACGCTCCCGGCACACCGCCCCCAGGACGTCGAGCACCGCGCTCCGCTCCTCGTCGGTGAGCGCGGCCGGCTCGCCCGTCGTGCCCAGCGCGACCACACCGGCCGCGCCGGCGTCCAGGACGTCGACGGCCAGGGACGTCAACGCGTCGGTGGCAACGGCGCCGGAGTCGTCGAACGGGGTGATCAGTGGAACGTAAAGGCCGGTCAGGGTCATGCCCTCACTCTCCGGCGACCGATCAGGAAGGTCCAGTTCCGATTGCTCAACCAATACGTAAGCTGGCCTGATGCTTGACGTCCGTCGTCTCGTCCTACTGCGAGATCTGGCCCGTCTCGGGACCATCGCCTCGGTCGCCCAGGCGCACGCCTACACGCCGTCCGCCGTCTCGCAGCAACTGGCCGCCCTGCAACGGGAGGCGGGCATCCGCCTGCTGGAGCGCAGTGGGCGCCGGGTCAGCCTCACGGCGACGGCGACCGCGCTCGTGCGGCACACCGAGGTCATCCTGGCAGCGCTGGAAGCCGCCGACGCGACCCTGGCGGCCGCCCGGACGGGCCTGCGCGGGAGCGTGCGCATCGGCGCCTTTCCCAGCGCCGTACGCACCCTGCTACCGGCGGCGCTGGTCACCCTGGCCCGCGACCATCCGGCACTGGACCTGATGATCACCGAGTTGGACCCGGTCGACATGCCGGCCGCCCTGCGGAGCCGGCAGCTCGACGTCGCGCTGCTGCACGACTACGACATCGCGCCGGTCCCACCCGACCCGGCGCTGGACTCCATCGCGCTGCTGGAGGAGACCGTCCACCTGGCCGTACCCGCTGGGGTCCTGTCGGACGACGACGCGGATCTCGGCGCGGTCGGCGGCGCGGATCTCGGCGCGGTCAACGATCCGGTCGGCGGTGCGCGCGACGCACAGTGGATCGTCGGCAGCCCCGGGACGCTCTGTCACTCGGTCGCCCTGCACGTCTGCCAGATGGCGGGTTTCGCCCCGGCGGTGCGGCACCACGTCGACGACTTCACCGCCATGCTCGCCCTGGTCGCCGCGGGCGAGGGGGTCGCGCTCGTCCCACAGCTCGCCGTCACGCAGCCCTCGCCGCAGGTTCGCCTCCTCCCGCTGACCCTCCGCCGACGCACGAGAATCGCCTACCGCAGGGGTGCGGGCGACCACCCTGCGGTGTTGGCATGCGTCTGGGCGCTACGCAGAGCCACCACCGCCCTGCCCAGTGGAGTTCCGATTGACAGTTGATCGACCTGCTGCTATCTGTTAATAGAGTTTCCTGATTCTCGCGGTGCCTTGGCGCCCTCCCCCACGCCGGGCACCCGACCGGTCGGCGGCATGCCGCCCCTTTCCCCCGAGGAACACCATGGTGCGTAAGAGAACAGCCGCCTACGCCGTGGGCACCCTGCTGATCGGCGTCGCGGCGGTCGGCTACGGCCTGCCGTCGGCCAGCGCCGCGACCGCCGGCCCGATCACCGGCCTGGCCGGCAAGTGCGTCGACGTGGCCGGTGCCAGCTCGGCCAACGGCACGGCCGTGCAGCTCTACGACTGCAACGGCAGCGCAGCCCAGACGTGGACGGTCGGCAACACCGACAACTCGATCCGCGCACTCGGCAAGTGCCTCGACGTCACCGCCGCCTCGACCGCCAACGGCGCAAAGATCCAGCTGTACGACTGCAACAGCACCGGCGCCCAGAAGTGGACCGCCGCCAGCGGCGGCGCCCTGGTCAACACCGCCTCGGGCAAGTGCCTCGACGTGACCGACCGCAGCACCGCGAACGGCGCCCGGCTGCAGATCTGGACCTGCGGCGGCACCACCAACCAGCAGTGGACCCTTCCGGGCGGCGGCGGCAACCCCACCCCCACGCCGACCGCCAGCGGCTCGACCGGCACCAATCTGGACGACCCGGCGAAGAAGGACGTCGCCATGCAGCTCGTGTCGGCGGCGGAGAACTCCTCACTCGACTGGCGTGCCCAGTTCTCCTACATCGAGGACATCGGCGACGGCCGGGGCTACACCGCCGGCATCATCGGCTTCTGCTCCGGCACCGGCGACATGCTCGAACTGGTCCAGGCGTACACGAACACCAAGCCCGGCAACGTGCTGGCCGGCTACCTGCCGGCGCTGCGCGCCGTCAACGGCACCGCGTCGCACTCGGGCCTCGACCCGAACTTCACCCGCGACTGGCGCACCGCCGCCAACGACTCCGTGTTCCGGGCCGCGCAGGAGGCCGAGCGGGACCGGGTCTACTTCAACCCGTCGGTCCGCGACGGCAAGAACGACGGGGTACGGGCACTCGGCCAGTTCGCCTACTACGACGCGGCGGTCATGCACGGGTACGAGGGCATGCGCCAGATCCGCAGCCGCGCCCTCGCCCGGGCGAAGCCCCCGGCGCAGGGTGGCGACGAGCGGACCTGGCTCAACGCGTTCCTCGACGAGCGGGTCATCGAGATGAAGAAGGAAGAGGCCCACTCGGACACCTCCCGCGTGGACACGGCCCAGCGGGTGTTCCTCAACAACGGCAACTTCAACCTGAACACGCCGTTGGCATTCGCCGTCTACGGTCAGCAGTTCCGCATCAGCTGACCGTACGACGTGACAACGGTGATCGCGCCGCTGCCGGCTGCCCCGATCGGGCATGCGGGTGGCGGCGCGGTCACCGTCGGCGTCGTCCGACGTTGACGATGACCGGCACATCGGTCGGCGTTCGTTGACGTCGTCGGTACGCTACGGCCTGTGTGGGGTGTCGTGGACGCGGTGGGGTCAGCGGCTGGCGCGCTGCTCGCGGCGATAGCGGGGTTCGTCGCATACCGGCTCTACAAGATCGAGTCCGAGCGTGATCGTCGTACCGAGATGCAGTGGGCGAGGCAGCAGGCAGCGTCGATCGGCGTGTGGATCCGCGACGACGTCGAGCCGCTCGACCTCGACGAGGATGAGCCGGAGCCCATATCGGAGCCCGAGCTGACCTTTGTGGTGACGAACATGTCGGCGCTTCCGATCTACCGACTCTCGGTGCACTTCGATCTGGGACAGGACATGGCGCTGCGCGTCGTCACGCAGCGAGACGTCCTGCTGCCGGGCGAGCGTTTCGAGACTCAGGTGCCCTCCGAGATCGAGGGTGCACGCCGCCGTCCGGTGTTGACCTTCAGGGACAACGCGGGCGCAGAGTGGTGGCGCGACTCGACGGGCCATCTCGGCCGAACAGGTCACGAGCGTCCCCTGGACGAGGACGAGGACGCCGACGACGAGTGAGGTGAGCTGGGCTCCACCGCCCCCCACCGCGATGTGGCAACCCGTGTCCGTCTGGATCGCCTATCGATCATGATGACCGAAAGTGTCGTACACCTGTCCTAGTGTCAGGTCATGGTCGAGGAGCTGGCGCAGGCGGACGACGCGGTCGCGGCCTGCGTCGACGCGGCGGCCTGGACCCTTGCGGAGCACGATCTGATCGCCGCGCTCGACGCCGCGCACCGCCTCACGCAACGCCTCGCCGCGATCGAGCTGACCCTCGTCCGCGAGCTCGACGGCCGGGGCACGGCCCGCGCCCAGGGCGCGTCCTGCACGACGGTCTGGTTGCGCGAGCGCCTGCGCCTCACCGTTCCCACCGCTCGTCGGCTCGTCGATCTCGCCGCCGCCCTCGACAACGGCCACAACGGCGGAGTCCGGCAGGCGTTGGCCGACGGGAACATCACCGCCGAGCAGGCCCGCGTCATCACCGACACCGTCACCACGGTGCACGACTCCGCCGGCACCGCAGCCGCCGACAAGGCCGTCGGCGTCCTCGTCGAATGGGCGGGGCAGTTCGACCCCACCCTGCTGCGCAAGGTGAGCAGCCGCATCCTCGACCACGTCGCCCCCGACGTCGCCGAGGCCGCCGCGAAGGCCGCGCTCGACGCCGACGCCCGCCGAGCCGACCGCGACCGGCATCTCACCCTGTCTGCGCAGACCGACGGCCGACTACGTCTCACCGGCATCCTCGACGCCGAAACCGCCGGCGTGCTGCGTGCCGCCATCGACCCACTCAGCGCACCCAGCGGCCCCGACGACCAACGCTTTCCAGGCCAACGCCGCCATGACGCCCTCGCCGACCTCTGCCGACTCACCCTGCGCACCGGCGATCTGCCCGAGCACGGTGGTGACCCCGCCCAGATCGTCATCACCACCAGCTACGACGCCCTCGCACGGGGACTGAGCGCCGGCACCCTCGACGCCGGCTTCACCGTGACCCCGCAGACGGTTCGCCGGCTGGCCTGCGACGCGGCCATCCTTCCCGCCGTCCTCGGCGGCACCAGCCAGACCCTCGACGTCGGTCGGCAACGGCGGCTCATCACCGGCCCCCTACGACGTGCGCTGGTCCTGCGCGACCGCGGCTGCGCCTTCCCCGGCTGCGACCGGCCACCCCGCTGGTGTGACGCCCACCACATCCGCCACTGGACCGACGGTGGCCCCACCAGCCTTGCCAATGCCGTGCTGCTCTGCGCCCATCACCACCGACACGTCCACCACAGCGAATGGACCGTCCACCTCGGAAACGACGGCCACCCCGAATTCACCCCACCGGCCTGGCTCGATCCCGACCAGATCCCCCGCCGGAACCACTACCACCGACGTAACTAGGCCATGGCGGCCGACGAGGCCGGGCGGGATGGCGTCCTCGTCACTGAGGGGCATGACGGCCAGGTAGTCGGAATGATCGAAGTGCTGCGGCATTCCGATCCGCCGGACCATCAGATCCTGCGTCCTAAACCGTCGGCCCAGGTCCACACGGTTGTACTGCCCGCTGCCAGAGGGCTCGGGGTGGGATCAGCGTTGCTCACGGCGGCCGAACAGTGGGCAAGCGACCGGGGGATCACGTGCCTGTCGGCTGGCATCCACCACCGCAACGCCGATGCAGTGCGCTTCTACAGCCGGCACGGCTACACCGACACCGGCCTGTCCCTAGGTAAGAGCGTGAAGTAGCGGCCGCAGTGCCGTCATCGGAGCCAGATGATGGCGGCGATGAGGACCAGGCTTGATCGGTAGAGGGATGCATGCCCGTTTGGCGTAGCGGGTGGCCAGGTCACGCCACTGCTTGAATCGGTTGAAGAAGCGTTCCACGACGTTGCGTATGCGGTGGACCTGCTTGACGAAGGCCGGCGGCCTGCCGCCGGGGCTGCCCTTGGCGTTGCGGCGGGCGACCTGGTCGGATCGCTCCGGGATGACGTGGCGGATCCCGCGCGGTCGCGGGGCTCGACGGGTGGAGTCGTGGGCGTAGCCCTTGTCCGCGATCAGCACCTCGGGACGTTTGCGGGGCCGCCCCGGTCCGGGCTCGTTGACCCGGATCGAGTCCAGCAGCGCCAAAGCTGCGGGTTTTCGCCGCCTGACCCGGGGTGAGCTGGATCGACAGCGGCCGGCCGCCTCCGTCGACCGCGAGGTGAATCTTCGTGCTCAACCCGCCGCGGGACCGGCCGATGGCCTCGCCATCTTGCGCGTGAGGGTGTCGCCGGACCTGTCGTGGAGCCCTTTTTTCGCAAGCGCCAGCGGCATGCTGGTGCGCCCGCACGATCGTCCCGTTGATGACCTGGCGGTGATCCCGCCACCGTCCCGCGCACCACCCGGCTCCGGCAGCAGCGGCGCGATCACCGCCCACGCCTCATCGGTCAACTCACCACCGGCACATCGTGAAACGACCAACAAGATCGACACGACACGCCCAAGGAAGTGTCCGGCCGATCATGTGACGAGCGGGCGCCAGACTTGGCGGGGTGCGAACCCTTCACGTCGCATCCAGTGCTCGGTATAGACGATCCGCTCCGGCGCGACGACCACAAGGGTGTCTTGGGGCGGCTCGGACAGCGACCGCCCCCGCTCGGCATGCTCGTTCTCCCATCGGAACGCCTCCCAGTAGTGCGCTCGGTCCGGATGCGCCGGGTCGAGCACCCGGGCAGTACCGAACAACTGAGCCCCACGGCTGCTGGCCAGCCCGACCAGCGGCGCGAAGATCCCGACGGACACGCGTCGATCGGCAGCGATGTTGCGCATCTTCGGCGAACGTGGCGCGGCCGTGAACAGCACCGTGAAGCCGAGCGGGTAGTACCGCACCGGGGTGGCCAGCGGGCCGTCCGGCCCCGTGGTCGCGAGCACGCACATGTTCTGCGACGACAGCAGGTTGAGGATGCGCTCTTCGAGCCGTTCACGATCGAGTCGCCCAGCCGGTGTGGGCCCGGCCAGCCACGGATTCGTCAACGGCATGCGGCGTCCCCGATCATGACGAGCACCCTACTCACACTGTCGTGCGGAGCAGTTCGGCCCCGCCCAACCACACCCACGACTTGACCTAAAGCTCGGGTGAGGTCCTAGCCTCCGGTATCGGAGGTACGCATGAGCATGGAAGTTACCGCGTGGACGTCACTGCGCCACGCGATGAACGCACGGGACGAGCGTCCGCTGTCCCGCGCCACCCTGAAGCGGATCGCGCGGTTCGCACGGCCGCACCGCGCACTGATCATCAGATTTCTCGTGTTGAGCGTCGTGACGGCCGTTCTCACGGTCGCGTCGCCGATTCTCGCCGGTCGGGTGGTCGACGCGATCGTGGACGGCGCCGACGGCGGTGTCGTGGTCCGGTTGGCCGTACTGATCGCGGTGATCGCCCTCGCCGAGGCCGGCCTCGGTCTGGTGACGCGATTCCTCTCCGCCAGCATCGGTGAGGGGCTGATCGTCCAACTGCGAACGGCTGTCTTCGACCACGTCCAACAGATGCCGGTGGCGTTCTTCACGCGGACCCGCACAGGTGCGCTGGTCAGCCGGCTGAACAACGACGTGATCGGCGCGCAGCGGGCCTTCAGCGACACCCTGTCGAGTGTGGTCGGTAACGCCGTCACGCTGGTGCTGACGTTGGCCGTGATGCTCAGCTTCTCGTGGCAGATCACGCTGCTGGCGCTCGTCCTGTTGCCGATCTTCGTCCTACCGGCCCGGCGCATCGGTTCGCGGCTGGCCCGGTTGCAGCGTGAGGCGGCCGAGCACAACGCGGCCATGAGCACACGCATGACGGAACGGTTCTCCGCACCGGGCGCCACCCTGGTGAAGTTGTACGGGCGGCCGGCCGAGGAGTCCGCCGAGTTCGCCGCGCGGGCACGGCGGGTACGGGACATCGGGGTCCGCACCGCCATGCTCCAGTGGGTCTTCATCACCGCCCTCACCGTGGTCGGCTCGCTGGCGCTGGCCCTGGTCTACGGGCTGGGTGGCCTGTACGCCCTGCGGGGCAGCCTCGACGCCGGAACAGTGGTCGCCCTCGCGCTGCTCCTGTCACGCCTCTACGCGCCGTTGACATCGCTGGCCAGCGCCCGGGTCGAGGTGATGAGCGCACTGGTGAGCTTCGAGCGGGTCTTCGAGGTCCTCGACCTCACACCGCTGATCCTCGACAAACCCGACGCACGGCCCCTTCCCGACGGGCCGGTCGCGGTCGAGTTCAACGGGGTGCGCTTCGGCTATCCGTCGGCGGACCGGGTGTCCCTCGCGTCCCTCGAGGACGTGGTCAAGCTCGATACGCGTGGCGGCGAGGAGGTGCTGCACGAGGTGTCGTTCCGCGCCGAGGCGGGGCAGATGGTCGCGCTCGTGGGTTCCTCCGGAGCGGGTAAGTCGACGATCGCACAGCTGGTGCCGCGCCTGTACGACGTCGACGACGGCGCCGTGAGACTCGGCGACGTCGACGTACGCGACCTGTCCGCCGAGTCGATCCGGACGGCGTTGGGTGTGGTGACCCAGGACGGGCACCTCTTCCACGAGAGCATTCGCGCCAACCTGGCGTTCGCCCGGCCGGGCGCCACCGAGGACGAGATGTGGGACGTGCTGCGGCGGGCCCGACTCGCCGACCTGATCCGCTCGCTTCCCGACGGGCTCGACACCGTCGTCGGAGAGCGGGGATACCGCCTGTCCGGTGGGGAACGGCAACGGCTCACCATCGCGCGACTGCTGCTGGCTCGGCCGCGCGTGGTCATCCTCGACGAGGCCACCGCGCACCTCGACTCCACCTCGGAGGCGGCGGTGCAGGACGCCCTGGCCGAGGCACTCACCGGTCGTACGAGCGTGGTCATCGCGCACCGGCTCTCCACCATCCGGGCAGCCGACCAGATCCTCGTCGTGGAGGACGGACGGATCGTCGAACGCGGACGACACGGCGACCTGCTCGCGGCCGGTGGCCGCTACCACGAGCTGTACCGCACGCAGTTCGCCCAGGACCAACCGACGGCCCAGGAGCAGCCGACGGTCCAGGAGCAGCCGACGGCCCAGGAGCAGCCGACGGTCCAGGAACAACGCGTGCCGATCTAGACCACCGTGCCGGGGCACCTGCTCCACGACGGCGCCGCCCGCCTCGGGTCGATCCCCGGGGCGGGCGGCGAGAGCCGACGGTCAGTCGTCGTCGTCCTTGTCGTCGGCGTCGTCGTCGGCGTCGACCGGCTCCTGCTCGGCCTTGACCACCGAGCCGTTCGCACGGTCGACGTCCACCTCGTGCTCGGTGTCGCCGGCGACGATCTCCACGCTCCAGACCGGGCGGCCGTGCTCCTGCTCGGCTTCGACCTCGACGATCTGGCCACCGCCAGCCTTGGTGAGCGCGATCTCTCCGGCTCGCTTCTCGTCGACGGCAGCGCCGGCCGGCGCGCCGCCCGGGGACGGGGTGTCGCCGGTCGACGGGGCACCGCTCGTCGGCGTACCCGATGGTGCGCCGGTCGACGACGGATCGCTGGTCGCCGGCGCGGCGGTAGTGCTGTCGGCCGTCGGCGCGACGGTCGCGGCGGCGAGCGTCGTGTCGGTGCGCGAGTCCTTCGCGGCGGTGACGCCGAACGCGGCCCCGGCCACCGCCAGCACCGCCGCCCCGCCGACCGACGCCAGGAGCAAATTGGTCCGCTTCATCGTGGTGTCCACCTTTCCTCGGTTGTCGACTACGAGGATCGGCTGAACCGGGATAGCAGCGCGCTGTGCGAACGCTAAGGCCGGGTTAAGCCTGCGGTCAGAGCGCCATGCGCATGAAGACGTCGGCGCGGGCGTACGGCGGCAGCGGGATCTGTTCGGCATCGACGTGCTGGAAGCCGGCCGTCTCGTAGAGGTGCACGGCGTTCGGGAGCTTGGTACTGCTGCCGAGGAACAGGGTGGTCGCGCCGAGCTGGCGGGCCCGCTCGATCGCCGCCTCGATGAGCTGGCGGCCGAGGCCCCTTCCGCGCGCCGCCGGGGCAACCGCCATCTTCGACAACTCGAAGACGTCCTCCGAGCTGCGCACCAGGGCGACACAGCCGATGACCTCCCCGCCGTCGCGGAGGACGAGCACGTCGCCGCCCGGTTCGACGATGGCAGCGAACGGGTCGCCGAGCGTCTTGCGGTCCGACTCCTCGATGGTGAAGGTGTGCGAGATCCACTGTTCGTTCAGCGTCCGGAAGGCCTCGGCCTCCTCGGCGATGGTCATCGACGTGACGGTCAGCGTGCTCGGGTTCATGACCCGATTCTCCGGTCGCCGCTATTCGAACGTCCAATATCTTGTTCGGACTGATTCGTATCCTCGACGTATGGATCCCGAGCTGCGCCACCTGCGGTACTTCGTCGCGGTCGCCGAGGAGCTGCACTTCGGCCGGGCCGCGGTACGGCTACGGATGGCCCAGCCGCCGCTGTCGCAGCAGATCCGCCAACTCGAGGCGATGATCGGTACGCCGCTGTTCGTCCGCACCTCCCGGTCGGTGGCGCTGACGCCGGCCGGCGAGGCGTACCTCGTCCGATGCCGGCGGGTGCTGGCCTCGGTAGCCGACGACGTGCACGAGGCGAGCCGCATCGGGCGCGGGGAACAGGGACGCTTCGACATCGGCTTCGTCAGTTCGGCGATCCAGCTCGGACTGGCCGGGCCGATCCGTCGTTTCCGTGAGCGTCATCCGGCCGTCCACCTACGCCTGCACGAGGCGTACACGGCGCTCATCGTCGACCGGCTGTTGAACGGCGAGGTCGATCTCGGCGTGGTTCGGGACGCGGACGACCACGAGGACCTGGTCGGCGTCACGTACGCCACCGAGTCCTTCGTCGCCGTCCTGCCGGCCGACCACCCGCACGCGGGAGACCGCGCGATCGACGCCGCGGTGCTGCGGGACGACGCGTTCGTCTTCATCCCACGGGTGGCCGGCGAGCGGGCCTACCAGCGCAATCTTCGGCCGTGCCTGGACTCCGGCTACACGCCGCGCATCGTCCAGGAAGCCGGTAGTTGGACCACGGTCGTGCACCTGGTCGCGGCCGGCCTCGGAGTGACCATCGCACCGGCGAGCATCACCGCCGTGGCACCTCCTCCGGTGGCGGTGCTGCCGTTGACCGGCACCGAGGCCGCCACCGAGGTGCGCATCCTGCGCCGCCGGGATGACGACCGGGTCACCTCGACGGGCTTCGGGACCGCAGACAGTTCTTTCGACCTGCGCACGGCTAGCCGCGCCGGTTGAGTTCCGCCTCGAGCCGCTGGACGAGGGTCTTGCGGTCCTTGCCGGCGTGCTCGTTGCGCAGCGCCGTCCTGAGCTGTCGCGTGTCGAGCCCACGGACGAGCTTGCTGGCTTCGGCGACCGACATCTCCGACATCCGGCCGGCCGTGGTGGCGTCGCGCCGCGCCTTCTTCGCCGGGCCGGTGTTGGAGACGTACTGCCGGCCGGTCCGGGACGCCTCCCGCTTCTTGGTGTCGGTCGCGCGCTTCTGGCTCTCGGACATCTCGTCCCAGGCCTTCTTGGGCAGGTAGCGGCTCGTCGTGCCGTCCTTGCGGGCCCGGGCGTCGCCCTCCTTCGTCTGCCACTTCTCGTTGCCCCAACGCTGCAACGCCTTCTGTCGATCGTCCTTTTCGCCCAGAAATCCGCCGCCGCGCCGCTTGTACTCCTGTGTCACCAGTTGTGACTTACGCGCCGACCACTGCCCCGGTTTGCCGCCCTTGTCGGAGGCCTTGATTTCTTCCTTGATCTGCTCTCTGAGCTCGGGTTTCGTATACCGCGCCATAGGTGGCAGCTACCCGGCAGCGCAGCGGCTATGCCTGACGCTGTGGTGGCGGCCCGAGTCGCAGCAGCACCTGCGCCCCACCACGCGGACCGGACCGCAGCTCCAACCGCCCGCCGCCGGCCTGGGCGGCACGGCGGGCGATGTCCAGGCCGAGTCCGGTCGAGCCGACCGCGCTGGCACCTCGCCGGACAGCGCCAGCGGGCATCCCCGGGCCCTCGTCCGCGACGGCGAGCAGCACCTCCCCGTCGTCCCGCGCGAGCCGCACGGTGAACGGCGTGCCGTCGGGAGTGTGCGCGAAGACGTTGCCGAGCAGGGCGTCCACGGCGGCCGTCAGATCGTCGGCGGCCACCCCGACGGTCAGTGGGCCGGGGGCCAGGTCGAGGTGGACGGCCCGGCCGGTGTCCTCGGCGAGCACCGACCAGAACGCGACCCGGTCGGCGACGATCGCCGCGGCGTCGGACGCGACGGTTCCCGGCGCCGGCGCGCGACGCCAGCGGGCCTGCTGGATCAGCCCGGTGACCGCGCGTTCGAGCCCGTCGGCGGCAGCCGCGATCCGGGCCGCGTCGTCCGGGTCGCGCAGTGACTCCGCCTCCAGCCGCAGCGCCGTCAGCGGTGTCCGCAGCCGGTGGGACAGGTCGGCTACCTGTTCCCGCTCCTGGAGCAGGAGGACCTGTATCCGGGCGGCCAGGTGGTTGAGCGCGCCGGCGACCTCGCGCAGCTCGGGCGGACCGGCGGGTACGACCCGGGCGTCCAACTCGGCGTTCGCCAGGCGGTGCGACACGGCCGACAGGTCGCTGATCGGCCGGACCAGCGTGCGCGCCAGCCGGTCGGCGACCGCCAACCCGATCAGCACCAACACCACGCCGAGCAGTGCCAGCACCAGCCAGGCCCGGGTCACGCCGGCGGTCAGCTCCTGCCGGGGCACCACGATCCGGATGACGCCGGTGCCGTCCGGTCGGCCCTGCACGGCGATGACCACCTCCCGGCCGGCCGCGGACTCCCCGGTGAGGCTCTGCCCCCGCGCGGCCAGGGCCACCGCGGGAGTACGGGGTGCCTGCGCGCCGAGCACGGTGCCGTCGGGGAGGAAGACGCTCACCGGTCGGCCGGACTCCGCGGCGAGCTGCTCGACGGTGAGCCGGATGGTCGGCGCGTCGGCGGTGCCGACCACCGGCACGAGGCTCTGCGCGTCGGCGGTGGCCCGTACGGTGGCCCGGTCCTGGGCGACGGTGCGTACGAGCAGGGCCAGCGGCGCCAGGAACGCGACGAGCGTGAGCACGCTGACCGCGGCGACCAGCAGCGCCAGGCGGGCCCTCACGGCTGGGCCGCGGGCGCGTCGAGGCGTACGCCGACGCCGCGCACGGTGTGCAGGTAGCGGGGCTGCTGTGCGGTCTCCCCCAGCTTGCGGCGCAGCCAGGACAGGTGCACGTCGACGGTCTTGTCGGCCCCGCCGTACGGGATCTGCCAGACCTCGGTGAGCAGCTCGCGTTTGGTCACCACCTGGCCGGGCCGTCCGGCCAGGTGGTGCAGCAGGTCGAATTCGCGCGGCGTCAGCTCCACCAGCGTGCCGTCCAGGGTGACCTGTCGGGACCGGGGATCGACGCGCAGACCACCCACGACGAGGGACACCTCCTGCGCGTCGGGGCCGGCGGGACCTCGCCGCAGCACCGCGCGGGCACGGGCGTCGAGCTGCGCGGCGGTGAACGGCTTGACCACGTAGTCGTCGGCGCCCGCGTCGAGGACCCGGACGATCTCGGTCTCGTCGTCGCGTGCGGTGGCCACGATGACCGGCACCGAGCTGACCGCGCGCAGCATCCGCAGCAGCTCGCGTCCGTCCAGGTCGGGCAGGCCCAGGTCGAGCACCACCAGGTCGGGTCGGTCGTCCAGCGCGTCACGCAGGCCGGCCATCGCGGTCGAGGCCGCGGCGACCGCGTGGCCGCGCTCCCGCAGGGCACGGATCAGCGGGGTACGGATCGTCAGGTCGTCCTCGATGAGCAGCAGGCGGGCCACAGCAGGCAGGCTAGCCGCTGTCGCTTCCGGCGCGGCGCACGTTAACCATGCCTTAGCCTCCGGATGTGCCTGGGACAACCATGGGTCGGGGATAGTCGGTGGCATGAGCCGTCGTTCGATCCTCGTCGCCGCCGGGTGGGTGGCCACCGTCGCCGCGGCGACCCTGATCGGGTTGGGCGCGATCCGGCTGGTGGGCGAGAGCATCACCGGCACGCCGGGCGGGGTGCGCAGCGAGGCGGACATCGAGCGGGCGCTCGCCTCGCCCGAGCCGGGGCCGAATGGCACCGTGGGTGCCGCGCCGGGTGGGCCTTCCACGGCGACCCCGGCTCCGAGCGCCAGCGCCGGGGTCCGCCGCAGTTTCGCCACCGACGGCGGCACGGCCGTGGCCGAGTGCGGCGCCGACGGGGTACGCCTGGTGTCGTGGGCGCCCGCGCAGGGTTACCGGGTGCACGAGGTGGACCGGGGCCCGGACGACGACGTCGAGGTCACGTTCGAGGGTTCGGCCGGACGGCACGAGTTGAAGGTCCGCTGCATCGGCACCGAACCGGTGGCCGTCGCCGAGGACTAACCCGCTCGTGGTGCTGCGGCAAGATCGCTAGTCTGCTGCGGTGATCCGTACCCTCGTCGTTGCCTCTCTCCTGCTGGCAGGCTGCTCGCCTGCTGCGACGCCCGCGCCCGCCACCAGCCCCACCGCACCCTCGGACGGGTACGCCACCTCTGCGTGTGCCCGCCTGATCGGCGCCATGGCCAGGAAGGAGCCCTCCCCTCCCGATGACATGGGCACTGCCACGCGAGCGGTGTCGGCGACCGACCCTGGCATCAAGGAAGCCGGTAAGCAGCTCGCAGCGGCCGCCAAGGAAGCCGGCGACCTCTGGGTGCAGAACGATCCCTCCGTCGACAAGGGGCCTGCCTACCGCCGCCTGGCCGACGCCCAGCAAGGGCTCCTCGCGGCGTGCACCAACGTCTTCGGTGAGCCCCCGTGGGCGTTCGTCAAGCAGCAGCCGACGCCGACGCCCAGCCGCTGACGGACGTGGCCGGCACGAAGGCTCGTGCCGGCCACGTCGTGGTGGTGGTTCAGCTCGTGTACGCCTCCACCTCCCAGAGGGAATGGCCGTAGCCGGTCCCCCGGGCCGTGCCGTAGATGCGCAGGTAGCGGCCGTTCGCGCCGAGGCCGCTGTGCTCGTCCACGCCACCGTCGGCGCCGGTCACCGTCTTCACGGTGGTCCAGGTGGTGCCGTCGTTGGAGGTCTGGATCTGGTACGCGCTGCTGTACGCCGCCTCCCAGGCGAGCTTGACCCGCCCGATCGCGGTCGGGCTGCCCAGGTCGACGCGGATCCACTGCGGGTCGGAGAACGTGCTCGACCAGCGGGTGGTGAGGTTGCCGTCGACGGCTTGCGCGCCGGAGACGTCGGCACCCTCGGTGCTGGACGTCGTCGTCGGCTTGTTCAGCAGCAGGTTGCCGCCGGTCGGGGTGCCGGTACCTCCGTACACCTCGAACTCGTAGAGCGAGTAGCCCCAGGCCGTGCCGCGGGCGGTGCCGAGGAGCCGGACGTACCGGCCGGAGCCGGTGAGCCCGGTCAGGTCGTCCACCCCGCCGTCGCCGCCGGTCACCGTCCGGATCGTGGTGAAGGTGACGCCGTCCGTCGAGGTCTGGATCTGGTACGCGCTGCCGTACGCCGCCTCCCAGGTCAGCTTGACCCGACTGAGGGCGTACGTGGCGCCCAGGTCCACGTCAATCCACTGTGGATCGCCGAAGCTGCTGCCCCAGCGGGTGCCGGCCACCCCGTCGAACGCGTTGGCGGCGACGAACGCGCCCTCGTAGCTGGATGCCCGCGCCGGCTTGCCCTTGGCCAGGTTGGTGCCCGTCCCGGGATCCGGGTCCGGGTCCGGGCCGGGCCCGCCGGGGCTGGTGGAGAGGGTGAACTCGTCGATGTCGAACCACGGCCCGGTGCCCTTGAAGACCAGGTACAACGTCCGGGTGCCGGTCGGGGCGGTGACCCCGCCGGTGACCGTGGCGAAGGTGGCGTACCCGCCGGTGGAGGTGACGGTCGCCGAGCCGACCAACTGTCCGGTGGGTGAGTCGACGCGCAGTTCCAGCGTCCCGCCGCCGCCGGCCGGCGCGCCGACGCGGGCGCTGAACGACTGGATGCCGGTCAGGTTGTAGGGCCGGAACGAGATCCAGTCGTTGTTGTCGATGTAGCCGACCGCTGCCCCGCCGTGCCCGGCCGCCCCGGCGACGATCTGGACGCCTGACGAGTCACCGAAGTGCTCGGCCTGGCGGACCCGCGGTTGCAGCACCGCCTGGGTGTGCGTGGTCAGCGCCGGCTGGCCGCCCCCGCCCAGGTCGGTGTACTCGGCGTCGATGATGCCGAAGATGTTGGCCGCCGTGTCGTGCTCGCCGTCGGCCGAGGTCTGGATGACCCCGGTGCAGCCCTGCGCGCTGCCGAGCTGGTGGCCGTGGGAGTCGTGGCCGAGCACGTAGTTCACCTTGACCCGGGCACAGTTGACCGTGCCGTCCTGGGCGTCGGTGACCGTGACCGAGAACGGGATCGCGTCCCCGAAGGTGAAGGTCTGCCCATTCAACGGGGTGTTCACGGTGACCACCGGGGCGCTGTTGCCGACCGTGACGACCACGCTCGCGGTGGCGGTCTTGCCGGTGGTGTCCCGCACGGTCAGCGTCGGGCTGCGGGTGCCGTTGGTGGTGTACGTGAAGCTCGGGTTCGCGGCGGTCGAGTCGGTGGTGCCGTTGTTGTCGAAGTCCCACGCGTAGGTGAACGGGTCACCGTCCGGGTCGAGGGTGCCGGCCGAGGAGAAGGTCACGGTCAGCGGCGCGGTTCCGCTGGTGGGGGTGGCGGTGACCTTCGGGACGGGCGCCCTGCCCCCACGGGCGTACTCGATGCGGTAGAGCGCGGAGTTGGCGTCGCCGTTGAACCAGCCGGTGCCGTAGTCGAGCACGTAGAGCGCGCCGTCGGGGCCGAACTCCATGTCCATGACCTGGGTGCCGGTCCACGGGAACGGGTTGATCTTCAACGGCTGGCCGGTGGAGTCGAGCTTGACGTTCTTGATCCAGCGGCGGCCGAACTCGCCCGCGAAGAAGGTGCCGTCGTAGTACTGCGGGAACGCCACGGGCGAGGTGTTGTTCGGGTCGTACCGGTAGACCGGGCCGGCCATCGGCGACAGGCCGCCACCGGTGAACTCGGGCGGCGAGCCGGAGCCGCCGTACGGCAGCCAGGCCGGGATCGCCGGCGGGAGCTGGGTGATGCCGGTGTTGTTCGGCGAGTTGTTGACGGGTCCGCCGGCGCAGTTGAACTTCGCCCCGGACGGCCCGGACGGGAACGTGTAGTCGTTGTACGCGTCGTTGCGGGCCGTGCAGTACGGCCAGCCGTAGAAGCCCGGCCGGTCGACGCGCGCGAACTCGACGTTGCCCGCCGGCCCACGGTTCGGGTCGGCGGTGCCCGCGTCGGGGCCGTAGTCACCGAGGTAGACGACGCCGGTGGCCTTGTCTACGCTCATCCGGAACGGGTTGCGGAACCCCATCGCATAGATCTCCGGACGCATGCGCGCCGTGCCGGGGGCGAACATGTTGCCCGCCGGGATCGTGTAGCCGCCGGCCGCGCTCGGCTTGATGCGCAGCACCTTGCCGCGCAGGTCGTTGCTGTTGCCCGCGGTGCGCTGCGCGTCGAAGGCCGGGTTGCGTCCGGCCCGCTCGTCGATCGGCGTGAAGCCGGCCGAGTCGAACGGGTTGGTGTCGTCACCGGTGGACAGGTAGAGGTTGCCGGCCGCGTCGAAGTCCATGTCGCCGCCGACGTGGCAGCACATGCCCCGGCTGGTCGGCACGTTGAGGATCAGCGTCTCGCTGGCCAGGTTGATGGTGCTGTCGGCGTTCACGGTGAAGCGGGACAACCTGTTGACCCCGTCCCAGACGGCGAACTGGGCCGGGGTGCCCTCGGCCGGCGCGCCACCGCCCGGTGTGCTCAACGGAGGCGCGTAGTACGCGTACACCCAGCGGTTGGTGGCGAAGTTGGGGTCGACCTTGATGCCCTGGAGCCCCTCCTCGTCGCCGGTGTAGACGGCCAGGGTGCCGGCGATCTTGGTGTTGCCGGCGGCGTCGGTGTGCCGGATGACGCCGTCGCGGGAGGTGTGCAGCACACCCCTGTCGGGCAGGACGGTGAGGCTCATCGGCTCGCCGGTCTCGGCGGCACCCTTTGCCAGCGCCACCTGCTGGAAGTTCGTGGTGACCGTCGGGCCGCAGTCGGCGGTGACCGCCCCGGCGGCGGTCTGGATGCCACCGAGCAGGTGCTGACGGAAGGCGGTGTCGGTGTACGAGGCGTCGGTGTGGCCGAGGCCGGTGTACCAGGCCCGGCCGCCGGAGTAGTTCTGGCACCAGGAGATCGGGTGGTCGTACCCCATACTGCCGCCGGTGTACGTGCTCTCGTCGAGGGTGGCCAGCACGTGCACGGTGCCCCGGGGGTTGGTGCGGTAGTTGTACAGCTCGTCGAAGCGGCTCCACCGCTGCGGCAGGCCCTTGGTGGACGGGTGCACCTGGTCGGCGACCGTGACGGTGGCGGTCTGCTCGGCCGGGTGCGAGGCGAAGTACGCGCCGACGAGTCCGCCGTACCAGGGCCAGTCGTACTCGGTGTCGGAGGCGGAGTGCACGCCCACGTACCCGCCGCCGGCGGTGATGTAGCGCTCGAACGCCGTCTGCTGGGCGGCGTTGAGCACGTCGCCGGTGGTGGACAGCCAGATCACCGCCGCGAACCGGGCGAGGTTGGCGTCGGTGAACTGGCCGGCGTCCTCGGTGGCCTCGACGGTGAAGCCGTTGGCCGCGCCGAGCTGCTGGATCGCCGTGATGCCCGGGGTGATGGACCCGTGCCGGAATCCGGCGGTCTTGCTGAAGACCAGGACGGTGAACGGGGCGGCGCTGGCCGCGGGTGGTGTGGCGACGACGCCGCCCAGCACGAGGATCGCGCTCAACACAGCGCCGAGCCACGCTCTCAGGGATCTGCGCACGGGTAGGTCCTTTCGGGGGACGACGTGCGCCGATCACGCCGGTGGTGGTGTGCATGCATCGTTACGGGTCGATTACCACCTCGTCAAGGACTTCAGCACTATCCGAGAGAGCGTTATCTCGGCAGGTCAGGTCGACTGCGGCAGGTGAGATCAGATTACGGTTTCCGCGTGGGTCCGCGTGGCGTGTCGGCTCAGGGCGGGCAGCGCCGGAACGAGCGCCACGAGCATGCACAGACCGCCGAGCGGCAGCAGATCGAGCGTGACGGCCGGCAGGACGATCCCGACGAGCAGCAGGGCGACGCTCCACCACGGCAGTCGCCGGTGAGCCGCGAGCATGCCCGCGAGGACGAGCAGACCGAGGAAGAACAGCTGCGGTACGACGTCGTAGAACACCACCTCGACGCCGGGCACGTCCTTGAAGTCCGCGCCGAGCGCCGACATCTCCGCCCGGTCGGCGGCCAGCAGACCCTCGACGATGTCCGCGCCGAACTGCACCATCGTTGCGGCCAGGCCGATCAGCGTGACGGCCACGACCGACGTACGCCACCGGCCGGGGCGCAGCAGGCCGGCCAGCGCCAGCACCACCGGCACGAACAACACCATGCCCGCGAGGCCGACCAGGTGCGCGGCCTGCCAGTCGAACCCGGGGCCGTACGTCCCGTCGGACCTGCCCCACAGGCGTACGAGCCCGTAACCCACGATGCAGGCCGGCCCGGCGATCACGAAGAATGCGGCGCGTCTCATGCCCAACATCATCTGGCCGCCCACAGCGGTATGACCTCCGGGCGCAGCCCCGGTACGGCCCCGGTTTCCGCCTCAGGTCTTCCACCGAGCAACCCTGATCCCCGTGGTCTCCTATAGTCGCGCGGTGAGCACGGATCAGGTACGGCAGGCGTACGGCGCGGTCGCGGATCGGTACATCGAACTGTTCGGCACCCGTGAGCAGGTGCACCCCGACGACGTCGCCTTCGTCGGGCGGCACCTGACGGGTCGCCCCGGGCCGGTGCTCGACCTGGGTTGCGGCCCCGGCCACCTCACCGACCATCTGCGGTCGCTGGGCGTCGACGCCACGGGCATCGACGTGGTGCCCGAGTTCATCGCCCACGCGCGGGCGACGCACCCGGGCGGCGACTACCGCCTCGGGTCGTTGGACGACCTCGACGTGGCCGACCACTCCGTCGCCGGCATCCTGGCCTGGTACTCGCTGATCCACCTGCCCCCGGAGCGCCTCGACGGTGTACTGACGACATTCCGACGTGCCCTGACCCCGTCCGGAGCGTTGGTGCTGGGTCTCTTCTCCGGCGACGAGATCGACGCCTTCGACCACAAGGTCACGACCGCCTACCGCTGGCCCGTCGACGAGATCTCGGAGCGGCTGACGAGGGCCGGCTTCACCGAGGTCGAGCGCCTGGAGCGCCCCGACGGCGGCCCGCACCGGCCGCACTACGCCATCGCCGCCACTGCGACGGGGTGAGTCGAGCCGCCCGCGCGCAGCGGACACCACGAGGATCGCTCAGCCGACGCTAAGACCGCTCTCACGGCCCGTTCCTAACGTGTGCGGGCATGGCGACACCACCCGTATCCCCGCCGACGACCGCCGCCCGCTCGGACGCCCGCACCGCCTGGCTGACCTGCGTCGCGCCTCGTCCAGCCGCCCGGCTGCGGCTCGTGTGCCTCCCGTACGCCGGTGCCGGCGGCGGCGCGTACCGGCCGTGGGCCGCCCTGCTGGGCGACGACGTGGAGGTGTGGGCCGCGCAGTTGCCCGGCCGTGAGCGTCGGCTGGCCGACCCGCCTCTGAGCACGATGGACGACCTCGTGCCGCCACTCGTCGACGCGATCGTCGCGCGGGTGCCGGCCCCGTTCGCGATCTTCGGGCACAGCATGGGCGGCCTGATCGGGTACGAGGTGGCGGCCCGCCTGGTCGCCCGGGGCGGTCCGGTACCGCAGCGGCTGGTGGTCTCGGCGGCCCGTCCGCCGCGCGACGCCGCGCCGCTCGGTACGGCGCACCGCCTCGACGACGCGGCGCTGACCCGCTGGCTGCACGACCTCGGCGGCATTCCCGACGAGGTGCTCGCCGACCCCGGTCTGCTGGAACTGATCCTGCCGACCGTGCGGGCCGACCTGAGCGTGGTCGCGTCCTACCGCCCGACGACCGTGCCGCCGCTGCCGCTGCCGGTGGACGCGGTGGCGGCCGCCGACGATCCCCTGGTCAGCCCGGACGAGGTGGCCGGCTGGGCGGCCTGCACCACGGCCGCCTTCTCGCTGACCGTCGTCCCCGGAGGTCACCTCTACCTGCACGACACGCCTCCCCCGCTGTCCCGCCTGCTCGGCGGTGGACCGGCCGCCGACCGCGCGTACGTCGAAGGGGCCACCCGATGACCCAGGACCTGCACCCGGACCTCGCCGACCTCACCCCCGAGCAGCGGGAGCTGCTGGCCCTGCGGCTGCGCCAGAGCCGCGCCGGCCTGGGCCGAGCCAGCGAGAGCCGCGCCAGCCACTACCCGCTCTCCTTCACCCAGGAGCAGCTCTGGTTCCTCGACCGGTTGGAGCCCGGTACGCCGGTCTACAACGTGCCCTTCGCCGAGCGGATCACCGGTCCCCTCGACGTCGCGGCGCTGCACCGGGCGGTCCACGCGGTGGTGGCCCGGCACGACGCGCTGCGGATCGTGTTCACCACCGTCGACGGCGTCGTCACCCAGCGGGTGTCGGGCGCCCTGGACGTGCCGCTGCCACTGCTGGACCTGACGGCGCTGCCGGAGTCGGAGCGGCAGGCCGCCGCCGAGCGGGAGATCGCGGCGCACGCGGCGGTCCGCTTCGACCTGACCAGCGGGCCACTGCTCGCGGTACGGCTGGTCGCCCTCGCCGCCGACGAACACCTGCTGCTGGTGACCGCGCACCACATCGTCTTCGACGCCTGGTCGGCGGGTGTGTTCGTGGAGGAGCTGGTGCGCTGGTACGGCGAGTTCGCCGCCGACGTGCCCGCCGGGCTGCCCGCGCTGCCCACCCGGTTCGTCGCGCACGTCGCGGCCCGCCGCCAGCCGGAGGCCGAACGGGAGCTGGCCGGTCACCTGGCGCACTGGCGGGAACGGCTCGCCTCGGCCCCGGCCCGGTCCACGCTGCCACCGGACCGCCCCCGGCCGCCGGTGCAGACGCACCGTGGCCGGAGCCTGCCGTTCACCGTCGACGCCGAGGTGACCGACGCCCTCGCCGGACTGGCCCGGCGCGCCGGCGCCACCGTCAACGCGGTGGTCCTCGCCGGGCTGACCGCCCTGCTGCGTCAGGCCACCGGCCAGGAGGACCTGCTGCTCGGCATGCCGGCCGCCGGCCGGGCGAGCACCGATCTGGAGCCGCTGATCGGCTGCTTCGCCACCATGCTGGTGCTGCGGGTGGACACCGCCGGCGACCCGAGCGTCCGTGACCTCGTCCGTCGGGTGCACCGCACGGTCAGCGAGGCGTACGCCCACCAGGAGGCCCCGTACGCGCGGGTGGTGGAGGAGGTCCGTCCGGTCCGGGACCCCAGCGTGAACCCGCTCTTCCAGGTGCTGGCGACCATGACCGACGGCGGCGTACGGCAGCGGCGGGCGGCTGGGGTGACGTTCCGTGCGGTGCCGGCGGAGAGCGGCCTCACCGACTTCGACCTGTTCGTCAGCCTGACCGTCGACGGTGACCGGATCGAGGGCGCGGTCGACTTCAACGCCGACCTGTATCTCGACGAGACGATCGCCGCGACCGTGGGGCGGCTGCCGGAGCTGCTGCGCGCCATGGTGGACGATCCGGACCGGCCGTTGTCGCAGGTGCCCGGGCTGCGCCGGCACCGCGTCGCCCTGGCGGCCACGTTCACCGTGGACCCGCTGCGCGATCCGGTGGACTTCTGGCTGCGCTTTCTGCGCGTACCGGCGGCGGTGGAGCTGGTCGGGTACGGCCAGTTGGTGGCCCACCTGCTGGCCGGGCCGACGGCCGACGCCACGGTCTGCCTGCTGCGGTTCGAGGACTGGCTGCGCCGCCAGGACCACACGGCCGGGGACGCGGCCCTCGACGCGGCGATGGACGACCTCGACGCGGCGGTGGCGGCGTACCGGCGACGGACCGACGCCCCGCTGCTGCTGGTGGTCTGCCCCGCGTCGCCGCGCGCCGCCGCCCGACGTGACGGCCAGGACGGCCGGCAGGACCGGGATGGCCGGCTCGACGACCGGCTGGCCGCGTTGGCGGCTCGTACCCCGGGGGTCCACGCGGTCTGGGCCGCCGACCATGCCGGCGCCTACCCGGTCAGCGAGGTGGGCGACGAGCGCGCGGACGAGCTGGGCCACGTGCCGTACACGGGCGAGTACTTCGCGGCGCTCGGCACGATCGTCCTGCGCGAGCTGCGCCGGCTCGCCGGCCAGCCGCGCCGACTCGTGCTCGTCGACGGCGAGCGGTTGCCGCTCGACCGGCTCGCCGACGCGCTGCCCGGTCACGAGGTGCGGGCGTACTCGACGGAAGCGCTCGCCGCCGCCGACCCGGCCACCACTGTGGTGCTCGACACCGACCCGCAGGCCGTCGCGGCGCTGCGCGAGGCGCACCCGGGCGTGCTGGCGCTGGCCGTCCCCGCCGGGTGGGACGAGCTGCGCCGGCTGCTCACCCACGTCTGGGCGCTGGACCCACCCGCGCCGGTGACGAGCGCCGGCCCGAGTGAGCTGTGCACGTCGATCGGGTCGGAGCGGGCCGCGTACGTCGTCGAGGAGCTGAGCACCGCCGCCGCGGTAGCCGAACGGAGCCGGCCGACCCCCGTACGCGCCGCAGCCGACGGCGAGGTCGTCGCGCCCCGCACCGCCACCGAGGAGCGGCTCGCCGGTCTCTGGGCCGCCGCGCTCGGCGTCGAACAGGTCGGGGTGACGAGCGACTTCTTCGGTCTCGGTGGACACTCGCTGCTCGCCACCGGCCTGCTGTCGCAGGTGCAGGCCGAGTTCGGCCGGGAGGTGTCGCTCTACACCCTGTTCACCAACCCGACCGTGGCCGGGCTCGCCGCCGTGCTGGACGCCGACGAGGACGCCACCGCGCTCGCCCCGCTCATCCCCGCCCCGGCGGGTACGCCGGCGGTGGCGTCCTCGGCACAGGTGCGACTCTGGGCGCTCGACCAGCTCGGCGACGACGTGGTCCGACACAACACCACGGCCGCCGTCGAGCTGCGCGGCGACCTCGACACGACGTCGCTGCGCCGGGCGTTCGACGACGTGCTGGCCCGGCACGAGGTGTTGCGGACCACCTTCCGGGGACGCGACGGCGAACCCGAACCCGTCGTACACCCACACGTCGACCCGTGGTTGGAGACGCTGGACCTGACCGGGTTGCCGGCGACCAAGCACGCGCGGGCCCTGCGCCGGGCGGCCGCCGAGCTGGCCGCGCACCGGTACGACCTGGCGACCGGGCCGCTGGTGCGGGCCCGCCTGGTGCGGCTACCCGAGCAGCGCTGGCACCTGCTGCTCGGCATGCACCACATCGTCTGCGACAACACGTCGTGGAGCATCCTGCTCGACGAGCTCGCCGACCGGTACGCCCACCACGCCACCGGCGTCGACCGGCCGCTGCCGGCGCTGCCGGTGCAGTTCACCGACTACGCCCGGCACCAGCGCGACTGGCTGGCGTCCACCGCCGTCGAGCCGCACCTGGCGTACTGGCGGGAGCGGCTGGCCGACGCGCCGTTGCTGCTGGACCTGCCCACCGACCACCCCCGCCCAAAGGAGCGCTCGGACGTCGCCGGCTACCAGGCGCAGCGGCTCGGCGCGGGGCTCGGCGCGGCCGTGCGGGAGCTGGCCCGGGCGGAGGGGGTCACCCCGTTCGCCGTCCTGCTGGCCGGCTTCGCCGCCCTGCTGCACGCCGAGAGCGGTCAGCGGGACCTGGTGCTCGGCACACCCACCGCCGGCCGGGAACGCGCCGAACTCGCCCCGCTGATCGGGTGCTTCGCCGACCTGCTGCCGCTGCGCGTGGACGTGGCCGGACGGCCCACCTTCCGGCAGCTCGTGACCCGGGCCCATCGCACGGCACGGGAGGCGTACCGGCACCAGGGGCTGCCGTTCGCGACCATCGTGGAGGCGCTGCGTCTGCCCCGGCAGGCCGCGTACCACCCGCTGTTCCAGTGCGTGCTCAACGTCCTCGACGGCGCCGACGAGCTGCCGGAGTTCCCCGGGCTGGCCGCCACGCCCGTCGACGTGCCGAGCGTCGGCGTCGACTTCGACCTCTTCCTCAGCGTCACCTGGCAGGGCGACGACCTGCACGCCGACCTGGCGTACCGGGCCGACCTGTTCGTCCCGGAGCGGATGGTCCGGCTGCTGAGCGGGCTGGCGACGGTGCTCGACGACGGGGTGCGTCGACCGGACGCCCCGATCGGTGCGGGTCGGCGTACGCGCCCGTCCCGTCGGCCCGCGCCACCCGCGCCCCGACTGGTGGTCGGCGGCACCGTCGAGGTTCCGCGGCTCGCGGACACCGTCCGCTTCTGGACCGGACTGCTCGGCCTGCCGCACACCCTCGACCAGCTCGCGCCCGGCGCGCTGCTGCGGCTGCTGCGCGACCCGGCCGCCGGACTGGCGACGGGCCGGCGCGACCGCAACGCGCTGGTCCTGCGCTGGGAGGACCGGTTGACACCCGGTCCGCTCGGCGCGGGCATCGTCGGGCTACGCGACTTCTGCACCGAGCTGCTGGCGGCGCTGGACGTGCACCGGTCGCACAGCGCGGCGGCGCTGACGATCGCGGTCTGTCCGCCGTCGCCGCCGTACCGCACGTCACCGTGGAACGCCGTCTTCGCCGAGCTGACCGCCCGGCTGGCCGAGGCCCGACCGGACGTCGACGTCGTGACGGTCGAGGCGTGGGCGCGGCGCTACCGGGTGCCGGAGCCGCCCGACGACGCCTGGTCACCGGAGCTGGCGGCGGTCACTGCGACACTACTGGTGCGGCGGGCGGTACGACACCCGGCCCTGCGCCGGCTGGTCGTACCGGCCGGGCCGGCGCACCGCCAGGCGGAGCTGGCGCGGCTGCTCGCGGCCCAGGCCCGCGCCGGGCGCGAGGTGCTGCTCACCACGACGCCGCAGAGCGCGGAGCTGTCCGCGCTGGTCACCGCCGAGATCATCGGGTACGCCCCGACGCCTCCCACCGACGCGGCCACGCTGCTCCTGCACCCAGCCTCCGAGCCCGCGCCGCCCGACGCCCTGGCGCTGCCCGTCGACGATCGGGTCGGGCCGGTGGAGATGCTGCGGGGTCTCTGGTCGCTCGACGCCGGCACCACCGTGGACGGCGACGCGCCCGTCGACCGGATTCCCGCCGGTCTGCTCGCCGAGGTGGCCACCGAGCTGGGCGACGCGACGGTGCTGCGCGGCGCGGTCAGCGACGGGTACCGGCGTTCGGCCGACCGGAAGGCCGCCGCCCCGCGCACGGACCGGGAACGTCAGCTCGTGGCGATCTGGTCGGAGCTGCTGCGCACCAACCAGCTCGGCGTCACCGACGACTTCTTCGCCTCCGGCGGTGACTCGCTGCTCGCGATGCAACTCGTCGCCCGTTGTGCGGCAGCCGACATCCACATCACCCCGCGCCAGCTCGTACGCCACCCCACGGTCGCCGAGCTGGCCGCCAGCCTCGGGGAGGCGACGGCGACACCGCGGGCCGAGCAGGGCGAGGTGCACGGCGACGCCCCGCTGACCGGCGCGCAGCGCTGGTTCACCGACGTCATCGCCCCCACCATGGGCCGGCCCGCCCTGTTCAACCACCCCTACTACCTCGAGCTGGCCCGGCCGCTCCCGACCGACCTGGTACGCGAGGCGGTACGTCGACTGGTGGCCCAGCACGACGCGCTGCGGCTGCGCCTGGGCAGGCAGGCGGACGGGAGCTGGCGCCAGCACCACGCCGACCCGGCCGATGCCGTGCCGTTCGTCAGCCACGACCTGACCGGGCTCCCCACCGACGAGCGGGAGGCGGCCGTCGAGGCCCACTGCGCCGAGGCACAGACCGGTCTGGACCTCACGGCAGGCCCGCTGGCCCGGGTGGCGCACTTCCGGCTCGGCCCGGAGCTGCCCGACCGCCTGCTGCTCGTCAACCACCACCTCGTCGTCGACGCGGTCTCCCGGGGCGTGCTGCTGGCCGACCTGGAGATGCTCTGTGACCAGCTCGAACGTGGTGTCGAGCCGACGCTGCCGGCCAAGACCACCTCGTACCGCGACTGGGCACGGCGACTGGCCGCGTACGCGGGCTCGCCGGAACTGCGCGGGCAGGTGCCGTTCTGGCTGGCGCAGGCCGACGAGGGCATGCTGGGCCGGCTGGCCGACGAGCCGACCGCCGCGCCGTTCCGCCTCGGTGACCTGGGCCTGGCCACCGTGACCCTGGACGAGGCCGCGACCCGGGGCCTGCACACCGTCGCCCGCAAGCTGCGCGCCAGCGTGCGCGACCTGCTGGTGTGGGCGGTGGTGGACACCCTCGCGGGGCGTACCGGCGGGGCGGTCACCGTCGCCACGACCGGCCACGGGCGGGAAGCGCTCTTCGACGACGTCGACGTCAGCCGCACGACGGGCTGGTTCCAGGTGCTCTATCCGCTGCGCCTGGAACTGCCCGCCACCACCGACGCGACCCGCTCGGTCCGCTCGGTGATCCGCCAGCTCGGCCGCGTCCCGGACAACGGCATCGGGTACGCGCTGCTGCGCCACCTCTGCCCCGACGACGAGGTCCGCGCCCGACTCACCGCGACGCCGTCGCCGACGGTCGCGGTCAACTACATGGGCGGGTACGGCTTCGACGACGTCGCCCCGGCCAACCAGCTCCTCGACGTCTGCGCGGCGCCGTTCGGCCCGACCGAGGACCCCGACGGGCACTGGCCCTTCGCCTTCGACGTGACGGGGTCGCTCACCGGCGCCGCGCTCCGCGTCGATCTGAGCTATGCCACTCCGGCCTTCCGGCCGGAGACCGCTGAGAACCTGCTCGACGGCATCCGCCGAGGCCTGCTGCGCCTCGCCGGTAGCCCCGGGCACCCGCCACGGCAGTAGGAGGAGACCCCATGGCGTTCCGACGCCCGTCCCGGTTCGCCGGGTTCACCACGATCTGGTTCGGCCAGCTGCTGTCGGCGCTCGGCACCCGGATGACGAACTTCGCCCTGAGCATCTGGGTGTGGGACGCCACCGGCCGGGCCTTCGACCTGACCATGCTGATGGCGTTCGCCTTCGGCGCGACAGTGATCTTCAGCCCGATCGCCGGCGCGCTCGTCGACAGGTGGGGACGGCGACTGACGATCGTGCTCAGCGACGTCGGTTCGGCCCTCACCACCGCCGTCGTGCTGCTGCTGTTCCTCAGCGGCTCGGTCGAGGTCTGGCACTTATACCTGGTCAACCTGGTCACCGGTGCGTTCCTCGCGTTCCAGCTCCCGGCGTACCAGGCGACCATCACCGTGATGATGGAGAAGGGCCAGTACCCGAGGGCCAACGCGATGATGTTCGCGGTCCGGACCATCCCGGTGATCTTCGCCCCCGGCTTCGCCGCCGCCCTGCTGGGCTTCATGGACATCAAGGTCATCCTGTTCGTCGACGCGCTGTCGTACGTGGTGGCGATCGGGGCGGTGCTGCTGGTGCAGCTCCCACCCAGGCCCCGCTCGACCCAGCCGGACGAGGGTGGCTTCTGGTACGACACGTTCTACGGCTTCCGCTACATCCTGGCCAGCCGGGCGTTCACCGGGCTGGAAGCGATCATGTTCGCCATCAACGTGCTCGCCGCGGTCGGCTTCGCCCTGCTGGTGCCGCAGATCCTGGCCCGCACCGACAGCAGCACCAACGCGGTCGGCCTGGTGCAGACCATCGGCGCGGTGGGCGGTGTGGCCGGCGCGCTCCTGCTCGGACTGCTGCCCAACACCCGCCACAAGATCCGCCGGATGCTCATCGCCATCCTGGTCTTCAGCGTCCTCGGCCGGATCATCTACGGCGTCGGGGACAGCATCATCGTCTGGTCGGTCGCCCTGCTCTTCCTGCACCTGTCCATCCCCTTCATCGACGGGTACGCCCAGTCGGTGTGGCAGGAGAAGGTCGAGCCGTCACACCAGGGCCGGGTCTTCGCCGCCCGCCAGTTCATCGAGGACCTGGCGTACCCGGGCGGCACCGCCCTGGCCGGCATCGCCGCGGACCGCTGGTTCGAGCCGATGATGCGCGAGGGCGGCCCGGGCGTGCCGTACTTCGGGTGGCTGGTCGGCAGTGGACCGGGCGCCGGGATGGGCCTCATCTTCGTGATCGTCGGCCTGTTCGGCATCGGCGTGGCGGCCGCCGGATTCGCCTCGCCGAGCATCCGCCGGATGGAGGTCGACCTTCCCGACTACGACGAGCCGACCGACCCGCCGGCCCCGCTGCCGTCGCCCTCGGGCACCGAGGAGCTGACCGACGACCGCGCGGTGGTGGCGAAGTGACGCTCACCGAGGTGGTGGCCGGGGTGCTGGACGTCGACCCGGCCGAGGTCACCGACGAGTCCGGACCGGAGACCATCGGCACCTGGACCAGCCTGCGTCACCTGCAACTGGTGGTGACCCTGGAGGAGGTCTACGGGCTCTCCTTCGCCTTCGACGAGATCCGCGACGTGCGCAGCGTCGGCGAGCTGCGGACCGTGCTGCGGGCCAAGGGCACGGAGACCCGATGAGCGCCGTCCTGTTCAGCCGACGCACCCGCTGGCAGGCGCTCACCCGCCAGCGGCCGGCCCCGGCGCTGCGCGTCGCGCTGCTGGCCAGCTACACGGTGGACCCGCTGGTGCCGTACCTGGGTCTGGACCTGCACGAGCGCGGTCTGCCCGCCACGCTCACCGTCGGCCCGTTCCAGCAGGTGGTGCAGCAGTGCCTGGCAACCGACGGGTTCCTCGCCGACGTCCGACCGGACGTGCTGGTCGTGGCGCAGCGCCTGGAGGAGGCCGGCGACCCCGGCGCGGCCGGCGACGCGTGGGCGGCGGAGCTGCTGGCCGGGGCCGAGGCGGCCGTCACCGCCGCGCGGCGGCACGGCGCCCTGCTGGTCTACGTCCTGCCGGCCGTTCCCGCCGCCCGCCCGAGCGGGCCGGCCGACGCCATGCGGGCCGACGGGGTGGCCGCCAGCGCCACCGTCGTACGGCAACGCCTGCGCGACCGGTTGGCCGGCGACCCGTGGGTGCTGCTCGTCGACGCCGACGAGGCGGTACGCGCCGTCGGCGACGAGCGGGCGTACCACCCGGTGCTGTTCCGCCTCGCGAAGGTGCCGTACACCGAGGAGGTCTTCGCGCGGCTCGGCGCGACCGCCGCCACGCTGGTGGCCCTCTGGTTCGGCGCGGCCTGCCGGGCGCTTGTCGTCGACGGTGACGGGTTGACCGGCGCGGCGCACCTGCTGCCGGCGCTGCGCGAGCTGCGCGCCGCCGGTGTACGCGTGGCGCTGCGCGCCACCGGCGACGGGTGCTGGTCGGACGGCGACGCCGTCGACCTGTTGAGCGTGCTGGACGGCTGGGTCACCGACGCGCGCCCGATCGACGAGCAGCTCGCGGAGATCGCCGCCGAACTGGGCGTCGTCCCGGCCCAGGTCGTCCTGGCCGGCGTCGGCGCGGCCCAGCTCGGCCCGGCCGGCGACGGGCCGGCGGCCGAGGGGCCCGCCTTCGGGGGGCCGGCGCGACGCGTACCGCTCGGGGCCGACCCGGGGGCCTGGTCGGACGAGCTGCGGGCGGCCGGGCTGACCGACCGGCTGCCGGAGCAGCGGTGGAGCGGCGGCCCGGCCCGGTCGGCCGACGCTCCGCATGCCGAACTGTCCCTGGACGATTTCGTGGCCGGCCTGGACGTCCAGGTCGACTACCTCCCGGTGGTCGCGGACGACGTCGCCGAGGTCGCCGAAGTGGTCGCCCGGGCGCACGACTTCGCGCTGACGTCGGCCCCACCGGCCGCCGCGTTGGCCGAGCGGGCCGCCGACCTGCTGGCGATCCGGGTCCGCGACCGGCTGGGCGACTACGGCACGTCGGGTCTCGTGGCGCTGGACCGTACCGCCGACCGCTGGACCGTCGACGTCTTCTCGCTCTCGTGCCCCGTGCTGGGCAAGGGCGTCGAGGCGGCCGTACTGCGGGAGGTGACCCGGCGGGCCGGGGAGGCTGGCGCGGGTGAGGTGGTCGTCGCCTGGACCGACACGGGCCGCAACGGCACGGCCCGGCGGTTCCTGTCCGAGGTGGACGGTGTCCTGCCCGCTGATGTCCGGGTCCGGTTGCATGCCACCCGCACCGACGCGGGCGACGAGCCGCCGCGCACCGCCGCCGCGCCGGCGGAGCACACGGCGGGGGTACGGCGGTGAGCGCGCCGCCGGTCGACGTCGGGGTGGCCGCCCTGGCCCACGTCCTCGGCGAGCCCGTCGACGTGGCGGCGGCCGCGGCCGCGTACACGAAGGATCTGGACCGTCTGCGGTCCTGGGAGTACCGGACGTTCCACCGGGCCGGCCCCGGCGTCGGGGTGACCGACCTGGCGGTGGTGGCCGGCGGCACGGCGCTGGACCGGGCCGGGTTGAGCGCCGCCGACGTGGACCTCGTGGTGCTGGCCATCCCCGATGTGGCCGAATACCTCTACTGGGACCCGGCCGCACACACCCAGGCCCGCCTCGGTGCCCATCGGGCCGAGGCGGTGCTCCTCAACCAGGCGTGCGGCGGCGGGGTCGCCGCCTTCGACACGGTGGCCGGGCGGTTCGCCACGCACCCCGGGTACCGGACCGCGCTGGTGATCGGCGCGAACCGGGTGTGCGAGCCGTACTGGAACCGCATGGAGGTCAACACCAGCGTCTTCTCCGACGGCGCTGCGGCGGCGGTGCTGGTACGCGACCACGACCGGTGCCGCTGGCTGACCACCGAGACGATCACCGACGGCCGGTACGCGGGCTTCATGCGGATGCCCGCCGGTGGCGCGGCCCAGCCGTTCACGCCGGACAGCGGCACACCCCGCGTCGGTGACCCGGCGGACCGGCTCAACGAGTTCTTCGCCGGGGACGTCCGGCGGATGTTCCGGTTCGTCGCGACCATCCGGGAGCGCAACCGGCAGGTGGTGGAGACGGCCTGCGGGCGGGCCGGCGTCACGCTGGCCGACGTCCGCCGGTTCGTGCACTTCCACGACAACGCCCGACAGTTCGCCGAGCTGGCCAAGGACCTCGGCGTGGAGCTGGAACGGACGAACGTCGAGCTGGCCCTCGCACACGGCCACGTCGGTTGCGCGGACCAGCTCATCGCTCTGGAGCACCACCTCGACACCGGCGAGCTGACCGCCGGGGACCTGGTCGCCCTGACCAGCACCGGCAGCGGCATGCACTGGGTCTGCACCCTGCTGCGGGTCTGACCGACCGCACCCCAACCACGGGAAGGAACACCGACCATGAGAGTCGAGGAGGTCCTGCTCCGGATTCGCCGGCTGCGCCGAGGAGACGCGGCCGCCGACCCGGAGCTGGCGCCCGGCCTGGTCCACCTGGACGACGCGGCGGTCACCACCGTCGCGTCCGCCGGCCGACTGCTCGCCGACGTACCCGTCGACAAGCTGGCCAGCCCCGACTTCCCACTCCGTCCGCTGCGGGTCGCGGTCACCGGCACGTTCACGCCGGGCACGCTGGAACCGCTGCTGCGGGTGGCGCTCCTGCGGATCGGCATCGCCGCCGAGATCCACGTCTCCGGCTTCGACCAGCTCGTGCTCGACCTCAGCGACCCGGCCTCGACGGTGGCCGAGTTCCGGCCGGACGTCACGCTGTGCCTGCTGCACGACGGCTGGTTCCTGCCCGCCGAGTGGGACCCCGGCGACCTCGCCGGCCTCGCCGACGTTCTGCGCGAGCGGACCGGCGTGCTCACCGCCGCGCTACGCGGATACGCCGCGCGCGGCGACGGCGCGGTGCTGCTGCACACCGTGCCGCTGTCCCCGCTGGAGCACCGCGGCCTGGTCAGCTTCCGGGGTCGGGCCGAGCTGGGCCGCGTCTGGCGGGAGCTGAACGCCCAGCTCCTGGAGCTGGGCGAGCGGGACACGACGTACACCCTGGACCTGGAGACGCTGCTGGTCGACCACGACGGCCCGGTGCGCGACGAGCGCCTGTACCGGTTCGCCAGCATGGCGTGGACGCCGTCGGTGGAGCGCCGGTACGCCCACGAGGCGGCCTCGTTCTGCCGCGCGGTCCTCGGCCGGACGGCGAAGGTGCTCGCGCTGGACCTGGACAACACCCTCTGGGCGGGCGTGCTCGGCGACGACGGGCTCACCGGCATCCGGCTCGGCACCGACTACCCGGGCAACTGCCACCGGGACGTGCAACGTCGCGCCCTGGCGCTGCGCCGGCAGGGCGTCCTGCTCGCGGTGTGCAGCAAGAACGACCCCGACCTGGTGAGCGAGGCGTTCGCGCAGCACCCGGACCTGCTGCTACGCGCCGACGACTTCGTCGCGCAGGCGGTGAACTGGGGACGCAAGGACGAGAACCTGCGCCAGCTCTCCACCGGCCTCAACCTGGGTCTGGACGCCGTCGTGTTCGCCGACGACAGCCCGTTCGAGTGCGAGCTGGTACGCCGCGAGCTGCCGAGCGTACGGGTGGTGGAGCTGGCCGGCGACCCGGCGGGCTTCTCCACCAGGCTGCTCACCGAGGGGCACTTCACCGTGCTGGCCACCGGCGTCACCGACCGGGAACGCACCGAGCTGTACCGGGCCCGCGCCGGGCGGGAACGCTTCGCCGCCACGTTCGACACCGCTGCCGACTACCTGCACGAGCTGAAGTTGCGCGTCAGCGTCCGGGACGTCGACGCGCACAGCCTGCCCCGGGTCGCGCAGCTCGGGCTGCGGACCAACCAGTTCACGATGGCCGAACGGGCGCACACCGAGGCGCAGACGCGAGCGCGCGCGGACTCCCCCGACCACCTGGTGCTCACCGTCGAGGTGGCCGACCGGTTCGGCGCCGAAGGGCTGGTGGGCGGCCTGTGGCTGGACCGGACCGACCCGGACGCCTGGGTGATCGAGAACTTCGTGCTGAGCTGCCGGGTCTTCTCCCGGGGCGTCGAGCAGGCCGCGCTGCACCGGGTGGCCGAGCTGGCCCACTCCGCCGGAGCGTCCCGCCTGGAGGCGCTGTTCCGGCCCACCGCCCGCAACAAGCCCGGCGGCGCCGTGTGGCCGTCCGCCGGTTTCACCGTGGCGTCCGTCGAGGACGGCACCACCCGGCACGTGCTGCCGCTGCATCCCCCGCCCCGGCTCCTGCCGGCGTGGATCGCCCTGGAGGGAGACATCCGTGCCTGACCTGTTCACCACCGTCGCGGGCCTCATCGAGCAGGTCGCGGACGTACCGGCCGAGGAGATCGCGCCCGACGTCCGGTTCGCGTCGCTGTCCAACTGGACCAGCCTGGAGGCGCTGCGCCTGCTCTCCGCGCTGGAGGACGACCTCGGCGTACGGCTGGACCTGCGGGCGTACCTGGCGGTGACCGCCGTCGGCGAGCTGGTCGACCTGGTCGCCGCCGAACGGGACGGGGCGACACGGTGACCGCCACCCGCACCGAGGCGGCACCGATCGCGCCGACCCGGCTCACCGACGCCGACCTGGACCTGCTGCTGCTGATCCGGCACTTCGAGCTGGCGTTGCTGGACATGTTCGGTCGGGGCGAACTGCACGGCACCACGCACACCTGCCTGGGGCAGGAGTACGTGCCGGTGGCCTTGCGCCCGCTGCTCGACGACGGCGACTTCGTGTTCAGTAACCACCGGGGTCACGGCCACTACCTGGCCCGGTTCGACGACCCGCACGGCCTGCTCGCCGAGGTGATGGGCCGCGAGGGCGCGGTGTGCCACGGCGTCGGCGGCAGCCAGCACATCCTGCGGGACCGCTACCTGTCGACCGGGGTGCAGGGCGAGAGCGTGCCGGTGGCCGCCGGGGTGGCGCTGCACCTCAAACGCACCGAGCCGGGCCGGTTGGCGCTGGTCTACCTGGGCGACGGCACGTGGGGCGAGGGCGCCGTCTACGAGGCGCTGAACATGGCCGCGCTGTGGGGTCTGCCGCTGGTGCTGGTGGTGGAGAACAACGGCATCGCCCAGTCCACGCCGACCACCGCGCAGCTCGCCGGCAGCATCGGCGGCCGGGCCCGCGCCTTCGGGGTGGACCACCTGCGGATCACCTCCACCGACACCGAGGTCGTCCGGGCCGCGCTGACGCCGGCGCTGGGCCGGGTCCGCGAGCGGTCCACGCCCCACGTGGTGGAACTGCTCACCCACCGGGTCGGGCCGCACAGCAAGGGCGACGACAGTCGCCGCCCCGAGGAGATCGCGCACGCGCGGGCGCACGACTGGTACGCCCGCTACGCGCAGGCGTACCCGGAGCAGTTCGAGGCGCACGACGAGCGGCAACGGGCGTACGTGGCGCAGGTGGTCGCCGACGTCGCCGGCCGACCGGCGAGCCGTTGGACGGAGGAGAACCGTGGCTGAGCGGGTGGTGGAGAACCTCAACCAGGCGCTGCACGCGCTGCTGACCGACGATCCCGCGCTGACCGTGCTCGGGGAGGACCTCGTCGACCCGTACGGCGGGGCGTTCAAGGTGACCCGGGGGCTGTCCGAGCGCTGGCCCGAGCGGGTGCTGTCCACCCCGCTGAGCGAGGGCGGGATCGTCGGCGTGGCCGGCGGGCTGGCGTTGGCCGGGCAGAGCGCGATCGTCGAGATCATGTTCAGTGACTTCGTGGCGCTGGCGTTCGACCAGATCCTCAACTTCGCCAGCAAGTCCACCGCCATGTACGGCCGCCGGGTGCCGATGCGGCTCGTGGTGCGCTGCCCCAGCGGCGGCAACCGGGGGTACGGCCCGACG
The DNA here is from genome assembly GCF_040608555.1 of Micromonospora sp. NPDC005172. Taxonomy (NCBI): domain Bacteria; kingdom Bacillati; phylum Actinomycetota; class Actinomycetes; order Micromonosporales; family Micromonosporaceae; genus Micromonospora; species Micromonospora sp. NPDC005172. Next base: position 88,083 of record NZ_JBEXIL010000022.1, read on the forward strand.
CACAGCCAGAGCCCGCTGAAGCACTTCATCGGCATCCCCGGCCTGAGCGTGCACGAGGTGTCGCCGTTCCACGACAACCGGACGGTCCTCGCCGGCATGCTCGCCACCGGCCGACCGGGACTGCTCTTCGAGGACAAGGTCCTCTACACCACCCGGATGTACGCCGACGGTGTGGTGGACGAACTGTTCCGCTACGACCTGATCGGCCCCGACGCCGACGTCGCCCGGGTCCGGGTGGACGAGGAGGAACAGGCCGACTGCGTGCTCGTCGTACCCGGTGGGCTGGCCGCCCGGGCCGTGTCGGTGGCCCGGGAGCTGCTGCTGCGCGACGACATCGTCTGCCAGGTGCTGGTGCCGTCGCGGCTCTGGCCGCTGGACGTGGACACCCTGCTGCCGCCGATCGCGCGGGCCGGACGGGTGGTGGTGGCCGAGGAGAGCACCGCCGGTGGCACCTGGGGCGCGGAGCTGGCGCAGGCCGTGCACCGGCGGCTCTGGGGATCGCTGCGCGCGCCCGTACGCCTCGTGCACTCCGCGGACAGCGTCATCCCGACCGCCGCGCATCTCGAACGCACCGTGCTGGTGCAGGACACCGACATCCACCAGGCCGTGAAGGAGGTCGTCCGTGGTGACTGACCTGGTCGTCCCCAAGCTCAACAACAACGACACGACGTACGTCCTGCTCGACTGGCTGGCCGAGGACGGCGAGCAGGTACGCGCCGGGGAACCGATCGCCGAGGTGGAGACCTCCAAGGCGGCCGAGGAACTGCTCAGCGACGGCGACGGCGTGCTGCACCGGCTCGTCGAGGTCAACCAGGAGTGCGCTCCCGGTGACGTCATCGGTCGCGTCTTCGAGAACGAGCAGGCCCGGCAGCGGTTCCTCGCCGAGGCGGTCACGCTGGCCGCCTCGACGCCCGACGTGCGGCCCGGGGGGCCTGTCCTCACCGACTCGGCCCGGGAACTGGCGGCGGCGCACGGCCTCGGCGACGACGAGTTGCGGGGGCTCGGCAAGTCGGTCGTGCGACGTACCGATGTGGAACGCCTGCTGGCCGACCGGTCGGCGGCGCCCACGGCCGCGACCGAGCCGGTGGTGGTGGCCGCGGCCGCCGCGCTGGCCGCCGGCGACGGCCCGGAGCCCGACGACCCGCGCCCGGTGCACGCGCTCTCCCGCGCCCAGCGCGCGGTGGCCGCCGTGGTCACCGAGTCGCACCGGGAGGTGCCGGCGGCGCTCGCCGTCGTCAAGGTCCGGGCCGACGCCGCCCTCGCGGTGGCCCGGCAGCTCACCCGCGCCACCCGCACCCTTGTCGGTCTGCCGGAGCTGCTGGTCAAGGTCATCGGCGGGTCGCGCGAGGCCCACCCGTTGCTCTTCGCCGCACCCGGCGACGGCAGCAGCGTACGTCTGGCCGAGGCGGCGCACGTCGGCGTCACCATCGACGTCGGCACGGGCCTGTTCATCCCGGTGGTCCGCGACGTGGAGGAGCTGACCTGCGCGGAGATCGCCGAGACGCTGATGGATTTCCGCACCCGGGCCGGCGGCGAGGGCTTCCGGGCCGCCGAGCTGGCCGGCGGGACCATCGTCGTGTCCCTGCACACCGACCCCGACGTGGTGCTCGCCGGGCCGATCGTCTTTCCCGGGCAGACCTGCGTGGTGGCGATCGGCGGCACCCAGGACGAGCTGGCGCTGGACGCGGACGGTCAGGTGGTGAGCCGGCGGTTCGTCAACCTCAGCGCCGTCTACGACCACCGGATCGTCAACGGGCGGGAGGCGGTCGCCTTCCTACAGGCCGTGAAGGCCGCGCTGGAGTCCCCCGACCACCTCGCCGAGGAGTGACGCATCGGTCGGACCGAGCCTCAACCGCTCACGGACCGCTGTCTGCTGTGATCGTTGGCGGCTGAGCAGCGGTGTGGCCGGTGTGTCGTGTTGCTGAGCCGCCAAGGATCACGAGCGAAGGCGGTCGCGGCGATCGCGCAGAGGGCGGCGGCGGCGAGCAGGGGTGGGCGACCGCCCAGGCGCACGGCGGCGGAGCCGAGAGGGATCGCCACGACGAGCGGGCCGAACATGGCGGTGTTGGCCGTCGCGGCGACCCGGCCGAGCAGCGCCGCCGGGGTGTGTGTCTGCACGGCGGTGACCGCCGCGACCAGGGTCCACGGCAGCCCGACGCCGGCGACGACCGCACCCGCAATCGTGCCCTGCCACCAGGGCAGACACCGTGCGAGGCAACCCGCGGCGAACAGCAGCGTTCCGGCGACGCCCACGGCGACGGGCCCCCGTCGGGTGAGCAGCCGGCCGACGACGAGTCCACCCAGGATGGAGCCGGCACCCTGGGCGCTGGCCAGCACTCCCAGGAAGGTCGTCGGCAGGCGCAGGTCCGTGACCACGATCGCGTAGACGGCGGCGGTCACGAACCCGGACATGGCGATCGACACTCCGGCCAGCAGGACCGGCACGCGGATGGTCCGCTGTCCGGCCAGGACCGCCACTCCGGTACGGAGCCCGTGGTCCGGCCTCGCCGGGCGCTCGGTTGGCGTCCTGTTCAGGCGGACCGCCAGGTAGAGGACGGCGACGAGAATCGGCATCGCCGCGCTCAGCACGGCGACCGCGTGGCCGCCGTGCCAGGCGTAGAGGCCCGCGCCGGCCAGCGGCGCGACGAGTTTCATGCCCTCCTGGGCGCTGGAACGCCACCCGTTGACGGTGCCGAGTTCCGCCGCCGACAGCGCCGACGGCAGCAGCGCGGTCTCCCCCGCGTCGATGAGCACGTAGCTGACACCGTAGGCGCACGAGACGGCGAAGACGAGCCAGGTCTGCCCCGGCCCACGGACGGCGAAAAGTGTCAGCAGCGCGGCGGCCAGGGCGAGGTTGACGGCGAGCACCAGTGGCCGCCGAGGCGCCCGGTCGAGTAGGGCGCCGAGCCACGGGCCCGCCAGCACCGGGGCGTACACGCAGAGCCCGGTGAGCGCCGCGACGCCGGTCGAGCCGGTGAGGTCGAGGACCCAGAGGCCGGCGACCAACGCCATGGTGCCGCTCCCGAAACCGGACAGCAGCGAGATCGCCACGAACAGACAGGCGTTGCGCCGCATGGACCCTCCAGGTTGAGCCGAGTCGACTCACATCCTGTTGGTTTAGCCGCAGTCAGGCAATGCCGTCAGCGGATGTCAATGCTGCGTTGACAACGCGGTCTCCATCGTCGCCGCCACCGCCCGCACCGGCGGCGGCAGCCGGTCGCCCGCATCGTCGAGGTCGGTACGCAGGTGCAGGGCCAGCGCGTAGAGCGAACCCGGGTCGGCGTCCAGAGCCGCGTCGACAGTGCTCCGCACGAGTGTCGCCCGACGGAATCGGGAGTCCCACCGCCGGTCCGTCGCGATCCAACGCCCCAACTCAACCACCGCGGCTCGTAGCGCCGCGATCTGCGGGTCGTAACCCCGGTCCAGGTCCTGCCGCCGTGCACGTCGCGCCACGGCCAGGCGTTGCCGGCGCTGCTCGGCGGCCTGCCGGGTGCCGAGGCCGAGCGCCGTCGCGATCTGCGCCCAGGTCGCCCCGTCGTGGCGCGCCCGGTCGATCAGCTCGGCCTCCCGCTCGTCCAGGTGCTGGCGAGCGGCACGCACCTCGGCCAAGCCGACCAACGGCGTCGTCATCGTGTCAACATTACATTGACAGCTAGCCGCTACGCGCGTCGACCGGCTTCCCGAGGTCGCGGGAGGGTGCGGTGGGCCACACCGTCCTGCCGGACCACCGACCTCTCCCGGCAGGACGGTGACCGGCCGTTCAGCCGGCCGCGAGGTGGTCGCGGACGCTGCGGGGGCGCATGTCGGTCCAGGTGCGCGTCACGAAGTCCAGGCACTCCTCGCGGCTGCCGGCGCAGCCGGCGTCCCGCCAGCCGTCCGGCACCTCCTTGTGCCGGGGCCACAGGGCGTACTGCTCCTCGTCGTTGACCACCACGCGGTGCTCGTCAGCCATCTGTCTGTCCTTCCTCGTGTCGGGCCAGGTGCAGCTCGCGGGCGAGACTCTCCGGGGACATCGCCCGGATCTCCGCGAGCAGGTCGGTGAGGTCGTCGTCCGGTGCGGGCGCGGCGGGTCGGACCAGCGCCGCGACGGTCCGCGCCAGGGCGGCGGGGGTGGGTGACTCGAAGATCGCGCCGGGTGGCAGGTCGACGCCGAACGTGTCGCGCAGTCGCGCCACCACCCGGGTGCCGAGCAGCGAGTGGCCGCCCAGCTCGAAGAAGTCGTCGTCGGGGCCGATCTCGTCCACCCCGAGCAGGTCCACCCAGATCCGCCGCACCACCTCGTACGGCTCGTCGGTCGGCGCGGTGACGACGTCCGGTGCGGTGGGTGGCGGCGCGGCGGTGTCCGGCGCGGTCGCGTCCACGACGACCCGATCCGGCCGGTACGCGTCGACCCAGTGCCGCTCGCCGGCGAACGGGTACGTGGGCAGGGGCACCCGCCGTCGCCCGGCGGGCCAGTCGACGGGCGCCCCGGCGAGCCAGAGCCGGCCGACGGCCAGCGCGACCGCGTCGTCCTCTCCCGACGGGGTGCGGTCGACGGGCAGGCTGGTCACCACGGGCGCCTTACGGGCCGCCTCGTGCTGGCGGACGAGGGTGGCCAGGGTGCGTCCCGGACCGGCCTCCAGCAGCGCGTACCGCTCGCCGAGCAGCAGGTCGGCGGCCGCGGTGAAGTTCACCGGGCGACGGAGCTGCCGCACCCAGTAGTCGGGATCGGTGGCCTCGTCGTCGGTCAGCCAGCGTCCGGTCACATTGGACACGACCGGGATGCTGGGCGGGCGCAGTGGGATCTCACGCAGGTGCGCGGCGAAGCCGGCCAGGGCGGGCTCCATCATGGCCGAGTGGAACGCGTGCGAGGTGCGGACCTCCCGACAGGCCACCCCGCGCCCGCGCAGGTCGGCGGCGAACGCGACGACGGCGGCCGTCGCCCCGGAGACAGTGGTGAGGCGCGGCGCGTTGAGTGCGGCCACCTCCACGCCGTCGGGCAGCAGCGCCGTAACCTCGTCGACGCCGAGGGCCACCGAGAGCATCGAGCCGGGGGCCTGCGTTTGCATGAGCCGGCCGCGTACGGCCACGGTGGCGAGCGCGTCCGGCAGCGTGAGGACGCCGGCCAGGCAGGCGGCGACGTACTCGCCGAGGCTGTGCCCCGCCAGCGCGGCCGGACGTACGCCACGGTGGCGCAGCAGCTCGGCCAGGGCGTACTCGACGGCGAACAGGGCCGGCTGGGTGAGCCGGGTCTCGTCCAGCTCGGGTGCGGCGGGGACCGCCTCGCCGGGCGGGCAGAGCAGCGTCCGCAGGTCCACGTCGAGGTGGGGGCGCAGCAGGTCGGCGCACCTGTCGAAGGCAGCCCGGTAGACCGGTTCGGTGCGGTACAAGGTGCGACCCATCCCCGCGTACTGTGCGCCCTGGCCGGGGAAGAGCAGCGCCACCCCGGCCGGCGTACCGGTGGCGACGCCCGTGCGGACCAGCGACGAGTCGCGGTCGGCGAGCCGGGCGGCGGCGGTGCGGGCGTCGGGTGCGACGGCGACCAGGCGGTGGCCGAACGCCCGTCGCGTGCGGGCCAGGGTGTACGCGACGTCGGCCAGCGGCACGTCCGGGTTCGCGTCCAGGTGGGTGGCGAGCTGGGCGCGGGCGCGGTCGAGCGCGTCGGCGTCGCGGGCGGAGAGCACCAGCACGTGCGCGGACCGCTCGTCGTCCGGGGCACGATCCTCCGGTTCGACCGCCTGGAGCACGACGTGGGCGTTGGTGCCCCCGATGCCGAAGGAGCTGACCGCCGCGCGCGGCGGCGCGCCCAGATCCGGCCAGGGCTGCGGCGTGGTGGGTACCCGGAACGGTCCGCCGGCCAGCTCGGGGTGCGGCTCGGTGCAGTACGGGCTGGGTGGCACCATCCGGTGGTGCAGCGCCAGCGTGGCCTTGATCAGCCCGGTCACGCCGGCGGCGACGTCGAGGTGACCGACTATCGACTTGACCGAGCCGAGCGCACACCGGCCCCCGTCGGCGCCCCGGCCCCCGTCGGCGCTGTGGAACGCCTCGGTCAGGGCGCGCAGCTCGATCTGGTCGCCCAGCTCGGTGCCGGTGCCGTGCGCCTCGACGTACCCGATGGTGGTGGGGTCGACCTCGGCCACCTCCTGGGCGGCGCGGATCGCGGCCACCTGACCGTCCACGCCGGGCGCGGTGAAGCCGACCTTCACCCGGCCGTCGTTGTTGATGGCGGAACCGCGGATGACCGCGTACACCGTGTCTCCGTCGTCGCGGGCGTCCGCCAGCCGGCGCAGGACGACCGCGGCGGCGCCGTCGCCTCCCACGGTGCCGGTGGCGCGGACGTCGAACGGCCGGCAGTGCCCGTCGCGGGACATGATGCCGCCGGCCTCGTGGCGGTAGCCGGTACCGGCGGGCAACAGGACGTGCGCCGCGCCGGCGAGCGCGACGTCACACTCGCGGGAGAGCAACGCCTGTGCGGCGAGGTGTACGGCGACCAGCGACGACGAGCACGCCGTCTGCACCGCGACGGCGGGCCCACGCAGGTCCAGGTGGTACGCGACCCGGGTGGGTAGCGAGTCCTTGTCGTTGGCGAGCAGCAGCTCGTATTCGGAGACCGAGTCGAGTCGCGGGTTGCGGAACAGGTGGTGCAGCAGGTAGCCGCTGGCCGCCGCGGCGGCGTACACGCCGACCAGTCGGCCGGGGTCCCCGGCGAGGTGACCGGCGCGTTCCAGGGCGGTCCACGCCATGTGGAGGAAGAGCCGCTGCTGCGGGTCGAGCAGCCGCGCGTCGCGGGGCGAGTAGCCGAAGAAGCCGGCGTCGAAGCGGTCGACCTCCGGTAGCGCCCCGTGCGCCGGCACGTGGTCGGGGTGCCTCCGCTCCTGCACGCTCAGCCCGGCGGCGGCCAGTTCGGCGTCGGTGAACCGGGTGATGGTCTCCTGTCCGGCGAGGACCCGCCGCCACAGTTCGTCGACGTCGGCCGCGCCGGGAAAGCGACCGGCCATCCCGACGATGGCGATCTCGAGTCCGGTCTCCTGGTCGGTCACGCTCGTCCCTCCCCCGCCGGCACCGGGCGGGCCCGGCGGGCCCGGTCGGCAAGTGCCTGCTTGCGTTCGTCTCGTCGGCGACCGCCACCCGTCGCCGCCGTCGGCGCGGCCGCGCCGTCGAGAAAGCGGGCCAGCAGCGCGACGGTCGGGTAGCGGAACAGCTCCACCGCTGGCACCGGTCGACCCAGTCGGTCGGCGAGTCGGGTCTGCACCCTCGCCAGCAGCAGTGACGTGCCGCCGAGGTCGAAGAAGTTGTCGTCCGCCCCAATGTCGTCGAGCCCGAGAACCTGTCGCCAGGTGTCGGCGATGGCCCGTTCGGTGGCACCGTCGGGTGCCACGTACGCGGCGCCGAGGTCGGCGCGGGCCACGGTGGGGGCGGGCAGGCGGGACGGGTCGAGTTTGCCGCTGGACGTGACCGGCAGGTCGGGCACCACCACGAAGGCGCTCGGCACGAGATAGCGGGGCAGACGCCGCAGCAGGCTCTGGCGCAGCTCGTCCACCGCCAAGCTGTCGCCGACGAGGTAGCCGACCAGCCGCCGACCGCCGGGCGAGTCGGTTCGCACCACGGCGGCGGCCCGGCGCACACCCGGGCACTGCCGCAGGTGGGCCTCCACCTCGCCCAGCTCGATCCGGTAACCGTTGATCTTGACCTGGTTGTCCGCCCGGCCGAGGAAGACCAGTTGCCCGTCGGCACGCCAGCGGACCAGGTCACCCGTGGCGTACATCCGCGCTCCCGGCGTCGGCGCGTACGGGTCCGGGACGAAGCGCCCGGCGGTGAGCGCCGGGTCCCCGTGGTAGCCGCGGGCCACTCCGACGCCGCCGAGGTGCAGCTCGCCGGGGACCCCGGGGGGCACCGGCCGCAACTCGGTGTCGAGGACGTAGGCGCGTACCCCGGTCAGCGGCCGGCCGATCGGCAACTCGCTCTCCACGGGTGCGCAGTGGGCGGCGGTGGCGGTGACGGTGGCCTCGGTCGGGCCGTACCCGTTGATCAGGAGCCGGCCGCGCGACCAGGCGGCGGCGACGTCCGGCGCGCACGGTTCCCCACCGACGGTGAGGATCCGCAGGTCGGGCACGGCCGTGGGGTCCAGCGCGTCGAGGACCACCGGCGGCAGGTCGGCGACCGTGACGCGGTGCCGGGTGAGCGCGGTGGCCAGGTCGGGGCCGGGCGTGCGCTCGTCCGGGCCGAGCAGGCGCAGGGTGGCCCCCGCGGTGAGCGCGGTGACCACATCGGACAGCGCCACGTCGAAGCTGATCGAGTGGAACTGCAGGACCCGGTCGCCGGCCTGGACGCCGACCAGCCGGGCCTGCGCCTCGGCGAGGTTGGCCAGCCCGCGGTGGGTGCCGACGACGCCCTTGGGCAGCCCGGTCGAACCGGACGTGTAGATCAGGTAGGCGGCGGAGTCCGGATGAACGGGCACCGAGGGCGGGGCCTCGTCGTGCGGCGCGGCGTCGTCGAGGTGCAGCAGCGGCACGGCGGTGGCGGGGAGCGCGAGCTGCGCGTCGGCCGTGGTGACCACCAGCGCGGCGGCGGAGTCCGCGAGCAGGTGCGCCAACCGGGCCGCCGGTAGCTGCGGGTCCAGGGGCAGATAGACCCCACCCGCCCGGAGTACGGCGAGGAAGGTGATCACCCAGTCCGGGCCGGCCGGCAGGCAGACGCCGACTGTCGTCTCGGCCCGCACGCCCCGGGCGGCCAGGACTCGGGCCAGTGCGTCGGCCCGCGCGTCCAGGTCCCGGTAGGTCACGGCCTGATCGCGGTACGCCAGGGCGACGGCGTCCGGGGCCACCGCGGCCTGGCGGGCGACCAACTCATCCAGGGTCGGCTGGTCGGGTGGCGCGGACGCGGTGGCGGCCCAGCGGTCCACCAGGTCCCGGCCCGCGTCCCGGTCCAGCAGCGGCAGTCGGTCCACCGGGGTGTCCGGGTTGGCGAGCGCGGCCATGAGCAGGGTGTCGAGCTGGTCGGCGAGCGCGCGGGCGGTGGACTCGTCGAAGAGCCTCATCCGGTACTCGATCCGCCCGTCGATGCGTCCCTCGTGGGCGATGACTGTCAGCGTGAGGTCGAACATGGACGTGCCGGTGTGCGTCTCGCCGCTGGTCAGCACGGTCACTCCGGGCAGCGTCAGCCGCTGTTCCCAGCCGTCCTCGACGGCGAACATGACCTGGGCGAGGGGGTGCCGTCCGGGGTCGCGGACCGGGCGCAGATCCTGCACGAGGGCGTCGAACGGCACCGGGTCGGTCAGCGCGGTCAGCGCCGAGTCCCGCAGCCGGTCCAGCAGGGCGGCGAAGGTCAGTCCGCCGTCGACCCGACTGCGCAGCACCAGCGTGTTGACGAAGAAGCCGACGGCGGTCTCGCTGTCGAGGGTCTGCCGGTTCGCCACCGGGGTGGCGATGAGCAGGTCCGGCTGTTGGCTGCGACGGTGCAGCAACGCCGCCCAGGCCGCCGCGAAGATCATGTACGGGGTGGCGCCGGTACGCCGTTGCGCCTCGGCGACCCGCTCGGCCAGCTCCGGCGGCCAGGAGAACTCGATCTCGTGTCCGGCGTCCTCCAGCTCCGCCGGGCGGGGCCGGTCGGTGGGCAGGTCGAGGCCGGGCGGCGCGCCGGTCAGCGCGTCGCGCCACCAGTCCAGTCGCCGGGCCAGCTCGGCCGGGCCGAGCAGCCGGTCCTGGGCCAGCGCGGCCGGCACGTCCCGGGGCACCGCCGGCAACGCCACCGGACGTCCCTCGTGCAGGGCCGCGTACGCCGTCGACAGCTCCTCGAAGAGCAGGCCCATGCTCCAGCCGTCGCAGACGACGTGGTGCAGGCTGAGCAGCAGCGAGAAGTCGGTCGGGCCGGTGCGGCACAGGGTGGCCCGCACCAGTGGCCCCCGGGCGAGATCGAACGGGCGTACCGCCTCGGCGGCGGCGTACTCGTCGATCCGGTCCCGCGCGACGTCCTCGACGGTCAGCGGCAGGCCGGTCGGCGGCAGGACCATCTGGTACGACTGACCGTCCAGCGGCACGAACACCGTTCGCAGCGCCTCGTGCCGCGCCACGATCTCGTCGAGCGCGCCACGCAACGCGGCCACGTCCAGCTCGCCGCGCAGGTCCACCCGGTACGGCACGTGGTAGGCGGGGCTGTCCGGGCGGAGCTGGGCCAGCAGCAGCATCCACTCCTGGGCGGCGGTGAGGGGGTGGATGCCGTACCGGTCGCCGTCGGCGCGGATCGCGGCGAGGAACGCCCGCCTCCGCTCGGGTGGCAGGGCGTCCACGCGCTGGCGCACCTGCTCGGGGATGCGGACGCCGCTCATCGGGCGATGCCCTGTTCGAGCTGGTCGAGCAGGCCCGCGAGGTCGGCTGCGGGTGGCCCGTCCAGCACGACCGGTTCGGCCGGCTCCACGGGCTCGACCGGCGCGCCACCGATCTCGTCCAGCGCGGCGGCCAGCCCGGCCACGCTCGGGTGGTCGAAGATCAGTCGCAAGGGCACCTCCGCGCCGAGCGCGGCGGTGAGCCGGGAGCGGACCCGGGTCGCCTTGAGGGACCGCCCACCGAGGTCGAAGAAGTCGTCGGCGCGGCGACGCACCGGTACACCGAGGACGTCCTGCCAGATCTCGGCCACCACCCGTTCGGTGGCCGTACGCGGGCCGTCGTCGTCGCCCGTCTCGGCGGCTTCGGGGGCCGGCAGGGCCGCCACGTCCACCTTGCCGTTGCGATTGAGCGGCAGCCGGGGCAGCACCACGAACACGGCCGGCACGAGATGGTCGGGTAGCTGCTCGCGGGCCCGTTCCCGGACCTCCTCGACGCGTACGCCCTCGTCGGGCACGACGTACGCGACGAGTCGGGCGTCCCCGGCGGCGTCGCGGTCGGCGCGCACGATCGCGTCGCGCAGCAGCCCGCCACCGCGCAGCGCCTCGGTCACCTCGCCCGGCTCGACGCGGTAGCCACGGATCTTGACCTGGTGGTCGGATCGGCCGACGAACTCGACCAACCCGTCGGGGCGCTGCCGGACCACGTCTCCGGTGCGGTAGAGCCGGCCCCCGGTGCGGGGTCCGAACGGGTCGGGCACGAACGTCTCGGCTGTCGCGTCGGGGCGGCCGAGGTAGCCGCGGGCCACCCCGTCCCCGCCGACGAACAGCTCACCGAGCACGCCGGGTGGCACCGGTTGCAGGAGTGTGTCCAGCACGTACACCCGGGTGTTGGCGACCGGGCCGCCGATCGGCACGATCGGGTCCGCGGCGGTGAGTCGGGCGCAGTCGTACGTCGTGCTGTAGGTGGTGGCCTCGGTCGGGCCGTACCCGTTGACGAGCGTCGTGTCCGGGCAGGCCGCGCGGAGCCGGTCCACGGCGACCCGGTCGGCCTGTTCGCCGCCGAAGGTCAGGTAGCGCAGCGCGGCCAGGGCGTCCGGCGCCTCGGTCGCCACCTGCCGCGCGACGGAGGTGGCGAGGAACATCATGGTGACGCCGGTGTCGCGCAGCCGGGCGCGGAGCCGGTCCGGCACGATCACGTCGTTGATGTCCAGGTCCACGAGGCAGGCGCCGTTGAGCAGCGCGCCCCACACCTCCAGGGTGGCCGCGTCGAACGACATCGTCGCGGCCTGCCCCATCACGTCGTCGGGGCGTACGTCGATGAAACTGGTGTCGCGGACCAGCCGGACGATGTTGCGATGGCTGACGCCGGTGCCCTTGGGACGGCCGGTGGAGCCCGACGTGTACATGACGTACGCGAGCTGGTCGGGGTGGACCGGCACCGCCGGAGGCGCCGCCGGGCCGTCCTCGACGGGCAGCCGGTCCACGGCGATGCGGGGCGTGCCGTCGTCCGGCAGCCGATCGGCCAGCGCGGCGGCGTGCAGGACGACGCCGGGCTCGGCGTCCTGGCACATGAGCGCCAGCCGCTCGGGCGGGTAACCGGGGTCCAGCGGCAGGTAGGCGGCCCCGACCTTGAGCGTCGCCAGGGCGGCGATCACCCAGGCGGTGGTGTCGGCGAGGCAGATCCCGACGAGCGTCTCCGCGCCGATCCCGAGCCGGAGCAGACGCCCGGCGAGGTGGTTGGCGCGCCGGTCCACCTCGGCGTAGTCGAGCGTCTGGTCGCCGTCGCGCAGCGCCGGCGCGTCCGGGGTGCGACGGGTCCACTCGGCGAACAGGTCGGTCACCGACGAGTCGCGTGGATAGTGGGTGTCGGTGGCGTTCCAGTCGCGCACCACCCGCCGTTCGGTGGCCGGGTCGAGCAACGGCAGGTCGGACAGGCGCGCCGTGGGTCGTTCCCGCGCCCGGTCGAGCAGGACGGCGAGCGCCGCCGCGACCGACGGCGCGTGCGGATGCGCACCCACCGTTGCCGTCGACCGTTCGCCGCTGTGGTCGACCAGCAGCCGCAGGACGCCCCGATTACCGGACGGCATCCGATCGGGTCCAATCGACACCACCGGCCGATAGTCGGGAACCGTTTCGGGCAATTCCCCGTCGTGCTCGCGGGCCTCGCGCAGCGCCGTTCGGACCAGGTCCCGCAGCTCGATCCAGGTGGGATCCTCGGGCAACCGGACACGGATCGGCAGCCAGCGCGCGGTGCCGGTGGGCGCGGCGGGCGTCTCGGCGAGCAGATCCCGGCCGCCGGTCCAGCGGCGCAGCAGCGCGAACAGCCCCGTCAACGCGCTGACCTGCGGCTCGACGTCGTCACCCAGGTCGGTGTGGGCGTGGGCGGCCGGGTCGGTCGTCGGGGTGAAGGGCAGGTCCGGCGGCTCCGGGAGGGCGGTGAGCTGCCGTTCCCAGAAGGTGGAAAGGGCAGGAAGAATTGTCTGTTCGGTCATCGGATCTCAGCTCCGATCGGCGGGTGACACGCAATGACGGGAAGTCTGGCCACCATCCGTGCTGGTTGCTTGTGCGGGCCGTTCGGGTGCCGTTGCGGCGGTCTGAGGGAAACCTGAGCGCGGCTTTATGCCGATAGCGCATTGCAGTCAGTAAGTACACCGACTCTTTTGGTTATGGCGATGCCGCTCGATGAAGGCAATGATCGTGCCGGGGGGAAGCCACGCCGGGCGACGACTCGTAGGGCCCGGCTGTCTCTTCGCTCGCCTGAGCCTCCACGAGAGAACACAGGAGCGGTGAATGTCCGGAGACCTTGTCAACCATGCCTGGCGCGCGTCGACGCCGGCTCGCGGAGAAGGCGGGGGTGACGCGTCGACAGCGGAGCGACAACCTACGATCGGTGATCCGGGACGGGCGCTGCGTCACCTCGCCGCCGCCGGTGACCGCACAGCGGCGCACCTGTGGCTCGCCACCCAACCCGACCTGCTCGCCGCGACACCCGCCGAGGCCGACGCCCCGATCGCCAAGATCTGGCGCGCGGCGTTGCGGCACCACCTCGCCGGGGAACCACACCTGGCGACAGCCCTCCTGGCGACCGCGCCCATCGGCGCGACCGGGCCGCACGCCGTGCAGACGTACTGCCACGCGGCGGTGCACCACCTGCTCGACGACGACATCGAGCGGGCCAGCGCGGACGTCGAGGAGGCGGCGCGTGCCGCTCACGCCTGCGGCGTCCCGACGGCCCACCAGGCGTACTCCCGGGTGGTCGTCCTGCTCGCCGCCGCCACCGGCGACGCGGCGACGACCCTCGCACGGGCGGAGTCGACCGAAGGGCTGCGCCGCGCCGACGCGGACCTGTTCCGGCTGATGGTCCACCTCGATCTGGCCAGCCACCTGCTGCGGGCAGGCGACGCCGCCGACGCGTTGCGGCACGCCGAGGCGGCCGTACGACTGACCGAGGTGGCCGGCGAAACCAGCTACGAGCCGTACGCGCTGACCGTGGCCGCCGTGGCGAAGTGCCAGCTCGGCCGATTGGAGGAGGCGTTGGCCGACGGTGCCGCCGGGCAACGGCTGCGGGAGCTGGCGGGGATCGCCGCCGACGAGGCGTTCTCGCTGGCCGCCCTCGGAATGGTGCACCGCCGCCGGCGGGAGCCGCGCCAGGCCCGGCAGGCGTTGGAGGGTGCCCTGGCCGCACTGGGCAACGGTCAGTCGCGCCCCGCCTCACCGGCCTGGGTGCTCGCCGAACTGGCGCGCATCCGAGCCGCCGACGACCTGGCCGTCGCGCAGGATCTCGCGGACCGGGCGGTCACCACGGCGCGCGAGTCCGAACGGCCGTACGCGCTGCTGGCGCGCGGCTGGGTGGCGCTGCTGCGCGGTGACACCGCAGCCGCCCACTTCGACGCCGCCGAGGCCCGCACCGGCGCGACAGTCGGGCGACGACGCGCCACCCTCGTCGAGGCGCTCCAGCTCACCGTGCTCGCCGCCGACGACCCGCGCGCGTCCGCCGGGCTGCTCGACGACGCCGCCGTGCTCTGCCGGGAATTGGGCGACCCGGCCGACCAGGCCACCGTCCGGCTGATCGCCGCCCGGTTGCAGGGACGCCAGGCCCGTCGCGGCGCCGAGGGCGCCGAGCAGAAGCTGCGCAGGTGCGGTGTACGCCTCGACCCGGGCGTCGCCGACGGGCTCACCGCGATCACACTGCGCGTACCGGCGGTGGTCATCCACACCCTGGGCGACTTCCGGGTGTTCCGGGCCGGCGCCGTCGTCCCGTACGGCGAGTGGCAGTCCAAGAAGGCCCGGGACCTGTTGAAGATCCTCGTCGCGCACCGGGGCCGCGCCGTGCCCCGGGCCCGACTGATGGAGTTGCTCTGGCCGGACGAGTCGCCGACGCGCACCGCTAACCGGCTGTCGGTGCTGCTGTCCACGTTGCGCCGGGTGCTCGGCTCCGGACACCGCACCAGCGGCCGGGGGGCGGTGCTGGCCGACCGGGGTTCGGTGGCGATCGACCTCGACGTGATCGACGTGGACGTCGAGACGTTCCTCACCGCAGCCGAGGAGGCGCAGGCCACCCTGCGGGCCGGGCACCCCGACACGGCCCGCGCGCTGGTCCGCGCCGACGAGCTGTACGGCGGGGACTTCCTCGCCGACGACCCGTACGAGGACTGGGCCCAGCCACTGCGGGAGGAGGCGCAGGTCGCCCACACCAGCGTGCTGCGGGCCCTGGCTCAGCACACCTCGGACACCGACCAGAAGCTGGTCTACCTAATGCGCCTGGTGCACCGCGACCCGTACGACGAGGACGCCCACCTGGAGTTGGTGCAGGTGCTGCGCACCGCCGGGCGACACGGGGAGGCGCAGCGGCGCTACCGCACGTACGTCGAGCGGATGCGGGAGTTGGGCATCGCGCCGGCTGACGGCCCGAGCACCGGCGTCGACACCGGTTCCACCGGCCAGGGCGCGGACCCGTCGGCCGGGCCGGGCACGCGGGTGACCCGGTGGAGAACCCCGGCCCCCCAACCCCCGTGGACGGCGGAGGTGGACTCGGCCCACCGTCCGACGGGTGTGCCGGCGCAGCGGCCGCCGAGGAGGCTCATCGAGCACCCGGCCTGACCCGTCTGGGTCCGGGCTCATGCCCTCCCCAACGACTCCCGTACGTGCCTGCGGGCGTGGTGGAGCACGAGCGCCGTCACCAGCTCCGGCCGGTGCGCCTCCAGCTCCCCAGCGCGGGCGTTCTATCCCCTGGTACCTCTCCCCGTTGCCGGAGCCTTCGGCCTTGCGCCACCGCCGGGTCTCGCTCTGCCTGTCGAGGCGGCGGACGGTGGCCTCCGATGCCCCGATCCCGGTGGGCGCGCCTGGGCAGCCCACCGGGTCGGTCCCGGTCGAGGGTGCGGATCAGTGGCGGGGCTGGTAGCTCTTCGGCAGGCGCATGCCGCGCTCGGCCATGATCGCCCGTACCCGGTTGGGGTAGTTGGTGATGATCCCGTCGACACCCATGTCCATCAGCGCCGACACGGTGGCCGGATCGTCGCAGGTCCAGGGGATGACCTTCAGGCCCCGGGCGTGCGCCTCGGAGATCATGGTCGCGTCGGGGTAGAAGCGGAAGTTCGGGTCGCCGATGGTCCCGTTCTGCGGGAACCCGTAGTTGGGCGACAGGGCGGTGACGCCGGGGATGGCGGCGGCCGCCTTGACGAAGTCACCGTCGTAGTCGTCGACGTCGATCCCACCCAGCCAGGGAGATGCTCCGGGCTTGCCGACCTGGAGGAAGTCGTAGTTCGTCAACGCCACCAGCGGCCACGTCGGCGCGAGCCGGTGCATCTGGCTCAGCGCGCCCCAGTCGAAGGACTGGATGCTGACCTGCTTCTCGATGCCGGAGGCGCGGATCTCCTCGAAGACCCGCCGTACGAACAGCTCCCGGGGCGCGGTCTGCTCGGGCGCTCCCGCCTCGACCTTCGTCTCGATGTTGAGGGTGATCTGCTTGGCCTTGTAGCTCTTGACGAGGCCGAGGACGTCCTTCAACTCGACCATGCGGAAGCCCTTGACCTGCTCCTGCTCGGGAAAGCCAGGGAGCTGCTGGTAGCCGCAGTCCATGGTCTTGACCTGGGCGAGGGTGAGGTCCTTGAGGTACTTGCCGACGTACGGGTACATCGGGTCGCCGACGGTGACCGGCGCGGTGTCCGCGCACTTCTGCGCGCTGACCTGGCGGTCGTGGTTGACGACGACCTTCCGGTCCTTGGTGATCTGGGTGTCCAGCTCCAGCGTGGTGACGCCGAGGCGCATGGCCTTGGCGAAGCCCTCCAGCGACTCCTCGGTGGTCATGCCGATGCCACCGCGGTGCGCTTGGAGGTCGAAGTGGGTCTTCTGGGGATGCAGCGCGCTGGCGCTGTCGACGGTCGACGCGTGCGCGGCTACCGGAGCGGCGAGCGCGGGCAGAACGGCGAGGCCCGCCAGAACGTGACGCAGGGACATGGTGCAAAACCTCAGCTCTTCAGGTGCAGATGCCCTGGTGAGGCTAGGTGGGGAACGGTCGACCCCGATGACCTCGCCACGAGCGGAGCGTGAACGCTCGCCGAACCTCAGAGGCGCCGGGGGCCGCCGGGGTTCGCCGACGGCCCCCGCGTCCTGCGGTGGCCGTCGGCGTACGCCCTGGCTAACCGCCGAGGGTGACGTGCAGGATTTTTTCGTTGCTGTTGTTCGGGATGCTGTCCTTGTCACCGGTGGTCGTGGTCGTGAGCCACAGGCCGCCGTCGGGCGACGGCTCGACAGTGCGCAG
>NZ_JBEXIL010000023.1:0-99383 GCF_040608555.1 Micromonospora sp. NPDC005172
GCGATGCCGATGTGGCAGTGCGCGTCGACCAGCCCCGGCAGGACGAACCCGCCGTCCACGACGGTCTCCGCGTTGCTCGACCGACCGGACACGTCCGGGTTGCCGGGCCGGTAGGCTGACCGCGCCCTGCTCCCGACCCTGAGGGTTGACATGAAGATCGCCGTGACCGGCTCGATCGCCACCGATCACCTGATGAGCTTCCCGGGTCGCTTCGCCGACCAGCTCATCGCCGATCAACTGCACAAGGTTTCGCTCTCCTTCCTGGTGGACGACCTGGTGCTCCGACGTGGCGGGGTGGCGGCGAACATCTCCTTCGGCATGGGGCAGCTCGGGCTGCGCCCGGTGCTGCTCGGGGCGGTCGGGGCCGACTTCGCCGACTACCGCTCCTGGCTGGAGCGGCACGGCGTCGACTGCGACTCGGTGCACATCAGTGAGGTGGCGCACACGGCGCGGTTCGTCTGCACCACCGACACCGACATGTGCCAGATCGCCTCGTTCTACGCGGGCGCGATGAGCGAGGCGCGCAACATCGAACTGGCCCCCGTCGCCGACCGGCTCGGCGGACTGGACCTGGTGCTGGTCAGCGCCAACGACCCGGCGGCGATGCTGCGGCACTCGGCCGAGTGCCGCACCCGCGGGTACGCCTTCGCCGCCGACCCCTCCCAGCAGCTCGCCCGGATGCCCGGCGAGGACGTGGTCGCGCTGATCGAGGGCGCCGAGTACCTGATGACCAACGACTACGAGAAGTCCCTGCTGCAGAGCAAGGCGCAGCTCAGCGACGAGCAGTTGCTGGACCTGGTCAAGGTGCGGGTCACCACGCTGGGCAAGGACGGCGTGGAGATCGCGGGCCGGGGCATCGACCCCATCCACGTACCCATCGCGCGCGAGATCCGGGCCGTCGACCCCACCGGTGTCGGCGACGGCTTCCGGGCCGGTTTCTTCACCGCGCTCTCCTGGGGCCTCGGCCTGGAGCGGGCCGCCCAGGTCGGCTCGCTGCTGGCCACGCTGGTCCTCGAGACGGTCGGCACCCAGGAGTACGACGTACGCCGCGACCTGTTCGTCAAGCGCCTCGCCGAGTCCTACGGCGACGTGGCCGCAGACGAGATCCGCCCGCACCTCCTGCCGTAGCCCCCACCCCCAACCCTCGCCGATCTTGCACTTTCGGTCGCCGTTCTACGGCTTGTGCACGCCTTTGTCCCAACAGAAACTGCAAGATCGCGGGGCGGGGGAGCGGGAGCGGGAGCGGGGGCGGGGACGGGGACGGGGACCGGGGTGCGGGGGCGCGCGGGGGTTGGGGGGTTAGTGGGTGCGGCGGATGTCGTAGGCCGGGCCTTCGGGGCCGGAGACCGAACCCAGGTACTCCTGGCCGCGCATGCGGCACCATGCCGGGAGGTCCACCGCCGCCGCCGGGTCGTCGGCCAGCACCCGGACGACCGTACCGACCGGCACCTGCGGCATCCGCCGGGCCGCCGCGATCACCGGCAGCGGACAGCGTTGGCCCCGGCAGTCGATCACCTCGTCCGGCATCGTCACAGCCCGACCACCCCGGCGTCGGCCCGCAGCCCGGCGACGATCCCGGGCAGTTCGGCGAGGAACCGCTCGACGTCCTCCTCGGTCGTGTCCCGGTGCAGGCTCACCCGCACGTTGCCGTGCGAGAGCACCCCCATCGCCTCCAGCACGTGCGACGGCCGCAGCGTCGACGACGTACAGGACGAACCGGACGACACGGCGAAACCCCGCCGGTCCAGCGCGTGCAGCAGCGTCTCGCCGTCGACGTACAGGCAGGAGAACGTCACCAGGTGCGGCAGGCGCAGCACCGGGTCGCCGACCACCTCCACGTCGGGCTCCTCCGCCGCCACCCGCTCCCGGATCCGATCCACCAGCGGAAAGAGCCGGGCCTGCTCGGCAGCCGCGTCGGCCGCCGCCGCGCGCAGGCTCGCCGCCGCCGCCACCACCGCGGGCAGGTTCACCACCCCGGGAGTACGTCCACCCTCCCGCTCGTCGGCCGGCCACGGCGACTCCCAGCGGGTGCCCTTGCGCACCGCCAGCAGCCCCACCCCGGGTGGCCCGCCCCACTTGTGGGCGCTGGCGCTGAGCACCGACCAGCCGGCCGGCAGAGGCACCCGCCCGACCGACTGCGCCGCGTCGACGTACAGCGGCACCCCGACATCCGCGCAGACGGCCGCCGCCTCGGCGACCGGCTGCACCGTGCCCACCTCGTGGCTGGCGCTGATCAGCGCGGCCACCGCGACCCCGGGAGCCCGGACGGCGTCCGACCAGGCGGTCAGATCCAACCGGCCCGACCGGTCGACCGGCACTGCGGTGGCGGTGCCGCCGGCCGCCACGTGCCGTTCCGCGGCGTGCAGGACGGCGGAGTGCTCGATCGCCGAGTGCACAAGCGTCGCCCCGACCCGACGCCGTCCCGCCAGCGTCCCGAGCACCGCGCCGTGGGCTGCGGTCGTACCGCTGGAGGTGAAGGACAGCTCGTCGGCGCGGACGCCGAGCGTCTGCGCGGCGGCCTCGCGGGCGGCGTCGAGCAGTTGCCGGGCGCGGCGCGCCTGGCTGTAGAGCTTCCCCGGGTCGGCCCAGCCGTCCTCCAACGCGGCCAACAGCGCCTGCCGGGCGACCGGATGCAGCGGCGCGGCGGTCGCCGCGTCCAGGTAGACCGGGGATGCGCTCACGGGGCCGCCTTCTGTTCGCGACTGCGGGGCTCGCAACCCCGGCTCACTCCTCGCACTCACGGGGCCGCCTTCTGTTCGCGACTGCGGGGCTCGCAACCCCGGCTCACTCCTCGCACTCACGGGGCCCAACGCTATCGCGGCGTTATGCCCAGGATCCCCCCGATGGGGGCGGACAGTGACCCCACCACGGTCGAGTCCGTCATGGTCGAGTAATCTGCGACCGTCGGTGACGCCTTTGCCGCCGGTGCTGACGAACGACGCACCGCGGCGCGCTAGGGAGGCAGGACCAGGTGGTCGCAAGGAGTTCGGAGGTACGGCCGTCGGCCGTACGGCACGGTGCTGTCCCACGGGTCGGTGGACGCCGGGGACGTGGTGCCGGTCGGCTGGCCGGGCTCGGTCTCGGGGGCGTGGCTCTACTGGTTCTGCTCACGGGCTGTGACGTCGGCAAGACGTTCGACGGCTTCGGGTGGCCGCAGGGCGGCATCACCCCCGAGTCGCACCGGATGTACGACCTGTGGATCGCCTCCTGCGTCGCCGCGCTCGCGGTCGGCGTCTTCGTGTGGGGCCTGATCTTCTGGTGTGTCGTGCGCTACCGCAAGCGTGGCAACGCGCTGCCGGTGCAGACCCGCTACAACCTGCCGATGGAGTTCCTCTACACCATCGCGCCGATCCTGATCGTCTCCGTGCTCTTCTACTACACGGCGATCGTGCAGACCGACGTCGACAAGCTGTCGAAGAACCCGGACGTCACGGTCGAGGTCGTCGCGTTCAAGTGGAACTGGCAGTTCAACTACCGCGACGGTCAGGGCACGGAAGCCAAGACCACCGCGTCGACGCTGGGCACCAGTGAGGTCATCCCGGTGCTCGTGCTGCCGACCAACCGGTCCATCCGGTTCGAGGAGACCAGCCGCGACGTCATCCACTCCTTCTGGGTGCCGGAGCTGCTGTTCAAGCGGGACGTCATGCCCGGCAAGATCCGCAACGTCTTCGAGGTCTCCAGCCTCGACGCCGAGGGCGCGTACGTCGGCCGCTGCGCCGAGCTGTGCGGCAGCTACCACGCGTTCATGAACTTCGAGCTGCGGGTCGTCTCGCCGGAGAAGTACGACCAGTTCCTCGCGGCCAAGCAGGGCGGCAAGTCCACCCAGGAGGCGCTGGCCCAGATCGGCGAGGAGCCGTACGCGCAGACCACCCAGCCGTTCGACACTCGCCGGACGCAGAGCAACTTCAACCCGGACAACGCTCCGGCCGGCACGGGAAGCTGAGGCAGCGGCATGAAGACCGAGTGGCGTATCTTCCTGATCATCGCCGGGTTCCTCTTCGGCGCCACCATCCTCTACGGCGCCTGGACGCACGGTGAGTCCGGCAACATCGAGTGGGTGGGCACCGTCGCCCTGGCGCTGTCGTTCCTGCTGTGCTCGATGTGCGGTGGCTTCTTCTGGTTCGTCTCCCGCCGTATCGACCTGCGCCCGGAGGACCGGGCCGACGCCGAGATCTCCGACGGCGCCGGCGAGGTCGGCTTCTTCAGCCCGGGCAGCTACTGGCCGTTCGGTCTGGCGCTGGCCGCCGCGACCGCCGCGCTGGGCATGGTGTTCTGGCAGTTCTGGCTGATCGGCCTCGGCCTGGTGGCGGTCATCTTCGGTGCCTGTGGCCTGCTGTTCGAGTACTACACCGGCACCCGGCGCACCGCCGAGCACTGATCGACCGTTCGCGTACCGCCACGAAGGCCCGCACCCCGACCGGGGGAGCGGGCCTTCGTCGTGATCGACTCGGTTTCCTGGAAATCGGGGTGTCCGAGTGGTCCGGACCCCCCGCCTTCCGTGGTGTCGAGTGGATCACGGATGGCCGGTGCGGTCCGAGGGCGTGCGCGGAGATTTGTCGGACCCGCGTGGGAAACTACAGGCGAGTAGTTCTCCGCTTCCGGTGTGCGTCGTTGTCGCATTCGGGAGCGGCTCGCCCGGAGTGAGAAGGAGACGCCCGATGTCGCACCGCGATCTCTACTGCGACGTCTGCGAGGGCGTGGCGCCGTTCGAGGCGCCGCCCTGCGTCGACGGCCACGGCAGCGACTGTCCCGAGCTGGTCTGCACCGGTTGCGGCGCGGCCGTGGTGATCGCCACGTTCGCCGCTTCCGTCACCCGGTTGGCCGAGCGTCGACGCCGCCAGCCCACCCGCCGCCACGCTGCCTGACGCACGACGCCTCACGCACGACGCCTCACGCACGACGCCTCACGCACGACGCCTGACGCACGCCGCCTCACGCACGCCGCCTCACGCACGACGCCTCACGCACGACGCGTGACCGGCTACGCCCTCGGCCGGCCGCACACCGCTGCAACCGACACGCCGCCGTACCCACCTCGCCGATGTGGGGCATCCCGTCGCGCCGACACTCCCACCTCGCCGATGTGGCGGTATCTCGCCGTGCTGTCGCCCCCATGTCGCGGATGTGGGGGTATCCCGTCGCGTCGACACCCCCGCGTCGCGGATGTGGGGGTATCCCGTCGCGTCGACACCCCCGCGTCGCCGCCCCGGCGGTATCCCGTCGCGTGACAGGCCGCGTCACCGATGCGGGGGCATCCCGCCGTACTGTCGCGCACCGCCTCGCGGACCTGGTCAGACGCGGTCGCGCATGCCGGTTGATCTGGTGGGACGGGCGCGCCGATCAGGCGCTGGTCGTGGCCTCGGCGGTGGTGGCGGTCTCGATCCAGCGCTCCAGGACGCCCGCCGCCGCGCCCGAGTCGATCGACTCGGCGGCGCGGTCCAGGCCGGCGCGCAGCGCCTC
The DNA here is from genome assembly GCF_040608555.1 of Micromonospora sp. NPDC005172. Lineage (NCBI taxonomy): Bacteria > Bacillati > Actinomycetota > Actinomycetes > Micromonosporales > Micromonosporaceae > Micromonospora > Micromonospora sp. NPDC005172. Next base: position 5,461 of record NZ_JBEXIL010000023.1, read on the forward strand.
GGTCAGGTCGCCGTCGAGCGGACCCTGCGTCGCGAGGGCCGCCGCCGCGTTGACCAGGACCGCGTCGCGCACCGGACCGGTCTCGCCGGCCAGCAGACGACGGGCCACGCCGGCGTTGTACGCCGCGTCACCGCCGCGCAGGTCGGCGAGGGTGGCTCGGGGTACGCCGAGGTCCTCCGCGTCCAGCACGGCCTCGCGTACGGTGCCGTTCTGCGCCGCCCAGACGCGGGTGGGCGCGGCGGTGGTGAACTCGTCCAGCCCGTCCTCGCCGCGCATCACCAGCACCGAGTCGCCCCGGGCGGCGAACACGCCGGCCATCACCGACGCCATCCGGGCGTCAAAGCAGCCGACCGCGCCGGCGCGGGGACGGGCAGGGTTGGTCAGCGGGCCGAGGAAGTTGAACACGGTCGGGACGCCCAGCTCCCGGCGGACCGGCCCGGTGTGCCGCATTCCCGGGTGGAACCGGGCGGCGAAGCAGAAGCCGATGCCGGCCTCGGTGACGCAGCGCACGATGGCCTCGGGGTCGAGGTCGAGCGGGACGCCGAGGAACTCCAGCAGGTCCGCGGTGCCGCAGGAAGAGGACGCGGCCCGGTTGCCGTGCTTGACCACCCGTACGCCCGCGCCCGCGACGACCAGCGCGGCCATGGTGGAGATGTTGACCGTGTGGGCGAGGTCACCGCCGGTGCCGACGACGTCCAGCGCGGTGGAGCGCAGCTCGTCGGGGAGGTCGACCGGGACGGCCCGGCTCAACATCGTCTCCACCAGGCCGGCCAGCTCGGCCGAGGTCTCACCCTTGGCCCGGAGCGCCACCGCGAAGCCGGCCACCTGGGCGGCGCCCGCCGAGCCGGCCATGATCTCGCCCATGGCCCAGGCGGTGTCGCCGGTGGACAGCTCCTCGCCGCGCAGCAGCGAGTTGAGCAGGTGCGGCCAGGTCCGATCGCCCATGGCGGGCCTCCCGAGCGTACGAAAGTGCGGGTGGGCTGGAATCGGCGCGGGCTCGGCCGGCGCCGTGTCGGTGCCGGGTGGCGCTGGGACGTCAGGCGGGTGCGTGCGTCCGCAGCAGCTCGGCCACCGTGCTGCCGGTGGTCACCGGGTCGAGCGGGTGCACCAGCGTCGCGTCGACCTCGGCGTACGCGGCGAGCCATCGGTCCGCGGCGCGGGCGATCACGAGGCAGGTGGGGGGCGCGTCGTCCCGGTCGTCCTTGATCTGCCGGGCGATGCCGATGCCGCCGCCGGGGCTGGCTTCGCCGTCCAGCAGCAGCAGGTCGATCTCGTAGTCGTCGACAAGCCGGATGGTCTCGGCGTAGGTCGACGCGTCGACGAACTCGATCTGCAGCCCGGGCGCGGGCCGGGTGCCCACGGCGAGCCGCATCCGGTCACGGACCTGCGGGTCGTCGCTGTAGAGCAGGACGGTGCACAGACGCTCACTCATGCCGACACTCCGCTTCCAACCTCGTAGCTGCCCGCCGATCGTACCGGCCGACGTGACGTACCTGACACGCCGCCCGCTCTCCGCGCGTCCGGCGTACCGTCTGCGCAGCTCAGGCCGTCGTGGCGCCGGCGGCGCGGTCGCGGGCCTCCTGGCGGTCCAGCTCGCGGTCGACGCGGCGGGCCTCCCGCTCGGACTGCTTCACCCACTGCACGACCAGCACCGCGAGCATGGTCACGCTGACGAACTCACCGCCGGCCCAGAGGATGCCGCCGGCGACCACCTGGTCGGCCTTGGGGTCGGACCAGCTCAGGTTGAGCGACGGATACCAGTCGCCGCCGAAGAGCGTGGTGCTCTGCATGATGGTGAGACCGAGCACGGTGTGGAACGGCACGGAGAGCAGCATGAGCAGCGCCCGCGCCGGGTACGGCCAGCGGCCCGGCAGCGGGTCGAGGCCGAGCAGCGGCCAGAAGAACACGCAGCCGGTCATGATGAAGTGCGCGTGCACCAGCTCGTGCGCCCAGGCGTGTTCCAGGGTGAAGCGGTACAGGTCACTGAAGTACAGCGCGAACGGGTTGACCACGAAGATGGCGAACGCCACCAGCGGGAAGCTGTAGACCCGGGCGATGCGACTGTGCACGATCGCCAGGAGGCGCTTGCGGGGTCCGACCGGCAGGGTCCGCAGGGCCAGCGTCATCGGCGCGCCCAGCGCCAGGAAGATCGGCGACACCATGGAGAGCACCATGTGCTGGACCATGTGCACCGACAGCAGCGCGGTGTCGTAGGCGTGCAGTCCGCTGACCGTGACCAGCGCGATGCCGCCGAGGCCGGGCCCGAGGAAGAACACGGTACGGGCGATCGGCCAGCGGTCGCCGCGGATGCGCAGCCGGTACACGCCGTAGAGGTAGAGCCCGGCGGCGAGCACCAGGCCGAGGGCCAGCCAGCTGTCCAGCCGGGTCTCGGTCAGCACCGCGCCGATGGTGAACGGTGGTGGGGTCGCCTCGGCCCCGGCGGCCAGCGCCGACGGACTCGCCGGCGTGGCCGCGAGCACACTGGCCGGGACGGCCGAGGTGGCGGCGAGGATGGGATCGACGTGCAGCACGCTTTTCAGGCTAGGCCAGGCGAACCGGACCCTGACGCTCGGGCCACGGAAGGCGCAGGTTTGCCACCCCGCTGATCGCCGGCCCCGGTCAGGGGCAATAATGACGGCGTGACTGCGGCCCCAGCCATTGACAAGAGCCGGATCCACTCTCTGACGCGACCCAACATGGTCAGCGTGGGGACGATCGTGTGGCTCTCCAGCGAACTCATGTTCTTCGCGGCGCTCTTCGCGATGTACTTCTCGATCCGCGCGGCTGCGCCGGAGCAGTGGGAGAAGCACACCGAGTCGCTGAACATCCCGTACGCGACCACCTTCACGGTGATCCTGGTGCTGTCCTCGGTGACCTGCCAGCTCGGCGTCTTCGCGGCGGAGAAGGGTGACGTGCACGCGCTGCGTCGCTGGTTCACCGTCACCTTCGTGATGGGCCTGATCTTCGTGCTCGGCCAGGTGAACGAGTACCGCCACCTGGTGGAGGACGGCGTCAAGATCAACGCCGACGGCTACGGCTCGATGTTCTACCTGACGACCGGCTTCCACGGCCTGCACGTGACCGGCGGTCTCATCGCCTTCATCATCTTCATGGTCCGCACGACCATGGGCCGGTTCACGCCGGCGCAGGCGACCTCGGCGATCGTCGTGTCGTACTACTGGCACTTCGTCGACGTCGTGTGGATCGGCCTGTACGCCATGATCTACTGGCTTCAGTGATCTTGGCGCGTCACGAACCGCGCCGCTGCTCCGTCCCCTGAGACAAGGTCCAACCGGTTAAGGACACAGCTCATGACTTCTGACAACGACCGCCGACGCGGCCTGCTCGCGCGGTTGCGCGGGCGGCCCGCCGTGCGCAGCAGGGGCCGCCGCCGGCTGGGCGCCGCGGTCCGGCTGATCGCGGCGCTGATGCTCGCCGGCGGCGCCTACACCGTCTTCGCCCCCGGTGCGCAGGCGCAGGACAACCCGCCGCTCACCGGCGCCGCAGCCGAGGGCAAGGCGCTGTTCGACGTGAGCTGTGTGACCTGCCACGGACGCAACGCCCAGGGCGTCGAGGGTCGCGGGCCGAGCCTGATCGGCGTCGGCGCGGCCTCGGTCGAGTTCCAGGTCAGCTCGGGCCGTATGCCGCTGGCCCGCCAGGAGGCCCAGGCGCACCGCAAGCCCCCGGTCTTCACCGACGAGCAGGTTCGTCAGCTCGCCCAGTACGTCCAGGAGCTCGGCGGCGGTCCGGTCGTGCCGGGCACCGACGAGGACCTGCACGAGAACGGCAACGTCGCGGCCGGCGGCGAGCTGTTCCGGATCAACTGCTCGCAGTGCCACGCCTTCGGCGGTGGCGGCGGTGCGCTCTCCTCGGGCAAGTTCGCCCCGAGCCTGCACCCGGCGACCGACCGGCAGATCTACGCGGCGATGCTGAGCGGCCCGCAGAACATGCCGGTGTTCGGCGACAACCAGATCACTCCGGAGCAGAAGGCCGACATCATCGCCTACATCCAGGAGACGCTGAAGACCGACCAGGACCCGGGCGGGTTCAACCTCGGCCGGTACGGGCCGTCCACCGAGGGCCTGGCGATCTTCCTGGTTGGCATCGTGGCGCTCGTATTCGCTAGCCTGTGGATTGCGGGTAAGTCGTGACCGAGCGGATCGTCAGTTTCAGTGCCGTGGTGCCGCTCGGCGCCACCCGTAGCGAGGTGACGGCATGAGCACGCACACCGAGCACCAGGCCCCCCAGGGCCGGGAGCCGCTCGACGTGAACGACCCCCGGCTGAGCCGGTTCGACATCGTTCGTGAGGGCGCGCGTCGAGACGACATCGAGATCGTCCACTACGAGCCGCAGGTGCTGCCGGGCACCAAGGCGGAGCGTCGGCTGACCCGCGTGGTCGCCGGATTCTTCCTGATCACCGGCCTGGCGGCGACCGCCTTCCTGGCCATCTACATCTGGTGGCCGTGGCAGTACGCGCCGGGCCGCGGCGGCGACAAGTTCTACACGCCGTTGCTGGGTGCCACGCTCGGCGTGGCCCTGCTCGCCGTCGGCTTCGGCATCCTGACCTGGGGCAAGAAGTTGCTGCCCAAGGAGGTCTCGATCCAGGACCGGCACGAGGGTCAGGTCGACTCCGAAGGCCGCACCATCACCGGCCAGACCATGCTCTACATGGCCGACGAGCTGGGTGTGAAGCGTCGTCCGCTGCTCGGCATCTCGCTGCTGGCCGGTCTCGCGCCGGTCGCCGCGGTCGCGGCGGCGCCGCTGGTCGGCGGGCTGATCTCCCAGCCGCACAAGAACAACCAGATGTTCACCACCGGGTTCGCCCCGGCCGAGGGTGGGCAGAGGATCCGCCTGGTCCGCGAGGACGGCCGTCCGGTACGCCCGGCGGACGTCAGCGCCGGTGGTCAGCTCACGGTCTTCCCGGGCATCGAGCACGGTGTGAGCAACCGGCACGCCGACTCACCGACGCTGCTGATCCACCTGCGCGACTCGGACGCCCAGAAGTCCCGTGCGGCCAACTCGCGTCCCGACGTGGGTCACGGCGACTACATGTGGGGCAACTACGCGGCGTTCTCCAAGGTCTGTACGCACGCCGGCTGCCCCGCCAGCCTCTACGAGCAGCAGACCAACCGGCTGCTCTGCCCGTGCCACCAGTCCCAGTTCCTGATCACCGACAACGCCCGGCCCGTCTTCGGCCCCGCCAGCCGGCGGCTGCCGCAGCTGCCGATCGAGGTGGACTCCGAGGGCTTCTTCGTGGCGAAGTCCGACTACACCGAGACCGTCGGGCCTGATTTCTGGGAGCGGCCATGAAGCGTCGAAAGTTCGACCTGGCGGCCACGCCGGGCAAGGCCGCGGTGGGGGTGGACGACCGCTTCGCGGTGGCCACTCCGCTGCGCAAGCTGCTGAACAAGGTCTTCCCGGACCACTGGTCGTTCCTGCTGGGCGAGATCGCGCTGTTCTCGTTCATCGTGCTGCTCCTGACCGGTGTGTTCCTCACCCTCTTCTACGAGCCGGCGATGACCGAGGTGGTCTACGACGGCAGCTACGCGCCGTTGCAGGGCACGCCGATGTCCGCCGCGTACGCCTCGAGCCTGGACCTCTCGTTCGACGTCCGTGGCGGCCTGGTGATGCGGCAGATGCACCACTGGGCGGCGCTGCTGTTCATGGCCGCGATCGTCGTGCACATGCTGCGGGTGTTCTTCACCGGCGCCTTCCGCAAGCCGCGCGAGACCAACTGGATCATCGGCTCGCTGCTGTTCTGGGTCGGCTTCCTGGCCGGCTTCACCGGCTACTCGCTGCCGGACGACGGCCTGTCCGGCACCGGCCTGCGGATCGCCTCCGCGATCATGCTGTCCATCCCGGTGGTCGGCTCCTGGGTCACGTCGTCGATCTTCGGTGGCGAGTTCCCCGGGACGATCATCATCAGCCGGTTCTTCATCGCCCACGTCCTGCTGATCCCGGGTCTGCTGCTCGCGCTGATCAGCGTCCACCTGGGTCTGGTCTTCAAGCAGAAGCACACCCAGTGGCCCGGCCCCGGCCGGACCAACAACAACGTGGTCGGCGAGCGGATGTTCCCCCGCTACGCGTTGAAGCAGGGCGGCTTCTTCATGGTCGTCTTCGGCGTCATCGCGCTGCTGGGCGGTCTGTTCCAGATCAACCCGATCTGGCTGTTCGGCCCGTACGAGGCGTGGGTGGTCTCGGCCGCCAGCCAGCCCGACTGGTACGTCATGTTCCTCGACGGCTCGACCCGACTCATGCCCGCCTGGGAACTCAACATCCCGATCGGCGACGGGTACGTCATCCCGCCGCTGTTCTGGCCGACTGTCGTCCTGCCCGGCATCCTGGTCGGCCTGTCGACGATGTACCCGTTCCTCGAGGCGCGGCACCTCAAGGACCGCAAGAGCCACAACCTGCTCCAGCGGCCCCGTGACGTTCCGGCCCGTACGGCCGTGGGTGCCATGGCCGTCGCCTTCTACATCGTGCTGACGCTCTCGGGCGCCAACGACGTGATCGCGGACAAGTTCCAGATCAGCCTGAACGCGATGACCTGGGCGGGCCGGGTGGGTCTGCTCGTGGTCCCGCCGCTGGCGTACTACGTCACCTACCGGCTCTGCCTCGGTCTGCAGCAGCACGACCGGGAGGTGCTCGCGCACGGCGTGGAGACCGGCATCATCCGGCGTCTGCCGGACGGCCGGTTCGTCGAGGTCCACCAGCCGCTCAGCGCGGCGAACGGGCACGCGGACGGCCACGGCGAGCTGGACTACGTCGGCTGGGTGGTGCCGAAGAAGATGAACCGGCTCGGGGCCCTCGGCCCGGCGGTCCGGGGCTTCTTCTACCCGATCGAGAAGCCGGTCGAGGCACCGGTCTCGCCGGGTCACCCGCCGGTCGAGCCCCGGGGAGACCGCGCGGAGATCGGCAGCGGCGAGAGCCGCCACTGACCTCCCGACAGCACCGTCACGTGACGCCCGCCGGACTTCCGGCGGGCGTCACGTCGTTGTCGGTGCTCTGCCGCCCATCCGAGGAGAAGTCGGACGGGTACGGCGGGACCGGTCGACCCCGCGCGCCGGGCGATCGCAGGAATAACCCCCGTGAGCCGGGTATCCGTGCGATCCAACGTCTCAAGGGGGGGAAGCATGTTGGGTCTCAAACGCCTCGGCCTGTTGGCCGCGCTGGTGCTGGTCGGCCTCGCACCGGCCGCGGCCGCCCAGGCGGCGGCACAGCCGTCGACGCAGGACACCCAGTATCTGCAGGCGGTGCACCAGGTGAACCTGTTCGAGATCACCGCCGGTGACCTGGCTCAGCAGAAGGGCCAGAACCAGGGGGTCAAGGACCTGGGTGCGATGTTCAAGACCGACCACACCCAGCTGGACCAGACGGTGCAGCAGACCGCGTCGCAGCTCAACGTCGAACTGCCGAACGAGCCCACGGCCGATCAGCAGGCGGTCATCGACAAGCTGAACAACGCCAGCGGCGCGGACTTCGACCGGCTCTGGGTGACGAGTGAGCTGGCCGGTCACGTCCAGGCCATCCAGGCCACCCAGACGGAGATCTCGCAGGGCTCCGAGCAGTCGGTGGTCCAGTTGGCCCAGACCGCCCTGCCGACGTTGCAGGCGCACTACGACGAGCTGGTCCAGCTCGCCAACCAGTTGGGCATCCCGGTCCCGCAGACCAGCGCCAGCGGCACGCCCAGCCCGGGCACCTCGTCGTCGGCGCCGGGTGGCGTCACCGAGTCGCCGTCTCCGAGTGGTGGCATCACCGAGTCGCCGGAACCGGGCCTCGGCACCACCGAGCGGCCCGCTCCCAGCGAGAGCTGACCTCGCGGTAGCGCGACGGCCGGTCCACCCGCACGGGTGGACCGGCCGCGCCGTCTTGCGGGCCGGCCGCGCACGCGGCCCGCGGGTCAGTCGGCGTCCGCGAGGCCGATCGCGAACGTCTCCTCAAGGTCGAGCTTCGAGTACGCCCGGAACGCGATGTGCGACTCCGTGTTCAGCACACCCGGCACCTTGGAGATGCTGCCCGCGATGACCTGTGCGATCTGGTCGAACTCGCGGACCCGGACGATGGCGATGAGGTCGACGTGCCCGGCCACCGAGTAGACCTCGCTGACACCGGCGACGTTGGCCAGGGCCTCCGCCACCTCGGGGATCGCATCGGTGGCGCAGTCGATCAGCACGATCGCGGTGATCACGGGGCATTTCTCCGTTCGTCGGCGTCGCTGCCCATGCTAGATGTTCCCGACGGGATTCCAGGACGGGTGTACCCGGGTCAGCGGTGGGCGCCGGCGTGCACCGTGCCGTCGTCGCCGAAGCGGATCACGTCCCGCAGACGTTCGCCGGGCCGCACTGTCGCGCCCGGCCAGATCACGCTGCGTCGCACGTCGCCACCCACCGTGGCGTGGGCGCCGACGACCGACTCGACACAGCTCCCGGTCACCGTGGCGGACGCGTCGACCAGCACGCCGCCGGCCGTCGCGTGCAGGTTGGCCGCCAGGTAGTCGGCGGGGGTGCCGGTGTCGTAGAAGGTGCCCGCGTACGGCACCACGTCGAGCGTCCCGGCCGCCTCCGCCGGGCGCCACACCGCGCGTACCAGGTCCGAGAAGACCACCGGCAGGTCGCGTACCAGTCGCCACGGCAGCAGCGAGAAACCGGTGAAGCAGTGCCCGGCGAAGGTGCCCGGCGCGGCCGGGTCGGCGGCGGGCTGCCCGAGCAGGCGTACGGAATCCTGGTCCCAGCCGTCCAGCAGCGCGGCCACGTCGGGGCCTGGGGCGGTGGCCGGATCGGCCAGGTACGCGTCGGCGTTGCCGACCAGGACCGGCCGACCGTCGATCCAGTCCCGCAGGTTGGCCACCCCGCCGGCCGTGCCGAGCGGGTCGCCGGGCTCCACCGACAGGTGGGCGCGGTCGCCGACGTGTGCGACCACCTGGTCGGCGAGGTAGCAGGCGTTCACCGCGACCCGTGCGGGACCGGTCAGGCCGAGACCGGCCAGCCGGTCCAGCGCCCGGTCCAGCAGGGGTACGTTGCCGACCGGGCACAGCGCCTTGGGCACCCGTTCGGTGAGCGGGCGCAACCGGGTGCCCTCGCCGGCGGCGAGCACGACAGCGCAGAGGTCCTCCGGCCAGCCCGCCCTGGTCATGGCGCGGTGTCGGGCACCGGCGGAGGGAACTGCCCGGCCAGCGGCCCGATGTCGTAGTAGGCGAGCAGCCGGGCCGTCGGCCAGGTCAGCTTGGGTAGGTCGTCCAGCGGATGCCAGGCGGCCTCGAAGACCTCGCCGCCGTCCACCACCAGGTCGGTGCTGGACGCCGGCACCTCCGTCTCGAAGACCATGTCCACCCAGCCCTTGGCGTGCACGATCGCGTTCGGCACGGCCGGGCGCAGCCGGGACGGCGGCAGCCGGACGCCGGACTCCTCGAACAGCTCACGGGCCGCGCCCACGACCGGTGGCTCACCCCGGTTGAGCAGGCCGGCGGGGAGCGACCAGCCCTTGCCCGGGGGTTGACGCAGCATCAGCAGCCGACCCGCGCCCGTCGCCTCGGCGTCGCGGACCAGGGTGACCGCGCCGACGATGTACTTCGGCACGGCGAGCCGGACCAGGCGACGGCGCACCGGCAACGGCAGCCGGTAGAAGGCCTGGTAGAACAGGGCCCGACCGGTGGCGCGGGAGCGGGGGATCATGACCCCAGGCTAGTGGTCACGAATGTCGTTCGGACGCGCTGGGGCCTGCCGGAGTCACTGTCGATGGTCGACGAGGTCGATGAGCTGGCGTACCACGGCGTCCGGTTCGATCACCCGGTCGAAGACCGCGACGAGCAGGGTCTCCAGGTCGGGGTAGCCCAACTCCTCGGAGAGCCGCAGCAGGGGCAGGTCGCTGGCGAGGCCACGGTTGTGTTGACGCAGGGCGAGACCGATGGTGGCCCGACCGAGGCGGACCTTGTCGCTGATCGTGATGCCCGGCTCGGTGTGCTCGGCGAACCACCTGTTGATCTGCATCTGCGCGTGCGGCGACTTGACGAAGCCCAGCCACTCCTTGCGCGGGCCGCGCGGCGCGGCGCCGGCCTCGAAGCCGTTGTCGGCGTCGTTCTCGGTGAAGATCTCCACCACGTCGCCCTCGTCCAGCTCCGAACTCAGCGGGGCGAGCCGGCCGTTGATGCGGGCGGCGAGGCAGTGGTCGCCCCGGTGACTGCCCAGCTCGTACGCCAGGTCGACGGGTGTGGCGCCGGCCGGCAGCACCACCTGACGGCCGTCGCCGAAGACCTGGATCTGGCCCTCGGCGAGGTCGCAGCGCAGCGACTCGTAGAACTGTGCCGGGTCGGCGGCCTCCGGCTCCCAGTCGAGCACGCGGCGCAGCCAGTCCAACTGCTCGGCGCGGGCCGCCGCGCCGCCGCCGCCCGAGCGGGGGAAGCGGAAGTCGGCGGCGATGCCGTACTCGGCCGAGCGGTGCATCTCCTCGGTGCGGATCAGCACCTCCACGGTGCGGTCCTGCGGGCCGCAGACGCTCGTGTGCAGCGAGCGGTAGAGGTTGTTCTTGGGCGAGGCGATGAAGTCCTTGAAACGGCCCGGGACCGGCCGCCAGGTGCCGTGGATCGCGCCCAGCGCCGCGTAGCAGTCGGTGGCCGGGCCGTCGACCACCACCGAGATGCGGGGCAGGTCGTACGGCGCGGTGTGGCCGCCGGCGATGGTGTCCTTCCAGATCGAGTAGAGGTGCCGCGGTCGGGGGCTGACCTCGGCGTCGACCCGGCTGCGCTTCAGCGCCATCCGGGCGCGGCTGACCACCGCGTCGAGGTACGCGTCCCAGCCCGGCCGGTCGTGCACGTGGCGGGCCAGTCGGGCGTGCTCGTCGGGCTCCAGGTGCAGCAGCACCACGTCGTCCAGCTCACGCTTGAGGGTCTGGATGCCCAACCGGTCGCAGAGGGGGACCAGGACCTCCTGCGTCTTGCGGGCGATCCGTTCGCGGGAGGCCGCCGAGCGCACACCGAGGGTGCGCATGTTGTGCAGCCGGTCGGCCAGCTTGATGATCAGCACCCGGACGTCCTTGGCGGCCGCGACGATCATCTTGCGGACCGTCTCCGCCTCGGCGGCCTTGCCGTAGAACGCCTTGTCGAACTTGGTCACCCCGTCGACCAGGTGGGCCACCTCGTGGCCGAAGTCCTCGGACAGCGCCTGAAGTGTGTAGCGGGTGTCCTCGACGGTGTCGTGCAGCAGCGCCGCGACCAGCGTGGTGGTGTCCATGCCCAGCTCGGCGCAGATCTGCGCCACCGCGAGTGGATGGGTGATGTACGGCTCGCCGCTCTTGCGGAACTGCCCGCGGTGCATGTTCTCCGCGATCGTGTACGCCCGCCGCAACACCGCCGGATCGGTGCCGGCGTGGATGCCCCGGTGGGTGCGGACCAGGTGCGTGACCGGGTCGGAGTCGTTGGTCGGCCAGGTGAGCAACGACCGCAGTCGGCGGGTCAGTGGCAGCTCACCCGACTGGGTTGGCAGGGCGCCCCCCAGGGCGGCGCCGTGTCCGGCGTCGACGTCCACGAGGGACACCTCCTCACCCCGGCTCCACGACCGCCGGACCGGGCGATCGGGAGCAGGCCCACGAAACGGGCAGGACTGCACTTCTCTAACAGCCTAAGCGAGTCGACGTAGTCCGATCGGTCAGTTGGTCATGAGCGTTCGGTCGAGAGTTGGTGCGACGCTCCGCTCTCGGCCTTCGTCAGCAGGTCACGGAAGCGGCCCGCGCCGGCTGCCGGTGACGACCAACCGGACGAGATCTCGACCAGCCGGGTCTCCGGCCGCTCCAACCAGGACAGGATCCGCTCGGACTCCTCGGCGGTGGCCGACGGCACCGGCCCGTGTCCTCCGGACACCGTCTCGGCCGTGGCACGGATGGTGTTCAACGTGGGTCGCGGGTGGACGCCCGGCGGGGACACGCCCGCCCCGGCCAGCCGTCCGTGCCGGATCAGGGCCAGCTCCCAGCCGCCTGTCGGGGCTGGCCGGGCCGCGGCCATCTCGACGATCCCGGTCAGCGCCGCCAGCCGCTGCATCCGCACGGTGGCGCGCAGCACCGCGGCCAGCCGGGATCGCACCACGGCGGCCTCCTCGTAGCGCTGATCGGCCGCGAGTACGTCTATCCGGGCCAGCAGCGCGTCCACCACCGGCTGCGGGTCACTGGTGGTGGCGGTGCGGAACGGCCCGACCGCCGCGTCGTCGTACTCCTCGGGGGTGATCCGGTGCTCGCAGGGCGCCGGGCAGCGACCCAGCTCGGCCAGCGCGCAGGCCGGCGTGACGGTGCGCAGCGAGAGCCGGTGGGTGCACTGGCGCAGTGGGACGGCGTCGTGGAAGCCGGCGGCGGCCAGCTCGGCGGCCCGCCGGGAGGTGAACGGCCCGAGGTAGGCGGCGTCGGTGGGGGAGATGTCGCGCACGATCGACAACCGGGGGTACGGGCCGTCGGTCAGCTTGAGCCAGACCATCCGCTCCGGGTATTTCGACCGCCTGTTGTACGGAGGCGCGTGCGCGGCGATCAACCGCAGCTCACGGACCTCCGCCTCCAACGAGTGCGCGCACTCCACGGCCTCGACCCGCTCGGCCGCGGCCAACATCTCGGAGATCCGGGCACGCTTCTCGCCGGCCGTGAAGTAGCTGCGCACCCGGGTGGCGATGTCGCCCGAGGTGCCGACGTAGAGCGGCCGGTCGTCGGCGGCCCGGAAGATGTAGACGCCGGGCACCTTGGGCAGCCCCTCGGCCAGGTGTCGCTTGCGACGCTGCGTCGGGGTGACCGCGCGAGCGAACTCGATGGCGTCGCCGACGGTGTCGACGCGGTGCCCGCCGAGACGGCCGATCAGGCCGTGCAGCACGTCGACGGTGGCCTTGGCGTCGTCCAGCGCCCGGTGGGAGGGCTGGGTGGCGGTCCGGAAGTATGCCGCCAGGGTGCCCAGCTTGCGGTTGGGCACCTCGTCGCGGGTCAGCACCCGCCGGGCCAGCGCCGCGGTGTCCAGCACGCGGGGGTTGGGCCAGCGGTACCCGTGCTTGGCGCAGGCGGCCTTGAGAAAGCCCACGTCGTACGGGGCGTTGTGGGCCACCAGCACCGCGTCGGCGATGAATTCCAGGAAGCTGGGCAGCACCTGCTCGATCGGCGGGGCCGGCAGCAGCATGGCCTGGGTGATCCCGGTCAGCACGGTGATGAACGGCGGGATCGGCTGCCCCGGGTTGACCAGGGTGGCCAGCACTCCCAGCTCCTCGCCGCCGCGTACCTTGACCGCGCCGATCTCGGTGATGCCGCCGCCGTCCGGCGCGCCGCCGGTGGTCTCGAGGTCGACCACCACGAAGGTCGTCGCGTACAGCGGCAGGGCCGGGTCCACCCCGCCCACCGCCGGGTCGAGACCGGCCAGTGACTCCTGGACGTACTCCGCCTGTGCCATCGGCGGCACGCTAGCGCCCCGGTCCGACACTCCCGTCGCAGCCGTCCCACCAGTCACCATGGGGCTAGGATGAGAGATCGGCTCACTCACCGGGCGGTGGGCCCGCCAGCGGTGGGAGACTTGCCACATGCCCCTCACCGAGCCGCACGACGACCACCTCCCGCAGGAGGATCCGGTCGCGCGCGACGGTGCCGTGGGCGATCCGGACACCGGCGACACTCCCGGCGGATCGGCGATCGAGCCGGAGCCGACACTGCCCGAGCCGGTCCGGCAGCGGATCGTGGCGCTGACCGCTGCCGTGCTGCCGGGGTTGCCCGCCGACGAGGTGCCGGTGCCGCTGCGGCGGGTGGCCAAGTTCGCCCCCAACCGTCGGGCCCGCCTCGGCGCTCCGGCCATCGCCGCCCAGCTCACCGGTGACCCGCTGTTCCGGCAGCGCGTCACCGCCCGGGTGCTGGCCGACGCCGGTGACCTCGGTGCGGCCGTGGTCGAGGGCACCGCGCCGGCCGCCGCCGACCCGGTCGAGGTGGCCGCGCTGGCGTACCTGGCCCGACCGCGCGGCTGGCGGGAGCTGATCGACGCCAGCGGCGCCGCGGTGCGCGCCGAGGCGGACAGCGCCGTCGTCGCCGAACTGGTCCGCGAGGCCGAGCACCGGGCCACCCGCGCCGAACACGACCGCGCGGTGGCCCGGGTCGAGGCCGACAAGCTCCGCGACGAGCTGGCACGGGTCCGGGAGGAGCTGGGTCAGCTCCGCGAGGAGTCCCGTCAGCTGGCCCGTACCCTGCGTGAGACGCAGATCCGCGAGCGCAAGGCCACCGACGTTCTCGCCACCGAGCGGGGTCGCGCGGCCCGGGCCAGCGCCGACGTGGACGCCGAGCTGCGCCGCGCCCGCGCCCGGCTCGCCGAGGCGGAGGCCGCTGCCGGGGTCGCCCGCGCCAGCGCCAAGGAGGCCCGCTCGGTCGACGACGCCCGCCTCTGGCTGCTGCTGGAGACCATCGGCCAGGCCGCCGTCGGGCTGCGCCGGGAGTTGGCGCTCGACCCGGTCGACAAGCTTCCCGCCGACTTCGTCGCGGACGCGTTCGCCGAGCAGCCGGGGAGCGCTCCGGCCGGCCCGGCCGCCCGTGCCCGCGACACCGACGACCCCGCCCGGCTCGACCAGCTCCTCGCCCTGCCCCGGGCGCACCTCGTGGTGGACGGCTACAACGTCACCAAGCGCGGCTTCGGCGAGATGTCCCTGGAGCAGCAGCGCAAGCGCCTCATCACCGGGCTGGGCGGGATCGCCGCGCAGACCGGCGACGAGGTCACCGTGGTGTTCGACGGGGCCGAGCGGATGCACGGGCTGCCCCCCGCGCCGCGCGGCGTACGGGTGCTCTTCTCGCGTAAGGGCGAGACGGCCGACGAGCTGATCCGACGCCTGGTCCGCGCCGAGCCGGCGGGCCGCCCGGTCGTCGTGGTCTCGTCCGACCGCGAGGTCGCCGACGGCGTACGCCGGCACGGCGCGTACCCGCTGGGGGCCGACTCGCTGCTGCGCCGCCTCGCCCGCTCCTGAAGGGCGCGCCGGGGCCGGATCGGCGCAGCTGTGTCGGTGGCTCTGCCGCCGTCAGACGCAGCGGGAGACCGACGGGTTCGGGTCGTGGCCGGTGTACATGTAGTCACCGGCGAGCATGCCGCTCGCGTTTCCGTAGAACGCGTTGTACCAGACGGTGTCGCCGTTGACCGACGATCCGGTCGCCCAGCAGTTCAGGTAGACCGACTGGCCCTTTCCGATGGTGAGGATGACCGAGCACTGCGAGTTGTTCAGCCACTGGCAGTAGCGCAGGTTCAGGTCCGTCTTCGTCGTGAAGTAGCCACCGGCGAAGGCCGGTGTGGCGACCAGGCCGACCGCCGCGGTCACCGCGACGGCGCACGCGGCCAGGAGACGTCGTGGATTCATGTCTTCAACCTCCTTCGATCGGTTCAGTAGGAGCAGTACGGGGAGTCCATGATGTCGATGGCGACCGCGTAGCCATACGGCTCGAGGTAGGCCAGCTCGCCCGGGGAGACGCACACCCAGTCGTTGTTCGAGTAGAAGATCTTCGCGCCGTCGTCGTTGCGGCTGTTGTAGACCCAGTCCGCGCCCCTGCTGCGGGACCCGAGGGTCTGGTAGTAGGTGTCCTGGAACGACGCGGTCGGCGGCGCGCCGTCGTAGGGGCTGCCGCTCACCCAGAAGCAGACGCGGGGGTAGTTGCAGCCGAGCGCCGAGGTGGCCTGCGCCGGCGTGGCGACGAGTCCGCCCGCGGCTGTCGCGGCGACCGCGAGGAGCGCGACGGCCGAGAGACGGGAGCGTGTGGTCGTGGATGGTCCGCGCATTCGACAACCTCCGTGGGTCAGGGTGGGACGGCCGGTTCCACTCGGCCCGCCGGGACGTCGTTGGACCTTCGGGCGGCGGTGGATCGGCCGTAGGGCAACGATCGCAGCGGCCACTGTCGACGGAACAGGCGCTTGACCGGCAGTTGACCGGCGATTCGACCGGGCGCGGCGGGTGCGTCCAGCCGGGAGGGGCTTGCTGGTCACGAGGTCGGCGATGTCGTGGTGTCCGGCCGGTCGGGATACCCCGATTTCGCTGACCTGGAGTCGATCTAGCCCTCAACGGGCGGTTCTGTCGTACCCGGTGGATAGCGTCGATGTGACCGACGGTGCTCGGGTGGCGACGACAGCGTGTCGACCGCGCATCGCGAGCGATCAGGAGGCGTGATGCTCATCGACTGCGACGGGTGCGCGAAGCGGGCCGACGGCTGTTCCGGCTGCCCGCTGACCGCCCTGTTCGACGAGACGTCCCCGGCGGCCGGGCTGGTCGCCGCCGAGGTCGAGGCGATCGAGGTGCTCGCCCGGGCTGGCTTCGACGTCGAGGTGCTGGCCGCGCCCGCGCGGCCCGACGTGCCCGTCCGGCCCGACGTGCCCGCCCGGTCCGGTGCCCCCGCGCGCTGGGTCCGCCGAGTGGCCTGAGCCACCGCGTCCGCCGGGTGGCCTGAGCCGCCGGGTGGCCTGAGTCGCCGGATGGCCTGAGTCACCGGCACGAGCCTTCCGCGCCCGGTGGCACGGGCCCTCGCCGGGCTGCCCGCCGGCCGGGGCGACGGAGCGCGACACCGCGCCCGAAGCGGACTTTTCGCGGGCCATAGGATGGGCGGTCACGGCGGGAGGAGCGACGGGATGAGCGGGGTACGACGCGAGCGCGACGCGCCCGTCGGTGCGACGCACGCCGGCGACCCGCGGCAGGCGGTGTCCCGGTGAGCCCGCGCGGCTGGGCGGTGCTGACGTTGGCCGCGTTGACGGTGGCCCTGCTGGTGACCGTCGCGGTGTTCATCCCCTGGCACCGGCCCCCGGCGCCCCGTGCCGACCAGCTCGCCGCGCTCCGGGACCTCCCGGCCGACCAGGTGGCCAAGGGGCGTGAGTTCCGTGCTGCCCTGCGCCCCGGCGGCTACGCCGCGCTGGCCGTGGGGCTGCTGATCGCCGTCGCGCTCGGCCTCACCCCGCTGGGCAGTCGCCTGGTCGAGCTGGTGGGCCGGCCGTTCGGTGGGCACTGGATCGCCCAGGCGGTGCTCGGCGGTCTCGCCGTGGTGCTCGTCGCCGACCTGCTCACCCTCCCGTTCGCCGCCTGGCGGCAGAGCGTCCTGACCCGCTACGGGCTGAGCACCAACGGGTGGAGCGGCTGGGCCGTCGACCTGCTCAAGTCGTACGCGGTGAGCGCCGTGATCGGTGCGGTGGCGCTTCTCGGTTTCTATCTGGTCATCCGGCTCGCGCCGCGCTGGTGGTGGGCTCTCGGCGCGGCGGGCGCGGCCCTGCTGGTGGTGCTGCTGTCGTTCGTGCTGCCCGTGCTCGTCGAGCCGGTCTTCAACAAGTTCACCCCGATGGAGCAGGGCCCGTTGCGCACCGAGTTGATGAGCATGGCGGCCCGGGACGGGGTGCCGGTGCGCGACGTGCTCGTCGCCGACGCCTCGCGGCGCACCAGGGCGGTCAACGCGTACGTCTCCGGCCTCGGCCCGACCCGCCGGGTGGTCGTCTACGACACCCTCCTGCGCGAGGCCACCCCCGACGAGCTGACCGCTGTGGTGGCGCACGAGCTGGGCCACGCGAAGGACTCCGACGTGACGGTGGGCACGCTGACCGGGGCGCTGGGCGCCGCCGCCACGGTGGTCGCCCTCTACCTGCTCGGTTCCTGGGGCCTGCTGTTGCGGTTGGCCGGCGTCGACTCGATCGCCCATCCGCGCGCGTTTCCGCTGCTGGTCGCCCTGGTCACGGTGGCCGGCCTGGTCGCCACCCCCGTGCAGGCGCTGGTGTCGCGGCGGGTGGAGGCGCGGGCCGACGCACACGCGCTCGCGCTCACCGGCGACCCGGTGGCCTTCGAGTCGATGCAGCGCCGCCTCGGCTCGGTCAACCTGGGTGACCCCGACCCGCCGCGGTGGGAATACCTCTACTCGGCCTCGCATCCGTCCACCGTGGAGCGGATGGCCGCCGCCCGCGCGTACGCCCGGGAGGCCCGCCGATGAGCCGGACGTTGCTGATCACCAACGACTTCCCACCCCGCCCGGGTGGCATCCAGTCCTTCGTGCACAACCTCGCCGTGCGTCAGCCGGCCGGGTCGGTGGTCGTCTACGCGTCGAGCTGGCGCGGCGCGGAGAAGTTCGACGCCGACCAGCCGTTCGAGGTGATCCGTGAACGCACCCGGGTGCTGCTGCCCACCCCGCTGATCGCCCGTCGGGCGGCCCGGCTCGCCCGCGAGTACGACTGCGACACGGTGTGGTTCGGGGCGGCGGCCCCGCTGGGGCTGCTCGCCGCCGGTCTACGCAGGCGTGCGGGCGTACGGCGGGTGGTGGCGCAGACCCACGGCCACGAGGTCGGTTGGGCGGCGCTGCCGGCCGCCCGGCCGGCGCTGCGGCGCATCGGGCGTGGTGTCGACGTGACCACCTACCTGGGCGAGTACACCCGCACCCGGCTCGCTCGGGTGCTGGGCGGGGTGACCGACCTGCGTCGGCTCGCGCCGGGGGTGGACGTGGACACCTACCACCCGACGGTGGACGGCGAGCCGGTCCGCGCCCGGTTGGGGCTGACCGACCGTCCGGTGGTGGTCTGCGTGTCCCGGCTCGTGCCGCGTAAGGGTCAGGACATGCTGATCCGGGCACTGCCGGAGATCCGCCGTCGGGTGCCCGACGCGGCGCTGCTGATCGTCGGCGGCGGCCCGTACCGGGCGACCCTGGAGAAGCTGGCCCGCCAGGCGGGCGTCGAGCAGGACGTGGTCTTCACCGGCTCGGTGCCGGCGGCCGAGCTGCCAGCGCACTACGCGGCCGGTGACGTCTACGCGATGCCGTGCCGCACCCGCAACCGCGGCCTGGACGTGGAGGGGCTGGGCATCGTCTACCTGGAGGCGTCCGCAACCGGCCTGCCGGTGGTGGCCGGGGACTCCGGCGGCGCGCCGGACGCGGTCCGGGAGGCCGAGACCGGGTACGTGGTGCGGGGCCGGGACGTCGCGCAGCTCGCCGACCGGGTCGCGCGGCTGCTCGCCGACCGTGACCTGGCCCGCCAGCTCGGCGCGGCCGGTCGAGCGTGGGTGGAGCGGGAGTGGCGCTGGGAGGCGCAGGCGCAGCGGATGGCGTCTCTGCTGGCCGGCTGACCGTCGCCCCTGCTCAGGGGCCGGTCTGCCGGGGCGGGGCGTAGCGGGGGACGTACTCCTGGTTGGTGAGCTGTTGGATCGCGGCCATCACCTCGTCGGTGACCGTCCGGACGTCGCGCGGCCCGGTGATACGCCCGGCGACCGGGATCGCCGGCCCGAACCGCAGGGTGACCGGGTGCCGACGGGGAACTCGCGCGTCGACCGGCAGCACCTCGGCGGTGCCGAGCACACCGATCGGGATGATCGGCACCTCGGCGTCGCGGGCCAGCCGGGTCATGCCGACCCGGCCCCGGTAGAGCCGCCCGTCGGGGGAGCGGGTGCCCTCCGGGAAGATGGCGACGAGCCCGCCGGCGCGCAGCACCGGCACGGCCGCGTCGAGGGCCGTGAGGGCGGCCCGGCCACCGGCGCGTTCGACACGGATGGCCCCCATGCCGGCGACGACCTGCCGGCTGAGCCAACTGCCGGTGAAGTACTCGGCCTTGGCCCAGAAGGTGACGTGTCGGGGCGTCAGGCAGCCGAGGAACACCTGGTCGGCGACGGACAGGTGGTTGCTGGCGAGAATCGCGCCACCCTCGCGGGGCAGGTGTTCCAGTCCCTGGACGCGGGGTCGCCAGCCCAGTCGCAGGGCCGATCCGACGGTCAGTTTGCTGAGGTCGTACAGCAGGGGCACGTCGTCTCCGGTTCAGTTCGGTGCGGGGCCGAGGTGCGCGTCGAGGGCGGCCCGCAGCACGTCGTCGTCGTCGTTGTCGCCGGTCGCCAGCGGCAGGCTTCCCCAGGCCCAGAGCTGGGCGATGCCGTGCAGGTTGGCCCAGAGCGCACCGGCGACCACCGCCGCGGGCGCGTCGGTCGGCCGGCGCGCCTGTGCCACCAGGTCGGTCAGGAGGGTGAACAGCGGCAGGCTCGTCTCGCGTAGCCGCAGGCGACCGCTGGACAGCAGGTCGTGGCGGAACATCAGCTCGAACATGCCGCGGTGCGCCGCGGCGAAGTCCAGGTACGTCCGGGCCAGCGCGACCAGTCGGGTACGCGGCTGGGGGTCGGCCGCGCGCATCGTCTGCTCGAGCCGGGTGGTGAGGTCGGCGAAGCCCTCGCGGGCGATGGCCGAGAGCAGGTCGACGTGGGTGGGGAAGTAGCGGCGTGGCGCACCGTGTGACACGCCCGCACGACGGGCGATCTCCCGCAGGGACACGCCGGACTGGCCCTCCCGCAGCACCAGGTCCACCCCGGCCGCCACCAGTCGGGCCCGAACTCCCGCCGCCTGATTCATAGACACTGTCTACCAGTTCGCCGTAGACGTTGTCTACGCCCCGGGGCGCGTAGACAACCGCTCGACAGCTGGACGCCGTGTCGACGATCGCGGGCGCTCAGCGGATGCGGGCCAGGATGCGGTCGGCGGGGGCCGGGCGGCCGAAGTGCCAGCCCTGTGCGGCGTCGCAGTCGATCGCCCGCAGTCGCTCCGCCTGCCCGGCGGTCTCCACCCCCTCGGCGGTCACCGTGAGGTCGAGCGCGTGCGCCAGCGACACCAGCGAGGCGAGAATCCGTTCGTCGGTACGCCCCACCGCCGGCGAACGCAGGCCGGCCACGAACTCCCCGGCCACCTTCAGCTCGGTGACCGGCAGGTCCCGCAGGTACGCGAGGTTGCTGTAGCCGGTGCCGAAGTCGTCGATGGCGATGCGTACGCCCAGATCGGCCAGCACCCGCAGGGCCCGAACGGGCTCCTTGGCGCTGCTCATCATCGTGCTCTCGGTGATCTCCAACTGGAGTCGTTCGGGCGGCAGACCAGTCTGGCTCAGCAGCGTACGGACCTCCTGCACCAGGCCGGGCCGGTGCACCTGCCGCACGGCAAGGTTGACGCTCACGAACGGCGCGTGGGCACCGCCCGTCGACCACGCCTCCGCCTCGCGGCACGCCTCGGCGAGCACCCACCCGCCCAGTTGCACGATCAGACCGGTCTCCTCGGCCAGCGCGATGAAGCTGTCCGGCCGCAGGACGCCCAACTCCGGGTGTCGCCAGCGGACCAGCGCCTCCACACCGAGCAGTTTGCCGTCGCGCAGCGACGTCAGGGGCTGGTAGTCGAGGTAGAACTCGCCCCGCTCCAGGGCGGCCGGAATGGCTGCCGAGAGGGCGTACCGAGCCAGCTCACGGCGGTTGCGCTCGGCGTCGTAGAGCGCCCAGCGCGCCCCACCGGCCGACTTCGCCCAGTGCAGGGTGCTGTCGGCGGCCCGCATCAGGTCGCTGGGGCTGGCACCGGCCACCTGCCGCTCCACGATGCCGATGCTCGCGGTGACCTGGAGCTCGTGCCCGGCGACCACCACCGGTGTCCGGACCGCGGCCAGAGCGGCCTCGGCGACCTCCACGGCCGCCTCGGTGCCGCCGGTGCCCTCCACCAGGATGACGAACTCGTCCCCACCGAGGCGGGCCACCAGGTGCGCGCCGAGGGTCTGGCGGAGCCGTTCCGCCACCGTGGTCAGCAACTGGTCGCCGACCTGGTGCCCCAGGCTGTCGTTGACGACCTTGAACCGGTCCAGGTCGAGGAAACACACCCCGAGGCGCTGGGCACCCCGGCCCGGCTCGTTGAGCGCGGCGGTGAGCCGCTCGGTGAACAGCGTCCGGTTGGGCAGGCCGGTGAGCGGGTCGTGGGTGGCCTGGTGGCGGAACCGCGCCTCGCTGGCCCGCAGCGCCCGTTCGGCCTGCGTCCGGGCCATCATGGCGGCCCGGCGGATGGACTCCTGCTCGTCGAGCGTGCGGTCCCGCAGCGCGCGGGCGTAGCCGGTCGCCACGGCGGCCAGCAGTCGCGCCATTCGGTCCTCGACGTCCTCGGCCACCAGGCCCAGGTCCCGCACGAGCCGGAGCTGGATCACCTCGACCGTACGACCCAGCCCTTCGGCGGACGCGATGTGCGCGGCGACCAGCTCCGCGCCGACCCGGTGCCCGGCGCGCAGGTCGAACGGCTCGGCGAGCAGCGCCTGAGCCAGCTGGCCGGTGAGCCGGTGCAGCAGCGCCTCGAGCTGGGCCTGTGTCATCGGCAGGTAGCTCGTACCGGAGACCGCCTTGGCCCAGGCGCGGGCGAAGGTGCCGGGGCGGGTGGCCGCCGCAGCCGCCTCAGTCACCGAGTCGCCCGACGCCGCCCATGAACACCGCCCGCTCGGCGGCCTCCGCGCTCTCCGGGCTGTCGGGTCGCCACTGCGGCACCCAGACGACGCCCGGGTCGACCAGCTCGAACCCGTCGAAGAGCGCGGCCAGCTCGGCCTGGCTGCGAATCGTGAGCGGACTGTCGGTACGCCGGTAGACCCGCTCGGCCTCGGCGCGCTCCTCCCCGGCGCGGCCGTCGTCGCTGGCCTGCGACAGCACCAGGTAGCTGCCGGGCGCCAACGCGTCGCGCAGCGTCGCCAGCAGCTCCGCCGGCCGGTCGTCGTCGGGGACGAAGTGCAGGACGGCCACGATCATCACGGCCACCGGCTGACTCAGGTCGAGCAGCCTGCGCGTGTCGGGGTGCGCCAGGATCTCCTCCGGGTGCCGCAGGTCCTCCTGGACGATGGCCGCGCGGTCGTTGCCGGCCAGGATCTCCCGGCTGTGCGCCACCGCAACCGGGTCGACGTCCACGTAGACCACCCGCGACGCCGGGTCGATCCGCTGGGCGATCTCGTGGACGTTGCCGACCGTGGGGATGCCCGAGCCGATGTCCAGGAACTGGCGAATGCCGGTCTCGGCGAGGTGGTGGACCGCCCGGCGCAGGAATGCCCGGTTGGCCTGCGCCGCCAGCGGCGCCTCCGGTACGGCCGCCACCATCGCCTGCGCGGCGGCCCGGTCCGCGGCGAAGTTGTGCGATCCGCCGAGGTAGTAGTCGTACATCCGGGCGACGCTCGGGCGTTCGATGTCGATGGTGTCGGGTGCCCAGTCCGGCCGCTGCATGCGCTCACCCCTTGAGTCCACGACGCGGGCGTCATCGCCCGCGCGGGTATTCTGCCCCCGCGGTACCCGGCAGACCATAGCGTGTCGCGCACTCGCCGCCGACGTCGGTCGATACGCGAAGGTCCGCGCCAGCGGTGCGGCGGCGCGGACCTTCGGTCACGGAATCCCGCTCGACGAGCGGGCGTGGGTTAGAACTTCGGGGCGTCCGGCGCTTCGAGCAGGCCGAGCCGCAGCGCGGTCATCAGGGCCTGTGCCCGGTTGGCGGCACCGAGCTTCTCGTAGAGCTTGGAGATGTGCGTCTTCGCCGTGGACTCGCTGACGAAGAGCTGCTTGGCGATGCCCGCCACGCTCATGCCGTCGGCGAGCAGCCGCAGGACCTGCCCCTCGCGGGGGGAGAGCTGCGGGCCGGAGGGGGCGAGTCGACGCTTCATCGCCTCGGCCAGGTCGGCGGCGGTGAACGCGCTGGGCGACGAGGCGGCGTGCCGTGCGGCGGCCACGACCTCGTCGGCCGGAGCGGTCTTGGGCACGAACGCGCTCGCGCCGGCCTCCAGGGCACCGAAGAGCTGGTCGTCGCCGGCGTACATGGTCAACACCACGATGCCCATGGACGCGCTGGACTTGCGCAGCGCGCGGGTGGCCTCCAGGCCGCTGCCGTCGGGCAGCCGCAGATCCATGATCACCACGTCCGGCTGGAGGGCGCCGGCCTGGCGTACCCCCTCTGCCGCGGTCGCGGCCTCGCCGACGACCTCGAACTGGCGGTCGCGCTCGAAGGCGTGCCGCAGGCCCTTACGAATCAGGTCATGATCGTCGACAAGGAGGACCTTGGTGCGGGTGGCCGGTGTCGGACTTGTGGTCATCCTCGGGTTACTCCCCTTCTGGTGCTGCGCTGTCACGCACGTTATCGCGCCGGGACGAGGTGCCGAGAACCACCGCCACGGTCGTGCCGCTGGGTTGCCGCGGCCTGATCTCCAACCGGCCCCGGATACGTTCCGCCCTCTCGGCCATGATCGCAAGACCGTACCGTCCGTCGGGGCGCTGGTCAGCCATCCCCTGACCGTCATCCGACACTTCAATTTGCGCGTACGGGGGGTCGACCTCGCACGTGACCCACAAATTCGACGCCCCGGCGTGCTTCCGGGCGTTGGTCACCGCCTCCTGCGCGATGCGCAACAGCTCGGCCTCGGTGGCGGCCGGCAGGCGGGCCGTGGACTCGTCCAGCGACAGGTGGACCCGCAACCCACCGGACGCGCCGACGGTGCGGGCGTACTCGGCGATCGCCGCGGCCAGCCCGCCCTGCCGGTCCACCTCGCTGCGCAGCTCGAAGAGGCTCAGCCGCAGCTCCTGGATCACCCGGGTCACCTCGGCGCGCAGCGTCCGCAGCGCCTCGGCGGTCTCGTCCGCGTCGTCGAAGACGGTGGCCATGGCGTTGTCGATGCCGTAGCCGACCATCACCAGTTCCTGCGCCACCCCGTCGTGGATCTCCCGGGCCAGTCGCTGTCGCTCCTCGTTGGTGGCCAGCGAGCGGACCTCGTCGAAGAGCAGCGCCGCCTCCAACCGCAGCGCCGCCGGCCGGGTCAGCGCGGTCACCCGGGACACCACCGGCGGCGGGTACGCCTGCGCGACGTCGGCCTCCAGCACCACCAGACCCACCGTGCGGACCCCGGCGACCAGCGGGACGATCAGCGCGGACACGTCCCCGCGCCGGTGCGAGCGGGCCTGCGAGCGGGCCGCGGTGGTGGCCTGCTGGCTGGCCCAGGCGTCGGCGATCGCCGAGTCCGCGTCCAGCGTCGTCTCCCAGTCGACCCGGTCCGCCCCGGCCTGGGCGAGCACCACGAGCCGGCCCCCGCCGCTGGCCGACAGCACCGCCCCCCGGTCCGCCCGGGCCACCGTGCGCAGCTCCTCGATCAGGTGCTCGGAGATGCCGCCCGGGTCCAGGGTCGCCCCGGGCAGTTGCCGGGCCACCGTCCGCAGTTGGGTCAGCAGGCGGGTGGCCTCGGCGTACGGCTGGGGCTTGCCGTCGGCGCGTACGGCCATCACCCGGTGCAGGGTGCCGGCGGCGTAGAGCCCGAGCGCGGCGAGGATCAGCCACTGGGCGCAGACCGCGAGGTAGCCCACCTGGCCGAGTTGGCGTGTGCCGTCGACCTCGGTCACCGCGCCGCTGACCAGCAGCGTGGCGGCGGTCACCGCGAGCAGCGCCGTGCCCTCGCGGAAGCGGCGGCGCAGAGCGGTGACGGTCACCGGCACCGCCAGGTAGGGCAGCACGGCGGAGGCGCCCAGCCCGTCGACGGTGCCGCCGATCGACGCGACCGCGGCGATCTGGCTCGCGGCCAGCCCCAGCACCACCACCTCGGCCACCCGGCTCAGCGGCCCGATCAGCCGGTGCTGCGGAGCGAGCAGGGAGGGCAGCCCGGCGACCGCCAACAGCGCGATCCACCACAGCTGGGCGACGTCGCGGGTGGCGAACAGGGTCAGGATCGCGACCAGCGCCAGCATCACCAGGCGGGCGGCCGCGGCGAGAGGATGCGGGTGTGGGGCGGCGGTTGTGGATGCGGGCACGTGACGGATCGTAGTCAGCCGCGGTAGATGTCGGCGATCTCCGCCGCGTACGTCTTGTGCACGACCTGGCGTTTGACCTTGAGCGACGGGGTCAGCTCACCGGTGGCCTCGGCGAAGTCCCGGGGCAGGATCCGGAAGACCTTGATCGCCTCGGCCTTGGACACGGCCTGGTTGGCGGTGTCGATGGCGGACTGCACCTCGGCGCGCAGGCCCTCGTGGTCGCGCAGCGCCTCGACAGTGGTGTCCGAGGGCAGTCCGGCGCTCGACAGGAAGGTCGGCAGCGCCTCCTCGTCGATGGTGACCAGCGCCGCGATGAACGGCTTCGCGTCCCCGACGACGACGCACTGACTGATCAACGGGTGCGCCCGGACCTGGTCCTCCAGCACCGCAGGGGCGACGTTCTTGCCGGCGGCGGTCACGATCAACTCCTTCTTGCGGCCGGTGATGCTCAGGTAGCCGTCGGCGTCGAGCTGGCCCAGGTCGCCGGTGCGGAACCAGCCGTCGGTGCTGAGCGCCTCCGCGGTGGCGGTCTCGTTGTGCCAGTAACCCTGGAAGACCAGTTCGCCGGCGATCAGGATCTCGCCGTCGTCCTCGATCCGGACCGTCACACCGGGCAGCGGCCGGCCGACGCTTCCGATCCGGGTGCCGGTGGGCAGGTTCGCGGCGGCGGCGGGAGACGTCTCGGTCAACCCGTACCCCTCCAGGACCGTCACCCCGACGCCGCGGAAGAAGTGGCCGAGCCGCGCGCCCAGGGGCGCGCCGCCGGAGATCGCGTCGCGGCACCGCCCACCGAGCGCGGCGCGCAGCTTGCGGTAGACCAGCCGGTCGAAGACCGCGTGCTGGGCGCGCAGCGCCAGGCCGGGCCCGCGCGGGGTTTCCAGAGCCTCGCTGTACGCGATGGCGACCTGCTCGGCGCGGGCGAAGACGCCGCCCTTGCCGTCGGCCTCGGCCTTCTGCTTGGCCGCGTTGTAGACCTTCTCGAACACCCGGGGTACGGACAGCACGAAGGTGGGCCGGAACGCCTGTAGCTCGCCGACCAGGTTCTCGGTGTCGGCGCAGTGCGCGAGGGTGGCCCGCGCCTGCACGACGCCGATCTGGATGAGCCGGGCGAAGGCGTGCGCCAGCGGCAGGAAGAGCAGGGTGCTCGCCCCGGCGTTGAACAGGTTCGGCAGCACCGGCACCGCGTTGGCGACGTCGGCGTACATGTTGCGGTGGGTCAGCACGCAGCCCTTGGGGCGGCCGGTGGTGCCGCTGGTGTAGATGATGGTGGCGAGATCGTCGGCGCGGACGGCCTTGCGGCGCTGCTGCACCTCGGACGCCTCGACGGCCGCGCCCGCGCTGACCAGCTCGTCGACCGCGCCCTGCTCGATCTGCCAGACGTTCGTCAGGTCGGGCAGACGGTCCCGGACGCCGGCGATGAGGTCGGCGTGGGCGCCGGACTCCACCACGGCGGCGACCGCACCGGAGTCGGCGATGATCCAGGCGGTCTGCTCGGCGCTGGAGGTCTCGTAGATCGGTACGGTGACCGCGCCGGCCGCCCAGATGGCGTAGTCGAGCAGCGTCCACTCGTAGCGGGTCCGGCTCATCAGGGCCACGCGGTCGCCCGGCTGGATGCCGGCGGCGATCAGGCCCCGGGCCACGGCCGTCACCTCGTCGCGGAACTGCAGGCAGGTCACCTCGGCCCAGGTGGTGCCGCTGCCCTCGGGGGAGGGGGTGGCGCGGGCGAACTGGACGGTGTCCGGCGCGGCCTCGGCGTTGTCCCAGACCGGATCGGTGAGGTTGGCCGCGTCGCCAACGGTGACGATCGGCGGGACGGAGAACTCGCGCACCTGCACTCCTTCGTGCTCGCACTGGCCGGGCCGGCCGCCGAGGGCGTCGGCTGTGTCGAAACCTACCCGTCGAGCGGTTCGGGTGGGGTAGGCAGGGGCGCGGCGGGGGCGGCTCGGCGTGTGGACCGTGCCAGCCGGGTAGCCTCCCCCCATGGCGGACTCCTCCACCCAGTCGATCATCATCGGCGCGTCACCCGAGCGGGTGGCGGCGGTCATCTGTGACTTCCCGAGTTACCCCGAGTGGACCGAGGCGGTCCGCGGTGCCGAGGTGATCGAGGAGTACGAGGACGGCTACGCCAGCCAGGTGCGTTTCACCATCGACGCCGGCGTGATGGCCGACGAGTACGTGCTCGCCTACGAGTACGCCGAGGACCTGTCCCGCGTCGAGTGGCACCTGGTCGCCCCCTCGAAGATGCAGAAGAGTCAGCGTGGCTCGTACGACCTGGTGGGCAACCCGGACGGGAGCACCACGGTGACGTACACGCTGGAGGTCGAGCTGTCCGTGGGGATGCTGGGCATGTTCCGGCGCAAGGCCGAAAAGATGATCATGGACACCGCGTTGAAGCAGCTCAAGCGCCGGGTAGAAGCATCCGGTGCGGCGCAGTGACGCGTCCGGCGGCACGGTAGAGGAGCCGAGGGTGGGCGGAACGGATCCGGGTTCGGCCCGGGAAGAGGCGGAGCGTCTGGTGGCCACCCTGCTCGCGGGGGCGCGACTGGCGTCCGCAGGGGCGGCGGGCGGCGCGTTCGGCCCGCTGGGCGGGGTGCTGGCGGGTGTCCTCGGTCACAGTGCCGCTCCGGGGGGTGATGCACGGGCAACTGGTGGTTTCGCCACCGGTTCGGCCGAATGCTGCGTCTGCCCGGTCTGTCGTGGCATCGCCGCGTTGCGCGATCCGAGTCCGGAATTCGCCGAACGTCTCGCCACCGGCGCGGGAGACCTCGCCGCCGGTGTGGCCAGCCTGCTCCGGGCGTTCGCGCCGCCGGAGTCCTCGGCCGCGACCGCGCCGGGATCGTCCGCGTCGTCGCGGGCGACGCCCGCTGCGGGCGGCGCCGAGGAGGCACCGGAACGCGCTCGGACCGCCCGGCCGGCAGAGGCCGTCGACGAGCACGTGTGGCGCGATGCCACCCGCACCGGGCATGATTCTCAGCCGGCGCCGGAGCGGGATGTCTGGTCGGTCGCCACCCGGACGGCGGACACATCCGCCCCGGCCACCGCGCCACCCGTCGACGACGCCGGGGCGGTGGCCGCGCCGGTGCCGACCAGCCGACCCGTGGTGCCCGCGTCGCGGGCGTCCGACGACACCGGCGCGGACGCGTCGGGCGGCGGCGCCTGAGCGCGGGACATCGCGATCCGGACCGGCGTGCCTCGTGGCACGCGCGGGCCGGACAGCACAGCAGAGGGGAGCGGCGGCGGTGACGCTGACCATCGGAGTCGACGTTGGTGGCACGAAGGTGGCCGGCGGTGTCGTGGACGACACCGGCAAGGTCCTCGTGCAGAGCCGACGGGACACCCCCGCCGACGACGTCGCCAAGACCCGCGACGTCATCATCGAGCTGGTCGACGAGTTGGCTGCCGGGCGGACGGTCGAGGGGGTCGGCATCGGCGCGGCCGGCTGGATCGACGCCACCCGCTCGACAGTGCTCTTCGCCCCCAACCTGGCCTGGCGCGACGAGCCGCTGCGCGAGTACGTCAGCGCCGCCGTCGGCCTGCCGGTGATCGTGGAGAACGACGCCAACGTGGCCGCGTGGGCCGAGTTCCGTTACGGCGCCGCCCGAGCCGCCGACGACTCCATGATCATGTTCACCATCGGCACCGGCGTCGGCGGCGGCATCGTCCTCGGCGGCGAGCTGATGCGCGGCGCACACGGCATCGCCGCGGAGCTGGGCCACATGCTGGCCGTGCCGGACGGCCACCAGTGCGGCTGCGGGCGGCTGGGCTGCATCGAGCAGTACGCCAGCGGCAGCGCCCTGGTCCGCTTCGCCCGTGCCGGTGCGCGACAGGAACCGCAGCGGGCCACCGCGCTGCTGGAACTGGCCGGCGGCGAGACCGAGGCGATCACCGGTCACATGGTGACCGCCGCCGCGCAGGGCGGCGACCCGGTCTCCGCCGAGGCCTTCGCGCAGATCGGCCGGTGGTTGGGCACCAGCCTCGCCGACATGGCACAGATCCTCGACCCGCAGACCCTGGTCGTCGGCGGCGGCGTGATCGACGCAGGTGACCTGCTGCTCGGCCCGACCCGGCGGTCGTACCTCGACGCGCTGGCCCAGCGGGGACGCCTGCCGGTGGCCGAGGTGCTCCCCGCCGAGCTGGGCAACAGCGCCGGGGTGATCGGCGCCGCCGACCTGGCCCGCCGGATCTGAGGGCGGCCAGGAGATGGGCGTACCGCTGCGGGTGGTGTCGTACAACATCCACAGCCAGCGCGACGACACCGCCGCGCTGGCCGAGGTGGTGCGGGCCGCGAAGCCGGACGTGGTGATCGTGCAGGAGGGGCCGCGCCGGTTCCGGTGGCGGCAGAAGTCGGCCACGTTGGCGGAGTCGTTCGGCCTGGTGGTGGCCGCCGGAGGTCTGCCCGCCCTGGGCAATCTGCTGTTGACCAGCCTCCGGGTGCAGGTACGCGGCACCCGCTGCCAGCGCTTCCCGCTGACCCCGGGCCGGCACCTGCGCGGTGCCGCGTACGCCGACTGCCGCGTGGGCGACGCCCGCTTCACCCTCGCCGGCTCGCACCTGTCCACCGACCCGGCCGAGCGGCCGGCGCAGGCCGCCGAGTTCCGGCGCGGGCTGGACGCCGCGAGTGGCCCGGTGGTGGCCGGCGCCGACCTGAACGAGGGTCCGGACGGGCCGGCCTGGGCGACGGTGGCGCGCGGCCTGACCGACACGGCGATCGCGGCCGACCGGGCGGAACGGCTCACCTACTCGTGCGCGGACCCGCGCCGCCGGATCGATGCCCTCTTCGTCGACCCTCGGATCAGCGTCGTCGACTACGACGTGGTGGACACCCCGCAGACCCGCCGGGCCAGCGACCACTTCCCGGTCCTCGTCGACCTGCTGCTGCCCACCACGGCCTGACCCCACCCGTCGAGGCCGCCGATCGGTCCGCGCCAGGGCTGGACATCCGGCTCCGATGTGGAGAGGATTTCGCGGCGACCGGCACCCGTGCCGCACCTAAGGAGATGTCCCGGTGTCCACCTCCACCGACCAGGGCCGGCCCGACCCGGATGCGATCCCGTCCGCGCAGAGCGGTGACGGCCGCGCGCTCTCCGACCGGGGCGACACGGTCTGCGTCATCGGGGCCGGGGCCAGCGGCCTGACGGCCATCAAGAACCTGCGCGAGCACGGGTTCGGGGTCGACTGCTACGAACGGGAGACCGGCGTCGGCGGCGCCTGGAACTGGCGGCACGACCGCAGCCCCGTGTACGCGAGCACCCACCTGATCTCGTCCAAGCCGTTCACCCAGTTCCCCGACTTCCCGATGCCGGACTCCTGGCCGGACTACCCGCACCACAGCCAGCTCCTGTCGTACTTCGAGCGGTACGCCGACCACTTCGACCTGCGCTCGCACGTCTGGTTCGGCACCGAGGTCGTCCGGGTCGAGCCCGCGCCGGGGGAGCGGTGGGACGTGACCACCCGCTCCACCGGCGGGTACGGCCCCGAGCGTACGTCCCGGTACGCCGCAGTGGTGATCGCCAACGGGCACAACTGGTCGCCGAAGCTGCCCCGCTACGAGGGCCTGGAGGAGTTCCGCGGCGAGATCATGCACGCGTCGTCCTACAAGGACCCGGCGCAGCTGCGCGGCAAGCGGGTGCTGGTGGTCGGTGCCGGCAACACCGGCTGTGACATCGCCGTCGAGGCCGCCCAGCAGTCGTCGCGCTGCTGGCACTCCACCCGGCGTGGCTACTGGTACGCCCCGAAGTACGTCCTCGGCCGTCCGGCCGACCAGATCAACGACGCGCTGCTGGCGCTGCGGGTGCCGCTGCGGGTCCGGCAGTGGCTCTACCACTGGACGATGCGGCTGACCGTCGGCAACCTCACCCGCTTCGGGCTGCCCAAGCCCGACCATCGGGTGTACGAGACGCATCCCATCGCCAACAGCCAGCTCGTCTACTACGTGGGCCACGGCGGGATCGGCCCGGTGCCCGACATCGCCCGGTTCCACCCGTACGCCGTGGAGCTGGCCGACGGCCGAGAGATCGACCCCGAGCTGGTCATCTTCGCCACCGGCTACCTGCCGCGATTCGAGTTCCTCGACGCGTCGGTGTTCGGCGACAGCGCCGGCACCGGCCGTCCCACGCTCTGGCTCAACGCCTTCACGCCGGGGCACCCCACGCTGGCGGTCGCCGGCCTGGTGCAGCCGGACTCCGGCCTCTTCGCGCTGTCGCACTGGCAGACGGTGCTCTTCGCGCGCCTGCTCCGGGCGCGACAGGAGCGACCCGAGCGGGCCACGGCGTTCGCGCAGCGGGTACGGGACCGGGCCGGGGAGCGGTACGCGGGGCAGGTCAAGGACAGCAGCCGGCACTGGTTCGAGGTCGGGCACGCCGACTACCTGCGTGCCGTCCAGCGCGCCCTGGTCGAGCTGGAGGGCAAGTGAGCGCGAGGAGTGAGCTTGCGAGCCCCGCAGTCGCGAACGAAAGGCTGGATCAATGACCGAGCTGCGGATCATGCGGGGCCGGGAGTGGGCTCGCCCGGTCCGGCCGGCGCGGCGTGAGGTGCTCAGCGCCGTACCCGAGGTCGAGGAGGGGCGTCCGCCGCTGCTCTTCGTTCCCGGGTTCGGCCATGGCGCGTGGGCGTTCGCGGAGCACTGGCTGGGCCACGCCGCGTCGCGGGGCTTCCCGGCGTACGCGCTGAGCCTGCGGGGGCACGGCGGCAGCGAGCCGGCGCCGGAGGCGACGCTGCGGGCGTACGCGCACGATGTGACCCAGGTGGCGGCGGGCCTGCCGCGCCAGGCGGTGCTGGTGGGGCACGGCGCCGGGGCGCTCGTCGTGGCGCACGCGCTGGCGCGCTACCCGGCGCGCGGCGCGGTGCTGGTGGCGCCGGTCTTCGGCGGCTGGGGGGTGCTCGGGGCGGCGGTGCGCCGCAACCCGGCCGGGACGCTGCCGGCGGTGTTCGGCGGACCGCTGCGGCTCAGCCGCGCGCAGTTGTTCAGCCGGGAGTTGCCCGACGAGGACGCCCGACGGCACGTGGCGCGACTGGGCCGGGCCGGTCGGCGGGCGCAGTGGGCGCTGCTGGGTGAGCCGCAGGCCGAGCCGGCCGTGGGTGAGCCTCCGGTCCTGGTGCTGGGCAGCCCGGACGACCGGGTGGTGCCGGCGTCGGCGTTGACGCGGATCGCCCGCCGGTACGGGTCGGCGCCGCTGCTCTTCCCCGGCATGGGGCACGACCTGATGCTCGACGCGCGCTGGGCCGAGCCGATAGACGCGATCCTGGACTGGCTGGAGAAGGAGCCCACCGGGCGGTGAGCGCCGGTCAGCCGCCGGTGTGTTGGGTGGCGATGGTCGCCCGGGTCGCCGGACGAGGCACCCGGGCGGTGCCGTCGGTGCTGGTGAGGCGGCCGACCAGCGCGCCGGTCTCGTCCAGCGCGCTCAGGTAGGAGCGGGCCCAGGCGCGGATGTCGTGCTCGTGCAGGTGGGCGCGCATCGCCCGCATCCGGGCGGTGGCGTCCGCTGGGTCGGCCCGCAGCGCCGTCCGCAGGGCCTGCTTGAGCCCTTCCAGGTCGTGCGGGTTCACCAGGTACGCCTGGGACAGCTCGGCGGCGGTGCCGGCGAACTCGCTGAGCAGCAGCGCCCCGCTGTCGTCCACCCGCGCGGCGACGTACTCCTTGGCGACCAGGTTCATCCCGTCGCGCAGCGGGGTCACCGCCATCACGTCGGCGACCCGGTAGAGCGCCGCCAGCTCGGCCCGGTCGAAGGGCTGGGTGAGGTAGTGGATGGCGGGCTCACCGACCCGCCCGAACTCGCCGTTGATCCGGCCCACCTCGCGCTCGATGCGTTCGCGCAGGATCTGGTACTGACCGACGCGTTCCCGGCTCGGCATGGCGACCTGGACGAGCACCGTGTCGCGGACCTTGACGTCGCCGCTGGCGATCAGCTCGCTGTACGCCTTGAGTCGCTGCTCGATGCCCTTGGTGTAGTCCATCCGGTCCACGCTGAGGATGACCTGCCGAGGGTCGCCGAGGTCCTGGCGGAGGCGGCGGGCGCGGGCGGCCACGTCGGGGCGGGCGGCGAGGGCGGCCATCTCGGCGGTGTCGATCGAGACGGGGAACGCGCCGATGCGGACCACCCGGTCGTCGATCCCGATCCGACGGTCGGTTGCCGGCAGCTCCAGTACGCGGGTGACCAGTTGGGCGAAGTTGTGCGCCGCCTGGGCGCGCTGGAAGCCGACCAGATCGGCGCCGAGCATGCCGCGCAGCAGCTCGGCCCGGCGCGGTAGCTGCATGAACAGCTCCGGCGGCGGGAACGGCACGTGCAGGAAGAAGCCGATACGCAGGTCGGGGCGCAGCGCGCGCAGCAGCCCGGGTACGAGTTGCAGGTGGTAGTCCTGCACCCAGACCACGCCACCCGGCTCGGCCACCTCGGCGGTCGCCTCCGCGAACCGCTGGTTGACCCGTTGGTACGCCTCCCACCACCGGCGGTGGTGCTCGGGTTGCTCAACGGCGTCGTGGTAGAGCGGCCAGAGGGTCGCGTTGGCGAACCCCTCGTAGTGGTCGCGCAGGTCCTCCTGGCTGAGGGCGACGGTGTGCATGTGGACGCCGTCCACGTCCGGCAGGGCGGGCGCGGAGCCGGTGCCGCCGGCCCAACCGACCCAGATCGCCGGGGTGTGCCGCAGGAGCGGGTGTAGCGCGCTGACCAGCCCACCGGGGCTGCGCCGCCACTCGCAGGCCCCGTCGGGGGCCTGGTTGTCGTCGATGGGGAGGCGGTTGGCCACCACCACGAGAGAGCTCTTTCGCATCTCGGGCATTCCGATCAGCAGAGGACTGACCGCCACGAGCAAGGAAAAACCGGTCAGTCAGCGGGGGAAGTGACGTGCAGCGGTATTCCTACTGACAGTAAGTTACACCACTGTTACGCCCAGAGTGAGGGCGGTCGTGTCCCGCGATACGGGCCGGGTTGGGCCTGCTTCATAAGGGCGGCCGAGCCGAGGCGGAGTCCGGGCGGCGATCCGGCAAGGCGCGGTTGGGTCCGGATACCGATGTTGTATCCGGACCCAACCGCAACGCCGCCGGTCGTCGTCCGGGCCCGCCGCAGGCCGGCCAGTTCTTATGAAGCAGGCCCTAGACGACCGCGCCGTTGTCCGGGTCGTCGTCTTCCTCGTCGCCGGGCCGCAGCCGCCAGATGAGCGTGACGAATCCGGCCAGGATGCCGGTGAACCCGAACAGGGTGACGGCCGAGCGGTCCACCGGGAGCAGCGACGGGAAGAGGAAGAGCACGAACCCGACGACCACCGCGAGCGCGCCGACGACCGCGTACTTGGAGACGCGGGGTAGCGGTGGCGGCGGTGGCGGGTGGTAGGTGTCCTCGTCGTCGTCCGGCAGGTCGGCGCCGAAGGTGTCCAGACCATCGAGCAGCGACGGCTCGTCGTCCCGCGTGTTGCGGCCGACCGAGATGCCGGAGAAGTCCGTCGCCGACGGCAGCCGACGGACGTCGGTCGCGGTCGGCCCGGCCTCGTCGGCGCCGGAGCGGGCGAGTGGTCCGGCGGTCGGCTCGTCCCGGGTGTCCTGGTCGTCGCGCTCGTCCACGTCCTCCGCGGCCGGCCACGGCCGCTCGTCCGTGCTGGGGGAGGTGCTGTGGAAGCCGGCCACGATCCGGGCCCACTCGGCGTCGATGTCCGGCTCGTCGCGGGCCGGTGGCTGCTCCGGGGCGCTCTCGTCGGCGAGCTGGGTGAGGTAGTCGCGAGCGGTCCTCAGGTGCGAACGGTCGACGTAGAGCCGGTCGACCGGGCGCGCCGGGACGGTGGTGGTGCGGGTGACCGGGTTGAGGTCGGCCGACGGTTGCAGGTAGGCGGCGATCCCCCCGGCGGCCAGGACGTCGAGCAGGTGCTCGCCGACGCGCGGATCGACGTCGCCGACCACGGCGTACTCGCTCGCGTCGAGCCCGTTGTCCCGCCGTCCCCGGCGGGCCCCACCCGCTGACACCCGGCAATCCTCCTCAACGCGCCCTGCGGCGCGGCCACCCTGCCCCCTCGACGCCCGTCCGCACGCCGTGCTCTGAATCGTGACACGTCAGGGGCCGGTTCCGGGAGTGCGTTGTGTCGCGTCTTGGAAACTCAGGGGCGCTCCCGCTGGTCACGGCCGTGGCTCTTTGTCCGTTGTTGCGCGAGACGTGCTATCTCGATGATCGCTTTCGACCGCATGGCGCGCTGGTGAGCTGCGAGGTTCGCGCCCCTGGGGCGGAACAACCCTCGCGTCGCTCGCAAGGGTCCGAGCAGTTTCCCTGTTGTTGCTGCCTGCGGCGTCCGGGAAGCAGCATCAACGCTGATGTTGCGCGGATCTCCGCGCGCCTGTCCGGTCCGCTGGTCGTCGGCAGGAGGCGCGGCGTGCCGAGGTGGGCGTCCGTCCGTTGTGGTGCGAGCGCTCGCTTCGTAGGCTCGTCGGCGACGCGCCCGGCGCTGTCGTGGGCCCCCTCGGAAAGGACGCCGGTGCTCTACTGGCTGTTGAAGCACGTGATCCTCGGTCCGCTGCTCAAGCTGATCTTCCGGCCGCAGGTGGAGGGGTTGCACCACGTGCCGGCGACCGGCCCGGTGATCCTGGCCAGCAACCACCTCTCCTTCTTCGACTCGATCTTCATTCCGTTGATCGTCTCGCGGCGGGTCACCTTCGTTGCCAAGGCGGAGTACTTCACCGGCAAGGGGATCAAGGGCTGGTTCATGAAGATGTTCTTCGTCGGCACCGGCACGATCCCGGTGGACCGCTCCGGCGGCGAGGCCGCCCGCGCCGCTCTGGACACCCAGTTGCGGGTGCTGCGCGCTCAGGGGGTGGCCGGCATCTACCCCGAGGGCACCCGCTCCCCGGACGGGCGGCTCTACCGGGGCAAGACCGGCGTGGCCCGGCTCGCCCTGGAGAGCGGCGCGGTGGTGGTGCCGGTGGCGATGCTCAACGCCGACGAACTCCAGCCGCCCGGCAGGCTCATCCCGAGGATCGGCCGGGTGCGGGTCCGCTTCGGCGTACCCCTGGGCTTCTCCCGCTACGCGGGAATGGCCGGCGACCGGTTCGTCGAGCGTGCGGTCACCGACGAGATCATGTACGAGTTGATGGAGCTCACCGGCCGTGAGTACGTCGACATCTACGCGCAGAAGCTCAAGACGCCGGTGGCCGCCTAGCCTAGGCCGTGCGTCAGCAGGCGACGGCCGGCCCGGTCGGGCTGACCGGCCTCCCGGCCAGCGCCAGCAGGCCCGGGGCGTCGTTGCGCAGCGCGAAGGTGCGGACCTCGGCGCGCGGCGCTCGTGCGCCCGCCGGGTCGCCCGCACGGCTCAGCTCCGCGGCCGCCAGCGCCAGCGCCAGCACGCGGTCGCTCGTGTCCGGGATCCGTCCGTACGTCTCGGCGGCGGCCAGGTGCAGCTCGGCCGCCCGTCGGTGGTCGCCGTCGGCCGCCGCCACCGCAGCCGTCACCGTGCGCAGCGCCGCCTCCGACCACGGCGTCCGATGTCCGACCCGGTCGAGCATCGCCCGGACCCGCACCGCGGCGTCCCGGCCGGCCAGGGCGCCGGCGTACGCGGCCGCGGCGATCCACTCGCCGCTGGCGAGCGCCGGCACCTCCGACCAGGAGCGCTCCAGCTCGTCGATCAACTCCGCCGCCTCGGCGTGGCGCTCCTGCAACGCCCGGCACAGTGCCGCCATGCCCAGCATCGTCCAGCGCAGGCGGTGGAAGCCGCTGCGCCGGGCGGTGGTCAGCGCGTCGACCAGGTCGGCCGGGTCCTCGTCGTCGCGCAGCACGAGCAGGCAGCAGCGCAAACCCCGCACCTGCATGTCCCAGCTGCCGGTCGGCGTGTCCACGAACGCCTCCGCCGCGGCGAGCAGCCGGCCGAAGTCACCCTCGAACCAGGCGCGCATCGCCTCGGCCGAATAGCTGGTGGTCAACGTCTGCCCGCTGGCCGTACGCGCCGGCGCGGCCGAGAGCAGGGCGTTCGAGCGCAGCCAGTCGCCCTCCTCGCGGATGGCCCAGGCCAGGTTCTGGGTGGCCCGGGGCAGCGCGAGCAGCTGGCCGGCCCGGCTGAACTCGACGATCGCGTGCAACTCGTCCAGGCCGACCCGGTCGCCGGCCTGGTAGCGGGCGGTGGCCGCGGTGATCCGCGCGTTGGTGCGGGTCTCGGTCAGGCCCAGCCGCTCCGCGATCTCCGCCGCCGTGTCCGCCGCCGACACGGCCGGGTCGCGCTCGTAGTTGAGCATGTGCAGGCGGCCCAGCTCGGCGTACGCGTCGGCCTTCTGCGGGCTGTCCGGCAGCGGCTCGAAGAGCTGCACCGCCCGGTCCAGGCAGGCCAGCGCCTCACCCCGCTCGGCGCGCAGCCACGCTGCCTGGCCGAGCAGCGTCCACGCCCGTGCGGCGCACGCGTCGTCGCCGTGCGCCGCCAGCCGGTCGGCCAGCGCGTGCACCTGCTCGGTCCCGCCGCCGGAGAGGAAC
Source organism: Micromonospora sp. NPDC005172 (assembly GCF_040608555.1). Classification (NCBI taxonomy): domain Bacteria; kingdom Bacillati; phylum Actinomycetota; class Actinomycetes; order Micromonosporales; family Micromonosporaceae; genus Micromonospora; species Micromonospora sp. NPDC005172. Next base: position 43,403 of record NZ_JBEXIL010000023.1, read on the forward strand.
GCGTTGCCGTCCCGGTAGAACGAGATCTCCGTACTCAGCAGCTCCAGTTGCAGCCGGCCCACCGGATCGCTGTCGTCGGCCAGACCCAGCGCCCGGCCCGCGTGGCTCGCCGCCGCATCCAGCCCGTGCAGGGCGTACGCCCGGCGGGCCGCCCGGTGCAGCGCCTGCCGCGCGGGCCCCGCGTACCGCTGGATCGCCATGCCGAGGGACCGCGCGATCTCGTGGGCCGCCCAGCGGTGGTGAGCGAGGACCTCGGCCAGGTCGGTGTCGCGGCTCTGCGACAGCGCGTCGAGCCAGTCCGCCGCCCGCTCGTGCCGCGCCACCCGCTCGGTTCTCGGCAGCCGCTGGTAGCAGACGTCGCGCACCAGCACGTGCCGGAACCGGAACTCGGCCTGCCCGGCCATGGTCGACGCGGCCTGCTCGTGCACGAAGTCGCGCTGTTCGAGGCGGCGCAGCGCGCGCTCGACCGACTCGACCGGCTGGCCCAGCGCGGCGGCCACCGCGCCCGGCCAGAACTGCACCCCGACCACCGAGGCGGCGAGCAGCACCGCCCGGTCCTTGGCGTCCAGCAGGTCGACGCGGTTGGCGATCACCGCGTGCACGCTCTCCGGCATGGTCAGTTCGAGCTGCTTGTCCAGCGACCAGCCCCGCCCGGACTGGCGCAACGCGCCCTGCTCGATCAGCATCCGGACGTACTCGTGCGCGTAGAGCGGGTTGCCGCCGGCCACCTCGATGAGCGGCGTCAGCATGTCGGCGGAGAACGCCGCCTGGCCGAACAGGTGGGCGTACAGGGCGGCGATGCCGGTGTCCCGCAGCGGCGGCAGGGTGATGGTCACCGAACCCGTGATCGTCCCGGCCCAGCTCGGGTCCCGGTCGACAAGCTCGGGGCGGGCGGTGCAGAGCAGCAGCAGCGGCACGTCGCGGGCGGCCGCGCCGAGCAGCTCCACGAAGCGCAGCATCGCGTCGTCGGCCCAGTGCAGGTCCTCGAAGACCAGCACGGTGGGGCGGCGGGCCGCCAACGCCAGCAGGAAACGTCGCCACGCCGACTCCGCCTCCTCCGCCGGCAGCGGCGTACCGGGCAGCCCGACCAGTGGGCGCAGCGCGTCGACCACCCGGTCGCGTTCGCCCGGCCCGATCAGTTCGCCGACCGCGGCACCCAGTCGCTGGGCCGCGCTCGCGGCCGGGTCGGTGTCCAGGATGCCGGCCTCGGACTTGACGATGTCGGCGAGCGCGGCGAACGTGACGTTCTCCCCGAAGGGCGGACAGCGCCCCGTCCGCCAGGTCAGCGGCTCGTCGACCAGCCGGCCGGTGTGCCGGTACAGCTCGCGCAGCAGCCGGCTCTTGCCGATCCCGGCCCGGCCGAAGATCGTCACCACCTGGGGCAGTTGGTCACGCAGAGACCGGTGCAGGGCGTTGACCAGCATGCCCAGCTCGTGCTCGCGGTCCACCAGGGGCGTGGTGTCCGGCTCCCGGTCGGTGGGCTGGCGGCGCACCGGAGACAGGGCGAGCCACACCTCGGTCGGCGACGACCGGCCGCGCAGGGTGACCGGGGGCTGCTCCTCGTAGCGGATCGCGTCCTTGGTCAGGGCGTGCGTGGTGCCGCAGACCAGCACGCCTCCGGGCGGCGCGACCGACTGCATCCGCGAGGCGGTGTTCACCACGTCGCCGGCGACGATCGCCTGCCCGCCGTCGCGGGCGGCGGCCACGTCGACCAGGGCCTCGCCGGTGGCCACGCCCACCCGGAACCGCATCTCGGTGCTGCCGGTCGGCGCGAAGCGGGTGAGCACCCGTTGCAGTTCCAGCCCCGCCCGGACACAGCGCAGCGCGTCGGTCTCGGTCGCGATCGGCGCGCCGAAGAGCGCCATCACCGCGTCGCCGATGTACTTCTCCACCACCCCGCCGTACTGGCCGACCACCCGGCGGGCCGCCGAGAAGAAGCCGGTCTGCATGCCACGGACCTGCTCCGGGTCGGCCCGCTCGACGTACGGGGTGAAGTCGATGAGGTCGACGAAGAGCACGCTCACCCGCCGGCGGTCCTCCTGCGGGGCGAGCGTGGCGGACCGGTCCGTGCCCGGTCGGGGAGACCCGCAGGAGGTGCAGAACGCGACGTCCGAGGCGAGAGGACGCAGGCAATGTGGGCAGACGGCACCCAGCTCGGCGCCGCAGCCACCGCAGAAGCGGTCACCGTCGGCGGCCGTGCGTCCACAGCGCCCACACTGCGCGGCGATGACACACCCTCCACTGGCGATACCGGCCGGCGCCCCCCAGCGCCGTCACCCACAAGGAGTATCGCCGTCGGACGGGCTGTCAGGTACCGGCCTGTTGGTTTGTGGACAGTCCACCAACGGTCTGACCGACTACATTCAGTCCGCCACATATTCGATCAGCGACCAGAGGGGGACAGGTCAATGGTGTACGTCAAGCTGGAAAGTGACTGGACCGACGGTAACGGCGTCGATCACTCGGCGGGAGAGTCGGTGGACGTCGACGCCGCCACGCTCGCCACGTTGCAGGCCGAGGGCATCGTCAGCGAGCAGTCCGGCGCGGGCGGCGACAGCAAGGGCCCGAACAAGTGGGCCGGCCCGGGCAGCCCCGGAGTCTGAACCAGGCGTCGATGACACGACGGAACGGCCGGGCCGCCCACGGGCGACCCGGCCGTTTCGGATGTGCGGGCCCCGCGCTGCCCCCGCCCGGGGGTGGCGAGTCGGTTCAGCGGTCGTTCATGCCGGCGCGGCGGCGCAGCGCGGCCACGTCGGTGACGACGATCCGGCGGCCCTCGGTCCGCAGCCAGCCACGACTGGCGAAGGAGCCGATGGCCTGGTTGACGCTCTGTCGGGAGCCGCCGGCCATCTCCGCCAACTGGCTCTGGTTGAGCTCGATCGTGATCATCGGGGCCTGGCTCTCGCCGGCCAGCCGGACCAGCGTCTTGGCGACCCGGCCCGGCAGGTCGAGGAAGACGTGGTCGGCGTTCTGCTCGGTGAGTCGGCGGATCAGCCCGCCCAGAGACCTCATCACCGCGTCCAGGATGCGCGGATTGGAGTGCACCAGCTCCATGAACGCGCCCCGGGAGAGCGCGAGCGCCGCGCAGTCCTCGATGGCCTCGGCCGACGCGGACCGCGTGGAGGCGTCCAGCAGGGAGACCTCGCCGAGCACGTCCGGCGGACGGATCACCGACAGCACCGCCCGTTCGCCGGTCGGCGCGGTGCGGAACACGGCGACCGCGCCGCGGCGCAGCACGATCAGCGACTCGCCCGGGTCGTTCTCGACGAAGAGCAATTGACCCTTGCGGTAGGTGCGCGGAACGGCGGCTGCGATGACACGCTGGCGCACCTCGGGCTCCAGCCCGGCGAACATCTCGACACCTGTGAGCGCGTCACCCGGCTCCGGCAGGCGCATCTCCACGGCCCAACCCCTCCCCGGTCATGGACCACACAATCGCTCACCGGGTGAACCTGATGGCCCTGACGAGGTGAACTGACGCCGGTTCGGCATCCGGTAGCGGTACACATCAGATCATGACGGTCCGGTCGCTTGCTGTACACCCCTCGAAGCACTTCCGTGACCGTCGCGAGCTGCGGCGTACCCCCTGGGTCGTCGCCGCAGCGGCGTCGGCGGCCCGGGTCGCCGCTGGCCCACGGCGGACCGGCCGGGCTCGCACCCGGCCCCGCCGCGCGCCGACGGACGGCGGTGGGTGAGGATGTCCGGAATGGTCTACCGCTACTTCTACGACTGCGAGTTCATCGAGGACGGCCGGACCGTCGACCTCGTCTCGATCGGTGTCGTCGACGAGTACGGCCGCGAGTTCTACGCGGTCTCCACCGAGTTCGACGACTCCCGTGCCGTGCCCTGGGTACGGCGTAACGTGCTGGACCGGCTGCCGTCGCCGGCCGACCGGGCCTGGCGTTCGCGGGAGCGCATCCGCGACGACCTGTACGACTTCCTCATGGAACCGGTCCGGGACCGGCCGGGTGAGCAGTTGGAGCTGTGGGCCTGGTACGCGGCGTACGACCACGTGGTCCTCGCCCAGCTCTGGGGGGCGATGCCGGCGTTGCCCCGGGAGATCCCCCGGTTCACCAAGGACCTGCGGCAGCTCTGGGACGACCGGGGTCGGCCGAGCCTGCCGGACGCGGACGCGGCCCGGCACGACGCCCTGGTCGACGCCCGGCACAACCTGGCCCGCTGGCGGGCGATGACGACGCGCTGAGCGATGGTCATACGTCTGTAGGTTTGACCGGTTCTGTCCTGGGCAACGGTTCGACAGCCGAGCCGAGGGAGACCGCCATGAGCAATGATCCGACCAGCGTCGCCGACGGCCGGGCGCGGGTCACGGAGCTGATCCGCGCCGCACGGATCTGCATGCTCACCACGATCGGGCTGGACGGGCGGCAGGTGAGCCGGCCGATGGGGCTGCAGGAGGCGGACTTCGACGGTGACCTCTGGTTCTTCGCCTACGCCGACTCGGCCAAGATGCGCCAGGTCCGGGTGAACCCGGAGGTCAACGTCGCCTTCTCGGACCAGAAGAACAACGCCTGGGTGTCGATCTCGGGCACCGCCAGTGAGAGTTCCGACACCGAACGCGCCAAGCGGCTGTGGAATCCGCTGCTCAGGGCCTGGTTCCCGGACGGGCTGGACACGCCCGGCCTGACCCTGGTCAAGGTGCATGCCAGCTCCGCCGAGTACTGGGACTCGCCGAGCAGTGCCGTGGTCAACCTGCTCGGCCTCGCGAAGGCCGCCGTCACGGGCCGTCCGCCGTCGGCCGGGGAGAACCACGAGGTGACCTACTGAGCCGTCGCCCCCGGGGCGCTGTCGTCGCGTGGTCAGGTGCGACTACAGTGCGCAGTGACGGCCCGCCCCGGGCCGGCAACGGCGCCGATGGTCTGACCTGACACATATCCTGGGGCATATCGGGCTTTACCTGATGCTCCAGGAGGATGAGCGGATCATGCGTATCGGCGTGCTCACCGGCGGCGGCGACTGCCCGGGTCTCAACGCGGTCATCCGGGCGGTGGTCCGCAAGGGCGTCGCCACTTACGGTCACGAGTTCGTGGGCTTCCGGGACGGTTGGAAGGGCCCGCTGGAGGGTCTGTCCCGCCCCCTCGGCATCGCCGACGTGCGCGGCATCCTGCCCCGCGGCGGCACCATCCTCGGCTCGTCGCGCACCAACCCGTTCAAGATCGAGAACGGCGTCGAGCGGATCAAGGACAACCTCGCCGAGCAGGGCGTGGACGCGCTGATCGCGATCGGCGGCGAGGACACCCTCGGCGTGGCCACCAAGCTCTACGAGCTGGGCGTGCACGTGGTCGGCGTGCCGAAGACGATCGACAACGACCTCGGTGCCACCGACTACACCTTCGGCTTCGACACCGCGGTCAACATCGCGATGGAGGCCATCGACCGCCTGCACACGACCGCGGAGAGCCACCACCGCACCCTGGTCGTCGAGGTCATGGGCCGGCACGCCGGCTGGATCGCCCTGCACGCCGGCCTGGCCGGCGGCGCCAACGTGATCCTGCTGCCCGAGCGGCAGTTCGACGTCGAGCAGGTCGCCGGTTACGTCGAGAAGCGCTTCCAGCACCAGTACGCCCCGATCGTCGTGGTCGCCGAGGGCGCCCAGCCGCTCGACGGCCAGATGGTGCTGCACAACCAGGAGCTGGACTCGTTCGGCCACGTCCGTCTCGGCGGCATCGGCCAGTGGCTCGCCGAGCAGCTGGAGGCCAAGACCGGCAAGGAGGCCCGCACCGTGGTGCTGGGTCACATCCAGCGCGGTGGCACCCCGACCGCCTTCGACCGGGTCCTCGCCACCCGGCTGGGTCTGCAGGCCATCGACGCGGTCCACGACGGCGACTGGGGCAAGATGGTCGCGATGCAGAGCACCGACATCGTCCGGGTGCCCCTCGCCGAGGCCACCCGTGAGCTGAAGACCGTGCCGCTGGAGCGGTACGAAGAGGCCGAGGTCTTCTTCGGCAGCTGATCGACGGTAGGCGGCGCGGCGAGCCTGCGGGCCCGCCGCGCCGCGACCCGACCTCAAGGGGGTACGGCCCAGATGTCAGCCGGGGTGCACACGGTCGCGGTGATCGGGGCGGGCAAGATCGGCGAGCTGATGCTCTCCGGCCTGCTGCGCTCCGGATGGCCGGTGGAGAGGCTGCTCGCCACCGCCCGCCGACCCGCCCGCGCGCAGGAGTTGACCACCCGCTACGGCGTCCGCGTGGTCGACAACCTGACCGCCGTCGACGAGGCCGCGGTGCTCGCCGTGTCGGTCAAGCCCCAGGACGCCGCCGCGCTGCTGGACGAGATCGGCCCCAAGGTGCCCGCCGACAAGCTGGTCATCTCGCTCTGCGCCGGGCTGCCCACCAGCTTCTTCAACCGCCGGCTGCCCGAGGGCACGCCGGTGGTCCGGGTCATGACCAACACGCCGGCGCTGGTCGACGAGGCGATGACGGCCATCTCCGCCGGGGCGTACGCCACCGGGGCCCACCTGAGCCTGGCCGAGGAGATGTTCAAGCCGCTCGGCCAGACCATCCGGGTGCCCGAGTCGCAGCAGGACGCGGTCACCGCGCTCTCCGGCTCCGGCCCGGCCTACTTCTACCTGCTGGTGGAAGCCATGATCGACGCCGGGATCCTGCTCGGGCTGCCCCGCCAGGTGGCGCACGAGCTGATCGTGCAGACCGCCATCGGCTCCGCCGTGATGCTGCGCGACTCCGGCGAGCACCCGGTCAAGCTGCGCGAGGCGGTCACCTCGCCGGCCGGCACCACCATCTCCGCGATCCGCGAGCTGGAGAAGCACGGCGTCCGCGCCGCACTGCTCGCCGCGCTGGAGGCGGCCCGGGACCGCGCCCGCGAACTGGCCGCCCAGGCCGACTGACCGCGGCGCGCGGGGTCCCCGCGGCCGGGTGGGTGCCGCATACTGGCGGCGTGTTCACACTCGCCCAGGCCCGGCACCTGGTGGCCACCCTCCAGCCGCGTGTCGACGAGCTGATCCGCATCCGCGCCGACCTCGCCGAGCTGCGCGTCGACCTGGCCGACCACGGCGTCAGCTCGCTCGGCGGGATGGCCGAGGTCAAGGGGCTGGAGGCCCGGCTGCACGCCGTCGTCGACGAGCTTCACCAGCACGACATCCAGGTCAAGGGCATCGCGCCGGTGCTGCTCGACTTTCCGGGCGAGCGCGACGGCCGCGCCGTGCTCTGGTGCTGGTTGGAGGGCGACTCCGACGTGCGCTGGTACCACCGCGCCGAGTGCGGCTTCGCCGGCCGTCGCCCCCTCTGACAGTCCCGCGCCGCCGAGCCGCGCCACCGGGGTGTTGATCAACTGGGGTGCACGGAAACCGCGGTGTCCGCTTGCGTCGGATGCCGCGATTCCCTGGAACCCGAGTCGATCAAACCCTCAGCCCGCCGCGGACGTCGGCAGAACCGGCCCGGGGGCGTCGGTGACCGCGAACACCACCACGTTGTCGACGTAGTGACCCCGCCGCCGGTCGAAGTCACCCCCGCAGGTGACCAGGCGAAGCTCCGCGTTGGGCGTCGGCCCGTAGACGACGGCCGTCGGAAACTGGTCCTTGCGGGTGCGCAGCGACCCGGTCACCCGGAACGACAGCCACTGCCCGTCGCGCCACACCTGGACGCGGTCGCCGGAGCGCAGCTCGCCGAGCCGGGCGAAGACCGCCGGGCCGCGCCGCGAGTCCAGGTGCCCGGCGAGCACCGCCGGACCAGTGTCGCCCGGGGCGGGGCCGCCCCCGTACCAGCCGGCCACGTCGAAGTCGGCCGGCGGGACGAGCGCGCCCGCGCGGTCCAGGCCCAGCACCGTGAGCGCCGAGTCGACACCGATGCGCGGCACGCGTACCCGGGTGGGTGGACCCTGCGGTCGCGGCGACGCGGCCACCGACGCGGCCACCGAGGCGCAGCCGTCGGCGCAGCCGGGGTGCCAGGTCGCGACCGGGGGCGGCCCGGTCGTCGCGAGCCCGACGCCGCTGCCGGCGGCCAGGCAGACCGCCGCGCCGGCCGCGACCAGCGCGGCCAGCGGCGCCCGACGGTCCCGGTGCCGCCGGATCGCGGACCCGATGCTCACCAGGTGGTGCGCCGCCGCCGACGCCACAGCAGCAGGCTCGCCGCCACGGCCGCCGCGGCCACCGCGCCGGCCACCAGGGGGTACGCCCCGAGCCCACGCCCGGCGGTGCCACCGGCGCCGGTTTCCACCCCGCCCGCCGGTACGACGGTGCCGCCCTCGGCGTCCTGCCGCAGCTCGGCGGTGAGCCCGCCCTGCCTGCCGTCGAGCACCAGCAGCGAGTAGACCGCGCCCCCGGCCAGCCGCACCTCGGCGTCGGCGCTCGGACCGCCCGCGCCGGTCAGCCGCAGCCGCCAGGTGCCCGGGTCCACCTGCTGGTAGTCCGTGGTGGTGGCGAACTGCACGCCGTCGGCGATCGTCGGGCCCTCGGCGGCGGCCACGTCGAGGACGGGCGTCCGCACCGACGCCTGCACGACGCGCACCTTGGCCCGGCCCTGCGCGGGAGCGCTCAGGTCGTCGGTGAGCACCCGCAGCCCCAGGTCGGCGTGCCGGCCGACACCGGCGACGGTGTACGCGCCGCCACTTTTCACCGCCACCTCGGTGGTGAGCACCGGCGGGTCGCTGGCGGGCGCGCCGGCGTCGCGCATCGCCACCGCGTACCGGCCCGGGGGCAACTGGAGATAGTCGGAGACCACGCCGTAGCCGACGCCGGGAAAGACCCTCGGCTTCGCGGCGTCGGGGGCGGCAAGGTAGACGTCCACCGCCGGAGTGTCGGGGGAGAGGTGAGCGAGTCGGACGTACCCGACGCTGTCCGCGCTGGCCGGTGCCGGGAGCACGGCGGCGACGGCGGTGCCGAGCAGGAGCGCGCCGGTGCCGGCCAACAGCCGGCGGGACGCGGTACGGAGCGTGTGCATGTCGCCTCCGAGGCACGTTCGGTGAGCGGGCGGCAACCCACGGACAGAGTCCCGTGCGTGAGACTTTCGCGCAAGTTGTACACGCCATGTTTCTCTCCGCCGCGCTGCCGCAAGCGCCGCGCCGCGATCGTGCTCGATCCAGGATGTAGTGGCCTCGGCGTCGAAAGGATGCCACTGGATCCATGATCGAGCGCGATCTTGCCGTTCGGCGAGGGATGACCTGACTCTGGGACCGAAACTGCTGCCGCTACCGCGCTGGCTACTCCGACTCGGCGACGAAGACGCCCTGCCCCTGTTGGCCGTACACCAGGTTCCGCTGGTGCAGTTCGCGTACGGCCCGGTAGGCAGTCGACCGTGCCACGTTGTAGATCTCGCCGATATCCGAGACCGAGGGCAGTTGATGGCCGGGCGGGTACTCGCCGGAATTGATTCTGCGCGCGATGTCGTCGGCGACGCGGAGGTAGTGCGGTGGCCTGGTAGGCATGATCAGCTGCCGAGCGGCTGCCTGGAGTGTCGAGGTCAGCACGACTGTCCGCAGTTGGACTGGGCTCTCGAGATCGTGGCGGACGTCGCGTCGGTGCTCTTTCAGAAGTAGTGCCTTCGCCCGTCGGCCGAGTCGTGCTCGTCACCGTTCGACTGCACGGCCAACGGTTGACGGGGCCGTCGCCCGGCTTGCGTTCGCCTATTCTCGGGCGATGCGGGATCGCCGGGTGGCGCTGGTGTGGGCGGCCTTCGTCGTCGTCGCGACGGTGTCCTGTGTGCTCGTGATGACACGCGATGACCGGCTCTCCGACCTGCACATCTACTACGGCGCACTGTCCGATCTGCACGCCGGCCGCCCGCTGTACGAGTACCGCGCCGCGAACGGCGGGCCGTTCACCTATCCACCGTTCGCCGCACTGGTGCTGGCCCCGATCACCGTGGGTCGCTGAGGGCGTACTCCAGGGGATCTGGCTGGTCGCGACGTGCGCGGCGGTCGTCGCCATCGCCGGGATGGTCGGTGTCGCGCTGAGCGCCGATCGGTCCCGCCGCCCGCTGGTCGTCGCGGTGGCTGCCCTGACGCTGATGCTGTCGGCGCCGGTGCAGAGCAATCTGCGGTTCGGGCAGGTCAGCATCTTCGTCGTGCCGCTGGCGCTGCTGGACGGCATCGGCGTCGTCCCGCCACGGCTGCGGGGAGTGCTGGTCGGGGTAGCGGCGGCGATCAAGCTGACACCCCTGTTGTTCGTCGTCTACTTCCTCGTCACCGGCCGCTACCGCGATGCCGGGCGTGCGGCGGCGACGTTCGTGGGCTGTGCCGGGCTGGCGGCGCTCGTGTTGCCCGGCGAGAGCTGGACCTACTGGACCGAGGCCGTCCGGCAGACCGCACGGATCGGCAACCTGGCGTCGCTGGGCAACCAGTCGGTGCACGGGATGCTGCTACGGGCCAGTATGGCGCAGGGCCGGCTCGTGGCGTACGACCTCGATGGTCAGCCGATCGCCAGTTACGACGACGAACTGGCCGCCGCCCTCCGGAGGGCCACCCGGTAGGCGGTCACCGGAGGGCGGCGGTTACTCAGCGGGTGGCGGCGGCCAGGGCGGTGCGGAGCTTCTCTGCGTCACCCTGCGCCGGCTGCTCCCAGTTGGTCGGGGTCGCGGAGTAGAGCGTGCCGTACGCCGGGGTGTCCGGCTGGTAGCGCCAGCCCTCGGCGAGCGGGCCGACGTCGACCGCGTCGTACCCGATCCGGTCGAGGAAGGCCGTGACCTCGGCCTTCGCGGCGGCGTCGTCACCGGCGATGGCGAGGGCGCTGCGGTCGGCGGCCCCGGACGGCCGGGCCAGCGCGGCCAGGCCCACGAAGTAGATGTTGTTGAAGACCTTCACCACCCGCGACTCCGGCAGGTGCCGCTGGAGGAGTTCGCTGCTGGTGGTCTCGCCCGAGTCCAGCTCCGGGAAGCTTCCGTCACGCTCCGGGTAGTAGTTGTTGGTGTCGATGACGACCTTGCCGGCCAACGGTTCGACGGGCACCGCCCGGTACGCCTTGAGCGGCACGGTGACCACCACCAGATCGCCGACCCGCGCCGCGTCCTGGGACGTGCCGGCGCTGGCCCGCTCGCCCAGCTTGTCGACCAGTTCGGTGAGCGTCTCCGGCCCGCGCGAGTTGCTCAGCACCACGTCGTAGCCGGCGTCCACCGCCAGTCGGGCCACGGTGCCGCCGATGTTGCCGCTGCCGATCAGTCCCACAGTTGTCATGCTGCTTCCCAACTCCGTCCACCCGCGACGCATTCCCGACCGATGCGGTGGGTTATTGCACGAACCTCTGGTTGCGCGAGCCGGTCCCGCACAACGTACTGCGTACACAATGTCGTGCGACGGGCTTCGCGGGACGCGCCACCCTCCGGCGGCGCCTGCTCCCCGGGTGGGGCGTTCGGGGTGGGGCGTCAGGCGGGGAGGATCTTTTCGATGGCCGTGCGCAGGTCGTCGGCGTCGGGCTCGACCGTCGGGGCGAAGCGGGCGGCGACCGTGCCGTCCGGCGCCACCAGGAACTTCTCGAAGTTCCAGCGAACGTCCCCGGTGTGCCCGTCGGCGTCCGGCATGGACACCAGCGCGGCGTAGAGCGGGTGCCGCTCGGGTCCGTTGACGTCGACCTTCTCGGTCAGCGGAAAGGTCACCCCGTAGTTGACCTGGCAGAAGTCGCTGATCTCGGCGGCGCTACCCGGCTCCTGTCCGGCGAACTGGTTGCACGGCACGCCCAGCACCACGAGGCCACGCTCGGCGTACGTGTCGGCGAGGGTCTGGAGGCCGGCGTACTGCGGAGTGAGGCCGCAGCGGGAGGCGACGTTGACGACCAGCAGCGCCTTGCCGCGGTAGCGGTCGAGGTCGGCGGGGCCGCCGTTGAGGGCGCCGATCGGGATGTCGAAGACGGTCATGGCCCGAGGTTACGCGCCGAGTGTCGTCCCGCCGGGACGGGGCGTGAGAGGCGCATTCCGCGCATCAGGGTAAATCGAAACATGGACATCTTGACGGAGTGATGACGGTGTGAGTACCGTCTCACCATCTCTTTTGGAAAGTTTCCTAACAGTACGGGAGACGCCTCATGAAAAGATCGCTCCGTCGGGCCCTCTGGGCCGGCGCCGTGGTCGCCGTGACCGTCGCGGCGGTGCCGATGACGACCGCGTTCGGCGCCGGCACGGTCACCACCACGTTCGTCAAGGCACAGGACTGGGGGACCGGTCACGAGGCGAAGGTGACCGTGACCAACGGCACCAGCGCCACGGTCGCCACCTGGCGCATCGAGTTCGACCTGCCGTCCGGCACCACCATCAGCAGCGCGTGGGACGCCGACGTCACCAGCAGCGGCAACCACTACGTCGCGGTCAAGAAGAGCTGGGCCGGAGGGCTCGCCCCCGGCGCGTCGTTCAGCTGGGGCTACAACGGCACCGGCGCGTACAAGGCGCCGCTGAACTGCACCGTCAACGGCGCGCCCTGCGGCGGCGGCACCCCGACGACCTCACCGACCACGACCGCGCCGCCCACCACGGCACCCCCGACCACGGCACCGCCCACCACCGCGCCGCCGACCACCGCGCCCCCGACCACCACCCCGCCGCCCAACACGGGCGGCAAGAAGGTCGTCGGCTACTTCGCCGAGTGGGGCGTCTACGGGCGCAACTACCACGTCAAGAACATCCAGACCAGCGGCTCGGCCGCGAAGCTGACCCACATCCTGTACGCCTTCGGTAACACCACCGGCGGTCGCTGCACCATCGGCGACAGCTACGCCGACTACGACAAGGCGTACACGGCGGCGGAGAGCGTGGACGGCGTCGCCGACACCTGGGACCAGCCGCTGCGCGGCAGTTTCAACCAGCTGCGCAAGCTCAAGGCGCTCAACCCGCACCTCAAGGTGATCTGGTCGTTCGGTGGCTGGACCTGGTCCGGCGGCTTCACCCAGGCCGCCCAGAACCCGGCCGCGTTCGCCGAGAGCTGCTACAACCTGGTCGAGGACCCGCGCTGGGCGGACGTCTTCGACGGCATCGACGTCGACTGGGAGTACCCGAACGCCTGCGGTCTGAGCTGCGACACCAGCGGTCCCAACGCGTTCAAGAACGTGATCGGCGCCCTGCGGTCGAAGTTCGGGTCCAGCGCCCTCGTCACCGCCGCGATCACCGCGGACGGCAGCAACGGCGGCAAGATCGACGCCACCGACTACGCCGGGGCCATCGGCAACCTCAACTGGCTCATGCCGATGACGTACGACTACTTCGGCGCCTTCGCCGCCCAGGGCCCCACCGCCCCGCACTCGCCTCTGACGTCGTACACCGGTATCCCGCAGCAGGGCTTCAACTCCGACGCGGCGATCCAGAAGCTCAAGAGCAAGGGCGTCCCGGCCAACAAGCTGCTGCTCGGCATCGGTTTCTACGGGCGGGGCTGGACGGGCGTCACGCAGGCCGCCCCTGGTGGCAGCGCCACCGGTGCCGCGCCGGGCACCTACGAGGCGGGCATCGAGGACTACAAGGTCCTCAAGAACACCTGCCCGGCCACCGGCACGATCGCCGGCACCGCGTACGCCAAGTGCGGCAGCAACTGGTGGAGCTACGACACTCCGTCGACCATCAACGGCAAGATGACGTACGCGAACAACCAGGGCCTCGGCGGCGCCTTCTTCTGGGAGCTCTCCGGCGACACCAGCAATGGTGAGCTCATCGGCGCCATCAAGGGCGGTCTCGGCTGAGCCGAAGGCCGACGCACCACCCCACACGGCGGGGAGGGGCCCGCACCGCCCCTCCCTGCCCGTGCCGAAGCGGCCCGGTCGACGCCCAGCGTCGGCCGGGCCGCAGGCCTTGGGCGGGTCGGGCCCGATGTGGCAGACTCGCGGCTCGGCAGGTTTCGATTTCCCTGGTCGACGGAGGTGGTCATGCGCTCGATCCACCGCGGGCTGGTGGTGGCCGCCGCCGCGTTCGTGCTGCTCCCGGCCTCGTTGGCCGGCTGCGGGATCGGCCGCGACGACGCCGACGAGCAGATCGCCAAGCCGAAGGGGTCCCCCGCCCAGGAGACCGCGGTCCAGCGGTCCCCCGCCGAGGAGGCCGCCGCCCGGTCCCGCGAGCGCGTGCAGGCGTACCTCGACGCGATGATCGCCAAGGACGTCGCCGCCGGCCGCAGTCAGCTCTGCGCGCTGCTGCACGGCGGGTTCGACCTCGCCGCCACCGGCCCGAACGGCGACTTCGCCGACCACTTCGAGGTGCCTGAGGCGACCATCACCGACGTCCGGTCGGGCAAGCGCGGGCAGGAGGTCAGCGTCTCGGTCTCGGTCATCGCCGGCAAGAGCAAGGTCACCCGCCCGCTGCTGTTCACCGTCACCCGCGACGGCGGCGACTGGTGCATCGCCGGTGAGGCGCCAGGGGGCCATCCGGCCGCCAAGCCCTCGCCCAAGGGGCTCGCTCCCTCACCCGCGTCCTGACCGGCGTCGGTGGGATCGATCTCCCACTTGCCGGAACCGTCACCCTCGCCGCCCGGTCACACCCACGGTCGCCGTACGCTTTCTCTCATGCGCCATGAGTGGCATCAGCTGAGCCATCCCGCGGTGGGCAGCCCGGGCCTGCAGACCAGCCGTCCGACCGTCGACTCCGCCGAGGACGCCGCCCTCGGTCTGGACCGCTGGCGGGAGCTGCCCCGCGAGCAGGTCCCACCGTGGTCCGACCCGGCCGCCGTCGCCGAGGTCTGCAAGGTGCTCGACACCGTGCCGTCGGTCGTCGCGCCCTACGAGGTGGACCAGCTCCGGCAGAAGCTGGCGCTGGTCTGCGAGGGCAAGGCGTTCCTGCTCCAGGGCGGTGACTGCGCCGAGACGTTCGCCGACAACACCGAGAGTCATCTGCTGGCCAACGCCCGCACCCTGTTGCAGATGGCCATCGTGCTCACCTACGGAGCGTCGCTGCCGGTCGTCAAGGTAGCCCGGGTCGCCGGCCAGTACACCAAGCCCCGCTCGCTGCCCACCGACGCGCGTGGCCTGCCCGCGTACCGCGGCGACATGATCAACTCGCTGGAGGCCGATCCCGCCGCCCGCGTCGCCGATCCGCAGCGCATGATCCGCGCGTACGCCAACTCGGCCGCCGCGATGAACATGCTGCGGGCGTACCTCGCCGGCGGGCTCGCCGACCTGCACGCCGTGCACGACTGGAACAAGGGCTTCGTGCGGACCTCCCCGGCGGGGGAGCGCTACGAGGCGATCGCCCGGGAGATCGACCGGGCGTTGGCCTTCATCCGGGCCTGCGGGATGACCGACGACGAGGCGCTGCGGACCGTCACCCTCTACTGCTCCCACGAGGCCCTGGCCCTCGAGTACGACCGGGCGCTCACCCGGGTCTCCGACCGTCGGGCGTACGGGCTGTCCGGGCACTTCCTGTGGGTCGGCGAGCGCACCCGGCAGATCACCGGCGCGCACATCGACTTCATCTCCCGGATCGCCAACCCGATCGGCGTCAAGCTCGGCCCGACGACCTCCCCGGACGAGGCGATCGAGCTGTGCGAGAAGCTCAACCCGGACAACATCCCCGGCCGGCTCACCCTGATCAGCCGGATGGGCAACCACCGGGTCCGCGACGCCCTGCCGCCGATCGTGGCCAAGGTCACCGCCTCCGGTGCCAAGGTGGTCTGGCAGTGCGACCCGATGCACGGCAACACCCACGAGTCGTCCAACGGCTACAAGACCCGGCACTTCGACCGCATCGTCGACGAGGTGCTCGGCTACTTCGAGGTGCACCGTGGCCTGGACACCCACCCCGGCGGCATCCACGTCGAGTTGACCGGTGAGGACGTCACCGAGTGCCTCGGCGGTGCCCAGGGCATCGAGGACCTCGACCTGCCCGACCGGTACGAGACCGCCTGCGATCCTCGGCTGAACACCCAGCAGTCGTTGGAGCTGGCCTTCCTCGTGGCGGAGATGCTCCGAGGCTGACGCTGCGACCCCTGTCGGCAGCCTGAAGCCTGGCTCCGAGGCTGACGCTGCGGCCCCTGTCGGCCGCCGAGAAGAATGACCGTGGCCAGGTGTGCGAGACCCGCCACCGGCTGTCGAGAGGATGACTGTGACTGAGCTTGTTGACCTGCGTTCCGACACGGTGACCCGGCCTACCGCCGGGATGCGCGAGGCGATGGCCGCCGCCGAGGTCGGTGACGACGTCTACGGCGACGACCCCACCGTCAACGCGTTGGAGGCGGAGGTCGCCGCGCTGTTCGGGCACGAGGCGGCGCTCTTCGCCCCGAGTGGGTCGATGGCCAACCAGATCGCCCTGCAACTGCTGGTGCCGCCCGGCGACGAACTGCTGTGCGACGCGGACGCGCACGTGGTCACGTACGAGATCGGCGCCGCCGCCGCGTACGGCGGGATCTCCTCGCGGACCTGGTCGGCCGTCGGCGCGGACATCGACCCGGAGGTGGTCGCCCGGATGATCCGTCCGGACGGCTACTTCGCCGTGCCCACCCGCGCGATCGCCGTCGAGCAGACCCACAACCGGGGTGGTGGCGGCGTGATCCCGCTGGCCACTCTGCGGGAGCTGCGCGGCGTCGCCGACGACGCGGGAGTGGCGCTGCACTGCGACGGCGCCCGGATCTGGCACGCGCACGTCGCCGACGGGGTGCCGCTGACCGAGTACGGCCGGCTGTTCGACACGCTTGCCGTCTGCCTCTCCAAGGGGCTCGGCGCGCCGGTCGGTTCGCTGGTGGTGGGCAGCGCGGAGAAGATCGAGCGGGCTCGGATGATCCGTAAGCGGATGGGCGGCGGCATGCGCCAGACCGGCATCCTCGCCGCCGCCGGCCGGTACGCGCTCGCGCACCACGTCGACCGGCTCGCCGAGGACCACGCCAGGGCGGCCCGGCTCGCCGAGGCGGTCGCGCCGTTCGGGGTGCTCGCCACCACGGTCCGCACCAACCTCGTTCCGCTGGACCTGACCAAGCACGCGTTGGACGCCCGCGCCCTGGCCGCCGCCGCGCGCGAGGAGGGCGTACTGATCTCGGTGCTCGGCCCCCGGACCGCGCGCCTGGTCACCCACCTGGACCTCGACGACGACGCGGTAACCCGCGCCGCGATCGTCCTGACCAGGGTCCTCGCCGCCTGACCCACTCCCTGTCGATCAAGAGCTTCGCGTCATCCGAAGACCGGATTTTGACGCAAAGCTCTTGATCACCACCACGAGCGGACGGGTGGGGGTACGGGTTAGGGGTTGAGGCGGGTCAGGGTTTCTATGTCGGCCCGGTGGCCCAGTTGCTTCTCGCTCGGGGTCTCCACGACCACGGGGACGCCGGCGGTGGCCGGGTGGGCCATCAGCTCGGCGAAGGCCGGCTCGCCGATGGTGCCCTTGCCGATGTTCTCGTGCCGGTCCCGGGTGGAGCCGCACAGATCCTTGGAATCGTTGGCGTGCACCAGCCGCAGCCGGTCCGGCCCCACGGTGGCCACCAGCGTGTCCAGGGTCGCGGTCATCCCGCCCTCGGCGGCCAGGTCGTGGCCGGCCGCCCAGGCGTGGCAGGTGTCGAAGCAGACCCCGAGCATCGGATGCCGGTCCACCGCGTCGAGGTAGGGCCCCAGGTGCTCCACCCGGGAGGCGAGGGAACGGCCGCCACCGGCGCTCGGTTCGACCAGCAGCATCGGCCCGCCGGCCTCGGCGGCCCGGTCGAGCAGGGGCAGCAGCTCCCGGCGGACCTGCCGCATCGCCTCCTCGGCGTACCCCTCGTCGACCGAACTGCCGGCGTGGAACACCACCGCCTGCGCGCCGATCGCCGCACCCCGGCGCAGCGCGTGCGCCAGCGTCAGCGCCGATCGCTCGACGGTGGCCGGAGTGGGTGAGCCGAGGTTGACCAGCAGCGAGGCGTGGATGAACGCCGGGATGCCCCGCTCGGCGCAGCCCTCGCGGAACAGCGCGTCCTGCGCCGGGTCGCCGGGCGGCAGCGCCCAGCCCCGCGAGTTGGAGACGTAGACCTGCACGGCTGCGGCACCGGTGGCGTCGACGTAGGGCAGGGCAGCCTTGGCCAGCCCGCCCGAGGTCGGGGTGTGCGCGCCCACCGGCCGCGTGGAGATCGCCGGCATCAGAAGCACGTGATGACGACCGGGGTGCCCGGAGGCACCTGCGAGTTCTCGCCGGGGGCCTGGATGCGAACCACCGCGTTCGGGTTGACGGCGACCGTCACCGGGAAACCCTGACTCTCCAGCACCTGCTTGGCCTGCTGGCAGGGCAGGTCGACAACCCGGGGCACCACGACCAGCGGCGGGCCCTTGCTGATCTCCAGCTTGACCTCGGTGCCCTTCTCCACGCCCGCGCCGTCGGCCGGGCTCTGCCCGAGGATCTCGTCCTTGGGCTTGTCGGAGTCCTTGAAACTCTCCACCGGCGTCAGGCCGAGCTGGCCCAGTTTGGTGCGCGCCTCGGTCAGGCTCTTGCCCACCAGGTTCGGCACCGTCACCGGTGCCCGGCCACGGCTCAGGATGAGCGTGATCTTCGTGCCCGGCTTGACCTCGGCGCCCACCTTCGGGGAGCTGTCCAGGACGACGCCGGCCGGCAGGGTGTCGTCATAGCGGGTGGCGCCCTTGGCGACCACCAGTTGCGCGTTGACCAGATCCGCCTCGGCCAGCTCGTACTCCTTGCCGATCACGTCCGGCACCGGGAAGCGCTCCGGGCCCAGCGAGAGGGTCAGGGTGATCGTGCCGCCCTTGACGATCTTGCTGGACGACGCCGGGCTCTGCCCCAGCACGCTGTCCTTCGGCGCCTTCTCGTCGAAACGCGGCTCCCCGTACGCCAGGGTCAGGCCGGCGCGGTCGGCCTGGGCCTGCGCGTCGGTCTTGCTCAGGCTGACCAGCTGCGGGGCGGAGGTGTAGCGGCCGACGCCGAACCACCAGCCGCCCAGCGCGGCCACCAGGCCCAGCGCCACCACCACGACCGCGACAGCCAGACGACCCTGCGAGTTGCTCAGCACCGTGTTGCGCAGCTCGGCGAACCGCGCACCCAGGCCCTCGGCGGGCTCCGGTGCTGCTCGCCGACGGCCCGGGCCCTGGCTGCCGCCCTCGGGCAGTCGCGCCCAGGTGGGCCGCTCCGCCGGGCGGATCGCGGCGACCATCATCGTCGGCTGGGAGACCGGCGGCTCGTCGGTCACCCGGCGCAGTACGGCGGTGCTGGTGCTGTTGACGCTGCCCAACTGGTCCCGCGCGACCTGAACCTCGGCCAGCAGCGCGCCGGCGTCGGCGGGCCGGGCGGACGGGTCACGCCGCGTGGCGCGCTGCACCACGGTGTCGAGCGCCGGCGGCAGGCCGGGCACCAGGGTCGAGGGCGCCGGCACGTCCCGGTCGACGTGCTGCCAGGCGACGTCCACCGGACGGTCCCCGTCGTACGGCACCCGACCGGTGAGCATCTCGAACAGGACGATGCCGGCGGAGTAGACGTCGGTACGCGGATCGGCCCGACCCTCGGTGACCAGCTCCGGGGCGACGTACGCCACGGTGGCCATCAGTTGGTTGCCCTGCTCGTCGTCGGCGCTGGCCTCGACCGCGCGGGCGAGCCCGAAGTCGGCCACCTTGACGACGCTGTCCACGAGGTTGGCGACGCCGCCGGTGGGCGCCTCGGCGACCAGGACGTTCTCGGGTTTGACGTCGCGGTGCACGAGGCCGGCCCGGTGCGCGGCGGCGATCGCGGCGAGCATCTGCTCGGCGATGGCCAGCGCCTCGTCCGGGTTGAGTCGGCGTCGCTCGGCCAGCACGTCGCGCAGCGTGCGGCCGCGGACGTACTCCATCACCAGGTACGGCAGGCCGGCGTGAGTGCCCTGGTCGTAGACCGCGACGACGTTCGGGTGGGTCAGCCGGGCGATGGTCTTCGCCTCGTCGGTGAACCGGGCCACGAAGTTGGCGACCCGGGCACGCGCCTCGGGCGCCTGGGTCGGGTGAATGATCTTGACTGCGACGGTGCGCTCGAGGCGTTCGTCGGTGGCGGTGTACACGGTCGCCATGCCGCCACGGGCCACGCGACCGCGAATGCGGTAGCGCCCGTCGATCAGCGAGCCCAGCAACGTGTCGGCGACCTGTGTGTCCATCGGCAGGCAGTCTATGTGTCCAGAGGGTGGGAGTTGAACAGGATGCTACAGCCCGGGGACGTACCCGGTCCGTCCCGTCGTGACCGCCACCCCGGCGGCGGCCCTGAGCCGCTGCTCACCGGCGGTGCCCACCCTGCGGACGCGGACCGGTGGTGCGGGGTGCCGGTGGTCCGCGCCGACGGCGGCGTGGCAGGGTGATCGGGTGACCGAATCCGTACCCGACCCCGAGCTCGCCGGCCCCACCGACCCGGCCGACTGGCTCGCCCTGCCCGACGTCGCCGAGCGGCTCGACGTGTCGATCAGCAAGGTCCACCAGATGATCCGCGACCGGGAGCTGCTGGCGGTCCGCCGCGACGGCATCCGCCGGATCCCCGCCGATTTGGTGGCCAACGCGACAGTTCTGAAGCACCTGCCCGGCGTGCTCAACCTGCTGGCCGACAACGGCTACGACGACGAGGCGGCGCTGCGCTGGCTCTACGAGCGGGACGACACGCTTCCCGGCAACACGCCCGCCGCGGCCCTCTCCGGCGACCAGGCCCGCGAGGTCAAACGCCGCGCCCAGGCCCTGGGCTTCTAGCCCCCCACCCCAGCCCCCGCACCGGCGCGCCCGTGCGTCCCGGCCTCGTCCTGGCCTCGTCCCGGCCTCGTCCCGGCCTCGTCCTGGCCTCGTCCCGGCCCCGTCCTGGCCCCGTTGATCATGAAGTTATTGCCCGCTGCCGCGGCGTGTCGCGGCAATAACTTCATGATCAACGCAGTGAAGGGGGTGGGGGCAGGGGGAGAGGGGGCGGGGGTTAGTCGGCTCGGCGGGTTGCGGCTATGGCCAGGTCTACCAGGGCCTGGCGGGCTTCGGTGTCCAGGTCGACGGCGGACAGGGCGGCCAGGGCGGTGTCGGTGAGCGTCACGATGCGCTGTTCGGTGCGGGTCAGGGCGCCGCTCGCGTGGATCAGCTCGCGCAGGCGGGCTACACCCTGCTCGTCCAGGTCCGGGTTGCCGAGCTGACCGAGCAGCAGCTCCCGGCCCGCGTCGTCGGTGGCCTCCACGGCCGCCGCCACCAGATAGGTGCGCTTGCCCTCGCGCAGGTCGTCCCCGGCGGGCTTGCCGGTCTGCGCCGGGTCGCCGAAGACCCCGAGCACGTCGTCGCGGAGCTGGAACGCCTCGCCCAGCGGCAACCCGTACGCCGAGTAGGTCGTCCGGACGTCCTCGCCGGCGTCGGCCAGCGCGGCGCCGAGCAGCAGCGGGCGCTCGACGGTGTACTTCGCCGACTTGTACCGGGCGACCTTGCTGGCCCGTTCCACCGACGTGTCCCCGGTGACCTGGGTCAGCACGTCGAGGTACTGCCCGACGGTGACCTCGGTGCGCATCTCGTCGAAGACCGGCCGGGCCCGGGCCACGGCCCGCAGGTCCAGGCCGGCGGAGTGCAGCAGCTCGTCGGACCACACCAGGCACAGATCCCCGAGCAGGATCGCGGCCGAGTCGCCGAACCCGTCCGGGTCGCCGCCCCAACCGGCCGCCCGGTGCCGGGTGGCGAACCGCCGGTGCACCGCCGGCTCGCCGCGCCGCGTGTCGGAACGGTCCATCAGGTCGTCGTGGATCAGGGCGCTGGCCTGCACGAACTCCAGTGCCGCGAGAGCGGTGAGAACCTCGTCGCCGTCCACCCCGCCGGCACCCCGGAATCCCCAGTAGGCGAAGGCCGGGCGCAGGCGCTTGCCGCCACCGAGCACGAACGCCTCGATCGCCTCCGCCACCGGGACGAGGGCCTGGTCGACTCGGATCAACCGGGCCCGCTGGCCGGCCAGGAACTCGGTGAGCGCCTCGTCGACCCGCTGCCGCAGGCCGGCGCGGTCGACGGGGGACACAGGAGCAGCGTGGGTCACGCCACGACGCTAGCGGGTCGCCACGGTCCGCGCCCCACCGCCACGCGTAGTCCCGCCGGCCCGGCCCGGGCCTGTCCGCGCACCGGCCGCGCCGTGTCGGCCCGATCCGCCGGCCGCGGGCGGACCGGTCCGCCGGGCGTGCACGGCCGCCTCGGCGAGGACCGCCGCCGGTACGTCCAGCACGACGGCGAGCCAGCCGAGCCAGAAACTGCCGGGTACGCGTCGCTGCCGTTCCCACCGGGACACCTCGTGACGGCTCAGCGTCGGCACGCCTGCGGCGGCGCACAACTCGGCGGCGGCACGCTGCTGGCTCCATCCTCGGGCCCGCCGATGCCGCACGAGCAGCGGCCCGAGCTGGGTGCGGTGCGGCGGTGGGGACGAGGTCACGGGCCCTCCCGGCGGACGTCGACGCGGTGCCACCCCGCCCGCGCGACGGGCCGGGCGCACCTCGGTTGCGTGACCCCCACGCCGGAGCCGGGCCGCCCCCGCCGCCCCTCCCGCGCCCCCCATTCCTACCCCGGGGGTACGACGACTTCTCCGCCGGCACCCAGGGAGGAGGCCGACATGTTCCTGGTCAATGGTCTCGGCTTCGCTGAAAAAGAAAGTCCTCTACCCGATCGGGTAGAGGACTTTCTGTGTTCGGAGTCATTGGTCACGAGCACCCTTGACGGCTTGTTCTCTCCGGAGCGCAGTCAGCTCAGGGCATCGGTCTTGACGACTGCAACGAAGGCTTGCCACTGGTCAGGGCCGAATACCAGCGCTGGCCCGTGCTGGTCCTTGCTGTCCCGGATAGCAACGACTCCCGAGAGGTTGTCAGCGACCTCAATGCATGCCCCGCCGTTGTTGCCGCTCTTCGTGCTCTTGCGCCAATGTGCGCTGGTCAGGTCCATGATGCTGCCGCTTCCCTGATGAGGTTGAGAGACTGCGCTCGGGGGAGCGCTTCGCCAACTATGCGCGACCACCGTCCCTCCAGGGTAGCGACTTCCTCTCGATCGTCGATGATCTGCGCTCTGACCTGCGCGTCGATGTGAGCTGCCCGGGTTCCATCGGGCAGTTCGGCCATGATGAACGGCCCGCCCAGCCCGGGATGCATCGGCGTACCCAGCGGGACGACGTGAACCCGTACGCAGGACAGTTCTGCGCAGGCAAGGATGTGCGCACACTGGGCACGCATCAGGGTGCCGTCGTCCTTGGCGTTGGCTGGCCGGCGAAGGACTGCTTCGTCCATGACGGCCACCAGCAGAGGGGGCCGTGAGCGGTGAAGGATCGACTGACGCTCAATGCGAGCTAAGGCGAATGCATCGACCTCCTCCAGGGTCAGTGACTCCATCTCCAGCGTTGCCCTGGCGTACGCCTCGGTCTGTAACAGCCCCGGAACCCACGCCAGCTCGAACCATCGAAGCCCCAACGCCTCCCGCTCAACGTCGACCCATTGACGGAACCATGAGGGCTCGCGCCTCTTGAGTACGTCCGGCCAAAGGTCCTTTACGTCCTTACCGAGGATGGCCGCTACTCGGGAGCGTGCTACTGGGCGGGGGATGCGTCCGCGGCTCACCCATCGCTGTGCCGTCTTGGGGTCTACACCGGTCTGAGCTGCAAGGCTCTCGGCTGTCTCGCCGGCTTCCGTCATGGCT
Organism: Micromonospora sp. NPDC005172; assembly: GCF_040608555.1. Classification (NCBI taxonomy): domain Bacteria; kingdom Bacillati; phylum Actinomycetota; class Actinomycetes; order Micromonosporales; family Micromonosporaceae; genus Micromonospora; species Micromonospora sp. NPDC005172. The sequence continues at coordinate 66,861 of NZ_JBEXIL010000023.1, forward strand.
GCGATGAGTCCGTGGTTCACAGCGCTCTCCTCATTGGACGTCCGTGACGCTCAATGAACATACATTAACGCAGTGTAGGGGTCCTATCGCTATCCGGCACAGTGCAGAAAACGACGATGCGGAGGGGCAGATGCACCGTTGGAAGTGGTTCCAGAGACCAGGCAGACCCGTGGATGTCATCGAGCGGACGAGCTTCCCCGAGCAGACAGGTGCGTACCGCGCCATTGAGGCACCCAAGCGAAGCAAGACGAGACGCCAGGCTGCGAAGCGTCGCAACCAGCAGGCCGGCCGTCATGATGCTTGAGGAGCCTCGACCGGAACCCCCGTTCCTCGTGATCATGGCTAGCTACGTGATCGACTTCCACCACCGCAACGTCTGCTCGAAGTGCACACCGGACGGCTCGTGCCCTCGACTGTGGAGGCCAGTGGACGCCTGAAGAGTTGGCGGGAGAGGAACAGTCGATGAGGCTCAATCCCGGTGACATTCTGCTTCTCACCAGGGAAGCGAGCATCCAGTTCACAAAGCCAATGACGTTCAGGGTGATCGGGGTAGTGACGGACTGGATCACCTATGACGGCTGGGTGTGGGTCGATGGTTATCAGCTGGACAAGAAGGGTGATGCCGTGGAGAGGCGGCGGATCTTCGTCCGGTCGGCGGGCTTGCAGGTCATCACTGCGGCAGTAGGCAACGGAAGGGTCAGGCGTCCACAACGACGATGACTCCGGCCTCGATCCGCTGGCGCAGCTCGTCAGCAACCTGTCGGCAGCGGCGTGGCTGCCGTTTAGGCACGTTCGTCACCGTACTCCCGATTTTCTTGACCCCTCGCTCATCGCTTGCTCACCATGACGCGCGGTCGGTTGGGACCGCTCGACTCGTGCGCACGGTGGGAAGCTTCTGGGTCCCGGTGGCGCCGCCCGCTAGAGTCGGGTCGTGGCGCTCGGTCTTCCCTCGGTACTCCCCAATCCGCAGCCGGCGATCGGGGCGCTCATCCGTGACCGCCAGCCGACGTTCTCGTTCGAGTTCTTCCCGCCCAAGACCGAGGCGGGGGAGCGGTTGCTCTGGCAGGCGATCCGCGAGCTGGAGTCGCTGCGTCCGTCGTTCGTGTCGATCACCTATGGCGCGGGCGGTTCGACCAGGGACACCACCGTGGCGGTGACCGAGCGGATCGCCACCGACACCACCCTGCTGCCGATGGCCCACCTGACCGCCGTCAACCACTCCGTGGCGGAGCTGCGGCACGTCATCGGGCGGCTCGCCGGGGTGGGGGTGCGCAACGTGCTGGCCGTACGCGGCGACCCGCCCGGCAACCCGGGTGGCGAGTGGGTCCGGCATCCCGAGGGCGTCGACTACGCCGAGGACCTGGTCCGGCTGGTCCGTGACTCCGGTGACTTCAGCGTCGGTGTGGCGGCCTTCCCGTACAAGCACCCCCGCTCACCCGACGTGGCCAGCGACACCGCGCAGTTCGTCCGCAAGTGCCGGGCCGGCGCCGAGTTCGCGATCACCCAGATGTTCTTCGAGGCCGACGATTACCTGCGCCTGCGTGACCGGGTGGCCGCCGCCGGCTGCGCCACCCCGATCCTGGCCGGGGTGATGCCGGTGACCCAGATCGGCACCATCGAGCGGTCCGTGCAGCTCTCCGGCGCGCCGTTCCCGCCGGCGCTGGCGGCACGCTTCGAGCAGGTGGCCGACGACCCGGAGGCGGTGCGTCGGCTCGGCATCGAGCAGGCCAGCGAGATGTGCCGCCGGCTGCTGGACGAGGGCGTACCGGGAATCCACTTCATCACCCTCAACCGGTCCACCGCCACCCGGGAGGTCTGGCAGAACCTCAGGGCCGGCGCGCGGGTGTGAACGCGGAGTCGGCGACACCTGATGCCCGGCACGACGGTTGATCCCCAGGTGGGCACACAGCTGAACTGGGACCAGTACGCCACGGCGTGGGCGCGGCTGCACGGCGGGTTCGACCCGCGGGTCGCCGCGCCGGTCGTACGCGCCTGGCTGCGGTTCGCCTACCACGTCGGGTACGTGCTGGGCCGGCTGCGGGTCGGCCCCACCCCGGTCACCGCTGCCGGGGTGCTGCTCTGCTTCTGCGTACCGCTGCTGGCGACCCGGCCGGACGACGGCCCGTTCCTCGGCGCGCTGTTCGTGCTGTTCGCCGCCGTGGCCGACAGCGTGGACGGCGCCGTGGCGGTCGCCACCGGCCGCACCACCCGGCTCGGGTACGTCTACGACTCGCTGGCGGACCGGCTCGGCGAGGTGGCGTGGCTACTGGCGTTCTGGCTGGTCGGCGCGCCGGGCGCGCTCGTCGTCGCGGCCGGCGCGCTGTCCTGGCTGCACGAGTACGTCCGGGCCCGCGCGGTCTCGGCCGGGATGCGGGAGATCGGCGCGGTGACCGTCGGCGAACGTCCCACCCGGGTCTCGGTCGCGCTGGCGGGCCTGGTGGTCGCCGGGCTGGCCGGTCTGATCGAGCCGGACCTGGCCGCCGGCACCATCACCATGGCGACCGCCGTGTGGGTGCTGCTCGCCGGCTTCGGGCTGGGACAACTGCTGTCCACCGTCCGCCGCGCGCTCCTCGACGCGGGCTGAGCGACCCCGCGGGCTGAGCGACCGGGCCGGCTGAGCGACCGGGCCGGCTGAGCGACCGGGCCGGCTGAGCGACCCCGCCGGACTACCAGGCGGGACCGATCTCGTCGGCGACGATCTGCGCGGAGAGGGTCACCATCGGCAGGCCACCGCCGGGGTGGCTGGAGCCGCCCACCAGCCACAGCCCGTGCGCCGGACCCCGGTTGGCCGGGCGGAGCAGACCGCCGGCGGTGCCGTAGATCGTGCCGCCCGGCGCCCCGGTCGCGGCGTCCAGGTCGGCCGGGGTACGGACCTCGCGGAACAGCAGCCGGTCCCGGACGTCCACGCCGCGTTCGGCCAGCACGTCCAGGATGCGGTCGGCGTACGCGTCCGCCAACCCGGGACGTCGCCAGTCGACCGCGCCACCGGCGGTGCCCTGCCGGGCGGCGTTGACCAGCACGAACCACGCCTCGTGCCCGGCCGGGCGGACCATCGGGTCGTCGGCCACGGTGACGAACACCGTCGGGTCGACCGCCGGCCGGGCCCGTACGCCCCGGCCGGGGTCGCCGAAGACGGCGTCGAACTCCGCGTCGTAGTCGCGCGGGAAGAACACGTTGTGGTGGGCCAGTCCGGTGCTGCCGGACACGCCGAGCAGCAGCACGAAACCGGCGAGGCTGCGGTCGGTCAGCGCGGCCAGCCGGCGCGGGTGCGGCAGCAGGTCGCGGTAGACGGTGAGGGCGTCGGTGTTGGCCACCACCACGTCGGCGGGGACCGGCGCGGCGACGCCGGCGAGGCGTACCCCGTGCACCCGTCCGCCGGTCGCGTCGATCCGGGTGACCCTGGTGTCGGTCTGCACGACCACGCCCAGGTCCAGGCAGCGCGTCAACAGCCCGTCGGCGAGCGTGCCCAGCCCGCCGCGCAGGTACCAGCCGCCGAAGGCCAGCTCGGCGTAGGGGACCGCGACCAGCGCCGCCGGCGCTCGGCGTGGGTCGGCGCCGGTGTAGGTGGCGTACCGGTCCAGCAGCATCCGCAGCCGCGGGTCGGACAGGTGGCCGCGGCCCAGGCCGCGCAGGGTGCGGCCCGGAGCGATGGCGGCCAGGTCGCCGATCCGCCAGGCCAGCGACGCGAGGTCGCGGGGGGAGTCGACAGTACGGCGCAGGATGTCCCGCGAGGAGGCCTCCCACACCCGTGCGGCCCGGCGCCACAGCCGTTGCCAGTCGGTCGCCGCCCGGTCACCGAAGGCGGCCCCGATGCGCGCGGCGAACTCCACCGGGTCGGCGCACGAGTCGAGAGTCGGGCCGCCACCGGGAAAGACGTGCCGGACGATCGGGTCCAGCGGGACCAGGTCCAGGTACTCGTCGAGCTTCGCCCCGGTCGCCTCGAACAGGTCGTGGAACACCTCGGGGAGGGTGAGCAGGCTCGGCCCGGTGTCGAAGTGGAACGCCCCGGCGGGGGTGTCGTGCGCGTACCGGCCGAGCTTGCCACCGACCGCGTCGGCGGCCTCGAAGACGGTCACCTGGTGCCCGGTGGCGGCCAGCCGGGCGGCGGTGGCGAGGCCACCCACCCCGGCGCCGACGACCACGATCCGCGCCATGCCGTGCCTCCCTAGCTGACCGGGCGGCCCCGCCAGGTGAGGCGGCGTCGCTTCCGCAGATGGTACGACCGTAGGGTCAACCAACCGAGGACCACGACCGACACGGGGTGTGCGAGCGCGTCGGGCCACCATTGACCCCCGGTCGCGCGGGCGGTGAGCGCCCGCCCGGCCACCCCCAGCAGGTATGCGATGAGCGCAACCATCGACACCCGGGGAGCTGTCCAGGCGAACCCCAGCGCGACCAGCGGCGGAGCGGTGTAGAGCAGCAGCAGCGCCGCCACCACGGCCGCCGCCGCGCTCGGGTGCCCGAACGACGCCCACAGCGACTTCGAGTACCCGTCGCGCAGTTGCGGCCAGTCGTCGTACATCCGGCAGGTCGCCAGCCGGGAGCCGTCGGCCAGGGCGATCCGACCCCCGGCCCGCTTGACCGCCCGGGCCAGCTCGACGTCCTCCAGGACCTTGTCGGCGACCGCGGCGTGCCCGCCGGCTGCGGTGTAGCCGGCCCGGTCCACCACCAGGAACTGCCCGCCCGCCGCGGCCAGTGACGGCCGCGGCGAGCACTCCATCGCCCGCAGCGGCAGGAAGGTCAGCCAGAGCCACTGCAACAACGGCTGGACCAGCCGGTCGGCCGCCGTCGCCACCACGATCCGGGGGTACGGCGACAGCAGCGTCACCCGGGCGGCGCGCAGCTCGGTGACGGCCGCCGCCACGGCGTGCGGGGCGAGCACCACGTCGGCGTCGACGAAGACCAGCGCGGTGGCGTCCGGGTCGGCCCGGGTGGCGAGCTGCCAGCAGGCGTGCGGCTTGCCCAGCCAGCCCGGCGGCGGGGTCACCCCGCTGAGCAGGGTGACCCGGGGGTCGTCGCCGGCCACCGCGCGGACCACGTCGGCGGTGCCGTCGGTGGACCCGTCGTCCAGGACCACGACGCGCAGCCCGGGCACACCCCGCTGGGCGAGCAGGGCACGCAGGCAGGGCGTGACGCGGGTGGCCTCGTCGCGCAGCGGCAGCAGGACGGCCACCGACTCGCCGACCTCGTCCGGTGCGTCGGTGGGCCGGCGCAGCCAGCGGGCGGCGTTGACCCAGGTGTGCGCGGTCAACGCGGCGACGGCGACCAGCAGGGCGTACAGGACGGTCATCGGGTCGCGTCGACGCCGGTACGGTCCGGCTGGTGGTCCTCGCGGCGGGTCTCGCCAGCCCGGCGGGCGCGCAACAGGGCCACCGTCAGCGGCACGGCGGTGACCGCCATGCCGGCCGCGCCCCAGAGCGCCGACGCGGGCAGGTCCAGGAAGACCGCGTGGGCCAGGATGCTGGAGAAGTACGTCCACAGGTAGAGCGCGACCATCGGGTGGTCCCGTCGGTCGGTGTGCTCGACGGCCGGGCCGGCCAGCGGTCGCAGCGCGCTCATCAGCAGCACCGCGAAGAGCAGCCAGCCCAGGTAGTTGCTGACCGGGATGCCCGTCAGGCCGGGCAGCGCGGGGGTGGCGTCGCGCCACACCCAGTAGCCCTCGGCGACCATCTGCGGGTCGAGGAAGAGGTCCCAGGCGGCCAGCCCCAGCGCGGCCAGCGTGATCCTGCCCACCCACCGCCCGACCGTCGTGCCACCACCTGTCGTGCCACCGCCGGTCAGGCGGACCGCGGCCAGCCAGGCCGGCCAGGCCATCCAGGTCCAGGCCAGCGGGATGATCAGCGGTACGCCGGCCAGCTTGGGGCCCAGCTCGCCCGAGTAGTCGTAGCTGCCGAACGGCACACCGGTGGCCACCCCGATCGCCTCGATCGCGAACCCACCGCCGGTGGCCACCGCGACCAGTGCCGCCGCCACCCGAGGGCCCCGGCTGAGCAGCGCGTGGCCGACCGAGAGCAGCCAGCCGAGCACGACGGTGGCCACGGTGAGGCCGGCCCGGGTCGCGCCGGTGGTCAGCGGGTAGCAGATCTGGGCGAACACCAGGACGCCGAGCAGCGTCCAGGAGATCCGCCGGGTCATGACGCCGGGGGCTCGAGCGGCAGATCCCGACCGAGTACGCCGAAGGGCCGCTCGTCGCCGGGGAAGTGGAAGTCGCGCAGCACGTCGACGAAACCGAAGCGCCGGTACAGTCGCCAGGCCCGCGAGGTCTGCTCCTCGGCCTCCGGCGTGGACAGCAGCGTGGTGTCGCCCTCGGCCATCGTGAGCAGCGCCCGCAACTGGCCGGCGCCCAGGCCGTGCCCCTGCGCCGGCGGGCGTACGTGCAGCTCCACCACCTCGAAGCAGTGGGTGAGCCAGCGCTTGCGGGTCGGGCCGTCCAGCGCCCGGTGCACCTGGTCGTGCCACCACTGGCCGGAGCTGCCCAGATAGCCGTACCCGAAGCCGGCGAGGTGACCCTCGCTGGTCAGGCTGGCCACGGCCCGGAAACCGGGTCGGCGGACGTGGGTGGCGATGTAGCCGCGCCGGGCCTCCAGCAGGTCGGTGCGGTATCCCATCGCCTCGCCGTAGACGGCGACCACGTCGTCCAGCCGTCGGACGAGATCGTCCGGCGTCCAGCGCACCAACCTCATGCCCGTCCACCCTTCACTGTCGCCTGGTCGCCGTCGGCGACCCACCCGAGGACCGTCCGGTCGCCGACCACGTCGCGTACCTCGAACCGGGCGAACAGCTCCTCGGCGTACCAGCCCGCGGTGGGGGTTCGCATGATCGCCGCCCGATGCTCCGGGTGACGGTACGCGAACGCCACCAGGTCCGTCGGGTCGCGCCACACACTGACCGTGCCCTGCCATCCCAGCGGGGCCTCACCGACGCCGAAGCGGGCCAGCAACCCGGGCGCGTCGCGCAGGGCGGCGGCCACCGGCGGGATCGCCCGCCAGAAGGTGGCCGCCCGGCGGGCCCGTAACCGGGCGCGGGTCAACGCCAGCACCGGACCGGTCACCCGACCGCCCGGCGGTTCGCCGAACGGTCGCTGACCGGACCACTCGCCCCGGCTGCTCAGCGGGCGCAGGTCGACCCGGGCCTGGGCGTGGGCGATCCGTGCCCAGGCACGCCCGACCGGCGAGTCGTCGAAGCCGGCCGCCGCGGCGGGGGAGTCCCAGACGGTCAGCGCCGCCCATCGGGTCAGGTCGGCGTCCCCCGGCCCGAAGCCGGTGCCGGTCCCGGTGCCCAGCAGCTTGCCGAACCGTACGCCCGGCAGGGCGCGCAGCCGGCGCGGGTCCACCGCCATCCGGGTCAGCGCCCGGGGCAGCGCGTTCCGGGCGGTCCGCCACACGTGCAGGGTGACCAGCTCCGGTACGGCGTCCTGTGCCGCCCGCACGTTCGGGTGTGGCTGCATCCCGTCATTCTTCCCGGTCCGCGTGTGCCGCTTCACCCCGGCACACGTCACAGCGAGTCCTGGCGCGTCACACGTTGCATTTTCGTCGGAGGGGAGGTGTACTGTCAGCAGCAGTTAGAACGAGTGTTCGATTGCCTCGAACGTTCGTTCCAACCAGCCGGAGCGCGGTGTTTCGCGGCACCAGCTCCGGCCCGGTGCGGCTCCGCGGGCCGCACCTGGGTTTCCGGGCAGTCGCGAGCCCGGTCCCATCAGGCAGGAGCGTCGCCCGCCGCCCACGACCCCCGGGCGGCGGGCGACGAACCCGCCGGTACGCCGGCCGGGTGTGGTGTGGGGAAGCATCCACACCCGGCCGGCCACCCCCGGTGCGTCTTCCTCCGCACCACCCGACCTCGGCGTCTCGCCGGCGGCACCACCGCCCCGGCTCACGCCCCGGCCATGTGGAGGAGACAGTCCATGCCGACCAACCCGGCTCAGGCACCGACGGTGCCGGCGCACGTCCTGCCGCACCGCACCCCTGCCCAGCTCCTCACCCTGGCCCGCCGCGGGCTGGTCGAGGCCGGCCAGACCCGACCCGACGGCCTGCGTTACGCGGCCGCCCACCTGGCGGCGCTGCGCGCGGCGGCCGCCCTGCTCGCCGCCCGGGCCCGCCCCGCCCCGAGCCGGCGCAACCGGATCACCAGCGTCTGGGTCCTGCTCTGCGCCGTCGCCCCCGAGCTCGACGAGTGGGCCCGTTTCTTCGCCGCCGGGGCCAGCAAGCGCGCCGCCGCCGAGGCCGGCATTCCCCGTGTGGTCAGCGCCCGGGAGGCCGACGATCTGCTCCGCGCCGCCGAACAGTTCGTCACGGTGGTGGAGACCGCGCTCGGCGTGGCCCACCAACCGGCCCTGGACGGCCTCGCGGCGTGAGACAGCCGTGACGCCGGCCGCCTGGAAGGGAAGCCGGGCGGCTGGCGTCACGGTGCGTCGGTCCTGATCTGTTCCACAGCAACGACGGGGGGTTGGTCCCATGGCGGGCCGCATGGTGGTCGGTTCCGCCGCGCTGGCCGATCTGGTACGCCCGGCGAGCGCACCCGATCCGGTCGGCGGGCACCGCGTGCTGCCGGTAGCGCCCGAACTGACCGGCCTGTTGCCCAACCGGGGCCTACGCCGGGGCAGCACGATCGCGGTCGCCACCGGTCAGCCCCGACGCAGTGGGGGCACCTCGCTGGTGCTCGCCCTGCTGGCCGAGGCGTCCCGGGCCGGTTCGTGGTGTGCGGTGGTCGGAGTGCCGACGTTCGGCGCGGGCGCGGCAGCCGAGCTGGGCATCTCCCTGGACCGGCTGGCCCTGGTGCCGAATCCGGGTCCCGAGTGGGCCACGGTGGTCGCCGCGCTGATCGACGGGGTGGACGTCGTGGTCACCGCCGTACCGGCCGCGGTCTCCGCCTCGGTCGCCACCCGGCTGGCCGCCCGGGCCCGGCAGCGCGGCAGCGTGCTCGTTCCGTACGGCCGCTGGGACGGCGCGGACGTGACGTTGCAGGTGGTCCGCGGGGTCTGGGAAGGGCTCGGCCAGGGCCGGGGGCGGCTGCGTCGCCGGGAGGTCACCGTGTCGGCGCGCGGGCGTGGAGCAGCCGCTCGTCCCAAGGAGATCAAGGTCTGGCTTCCCGGCGCCGAGCTCACCCGCGTCATCCCCCGGACGGTGCGGTCGAGCGTGGACCGACCGTCCGTACCGCTCGCCCTGGTCGGGTCGGGGTGACCGGCTCGCCGACCCGGACCCTGCTGCTGTGGTGCCCGGACTGGCCGGTGCTCGCCGCCGAGATCGTCGACGGGGTTCCGGCCACCGGTCCGGTCGCCGTGCTGCACGCCAACCGGGTGATCGCCTGCTCCGAGCGGGCCCGCGCCGACGGCGTACGCCGAGGGTTGCGCAAGCGGGAGGCGCAGGGCCGTTGCCCGCAGCTCACCGTCGTGGAATACGACCCGGCCCGGGACGCCCGGGCGTTCGAGCCGGTGGTCGCCGCGCTGGAGGAACTGGTCGCCGGCGTCGAGGTGGTCCGTCCGGGGGCCTGTGCGGTTGCTGCCCGGGGCCCGAGTCGCTATCTCGGCGGCGAGGAGGCGGCCGCCGAACGACTCATCGAGCACGTCGCCCAGTCGTGTCTGGTGGAGAGCCAGGTGGGCATCGCCGACGGGGTGTTCGCCGCGGGGCTGGCCGCCCGCGCCGGCCAGGTGGTGCCGCCGGATGGGACGCCGGCGTTCCTGGCCGGGATGCCGGTCGAGGCGCTCGGTCGGTCCGCGCTGGCTGACCTGCTGCGCCGGCTGGGGGTGCGGACCCTCGGTCAGTTCGCCGCGCTACCGGCCGGCGACGTGCTGGCCCGATTCGGGTTCGACGGCGCGCTGGCCCACCGCCTCGCCGCCGGCCGGGACCACCGGCCGCTCGCCGTCCGGCAGCCGCCGGCGGACCTGACGGTGACCTCCGGGTACGACGAGCCGATCGACCGGGTCGACGCGGCGGCGTTCGCCGCCCGGGCCCTGGCCGAGCAGTTGCACGACCGGCTCGCCGGGCACGGGCTGGCCTGCACCCGGCTCGGCATCGAGGCGGTCACCGAGCACGGGCAGGAACTGCACCGGGTGTGGCGGCACGACGGTCTGCTCACCGCCGCCGCCATCGCCGACCGGGTGCGCTGGCAGCTCGACGGCTGGCTCTCCGGCAGCAACGGCCGCGCCGGTGCCCGACCGGCCCGCCCGACGGCCGGCATCATCCGACTGCGGCTGATCCCGGACGGGGTGATCGCCCAGGGTGGCCTGCAGACCGGTCTCTGGGGGGAGACCGGCGAGGAACGGGAACGGGCGCACCGGGCATTGAGCCGGGTACAGGGCATCCTCGGTCCGGAAGCGGTGGTCACGGCGGTACTCGGTGGTGGACGTTCCCCGGCCGACCAGGTGCGACTCGTGCCGTGGGGCGACGAGCGGCTCCCCGGCCGCCCCGACGTTCCGCCGTGGCCGGGTCGGCTGCCGCCGCCCGCGCCGGCCGTGGTGCTGCCCAGCCCACTCGCCGCGACCGTGCACGACGCCGACGGCGAGCCGGTGGTGATCAGCGCGCGGTTGGCGGTGAGCGCCGCCCCGGCGCGGCTGGTGGTCGGCGTCGGCCGGCCGGCGGAGATCGTGGGTTGGGCCGGGCCATGGCCGGTGGACGAGCGCTGGTGGGCGCCGACCGAGGCCCGCCGCCGAGCCCGGTTCCAGGTCAGCCTCGCCGACGGTGCCGCTCTGCTGCTCGCCGTGGAGGCCGGGCAGTGGCTGGTGGAGGCGATCTATGACTGAGCCGGGCCGGTCCATGACCGGCGTCGGTGGGACCGGCGTCGGTGGGGGAGCGGATGTCCCGATGAGCGTGATGACTCAGAGGCATCAAGATGCCTGTGAGTCATCACGCTCATCGCACCCATCGCCGCCGGCGGTGCGGTCGCTGTCGTGCTCGGTCAGCGCGGCCGGAGCGGTTGGATGAGCTTCCACAACCCGAAGATGCCCTGGTCGGAGCTGGAACGCGTGCTCTCCGGTCGGGCCGGCGGCACCCGAGCTGACGGCAGTCGAGGAGGCAGAGGCGAGCGGCACCTGCACGTGGTCGACCCGCTCGCCGTGGACGCCGACGGCGGTGACTCCCCGGCCTGGAGCCGCCACCGCGAGCGGTACCAGCCGCCGGAGCTGGCCCGCCCCGACGGCGTGGTGCCCTACGCGGAGCTGCACGCGCACACCAACTTCAGCTTCCTCGACGGTGCCAGCCACCCGGAGGAGCTGGCCGAGGAGGCGGCCCGGCTGGGGCTCACCGCGCTCGCCGTCACCGACCACGACGGCTTCTACGGGGTGGTCCGCTTCGCCGAGGCGGCCCGCACGTTGGGTCTGCCGACCATCTTCGGCGCGGAGCTGTCCCTCGGACTGCCCGGCCCGCAGAACGGCGAACCCGACCCGCACGGCGCGCACCTGCTGGTGCTGGCGCACGGCCACGAGGGGTACGCCCGGCTGGCCACCACCATCGCCCGCGCCCAGCTACGCGGCGGGGAGAAGGGCCGCCCGGTCTACGGGGACCTGGAGGAGGTCGCCGCCGAGCTGCGTGACCACGTGCTGGTGCTGACCGGCTGCCGCAAGGGGCACGTGCCGGGTGCGCTGCTCACCGAGGGAGTGGACGCGGCGGCCCGCGAGCTGGACCGGCTGACCGCGCTCTTCGGCGCGGAGACGGTGGCCGTGGAGCTGACCGATCACGGGCATCCCGTCGACGCCGACCGCAACGACGCGCTCGCCGAGCTGGCCGCCGCCGCTGGGCTACCGACGGTGGCCAGCAACAACGTGCACTACGCCAGCCCCGGCCGGCGTCGGCTGGCGACCACTGTCGCCGCGGTACGGGCCCGGCGCAGCCTGGACGAGATCGACGGCTGGTTGCCCGCCGCGGCCACCGCCCACCTGCGCAGCGGCGCGGAGATGGCGGCCCGGTTCGCCGCGTACCCGGGTGCGGTGGCGCGGGCTGCCGAGTTCGGCGCCGAGCTGGCCTTCGACCTGCAACTGGTCGCGCCGCAGCTACCGGCGTACCCGGTGCCGCCGGGGCACACCGAGATGAGCTGGCTGCGCAAGCTGACCGCCGACGGGGCGCGGGAGCGCTACGGGCCGCCGCAGGCGCACCCGACGGCGTACGCGCAACTCGAGCACGAGCTCAACATGATCGAGGAGCTGGGCTTCCCCGGCTATTTCCTGGTGGTCTACGACATCGTCACGTTCTGCCGCGAGCAGGACATCTACTGCCAGGGTCGGGGATCGGCGGCCAACTCGGCGGTCTGCTACGCGCTGCGGATCACCAACGTGGACGCCGTCCGGCACCGGCTGCTCTTCGAGCGGTTCCTCGCTCCGGAGCGGGACGGCCCTCCGGACATCGACGTGGACATCGAGTCCGACCGGCGGGAGGAGGTGATCCAGCACGTCTACACCCGGTACGGCCGGGAGCACGCCGCGCAGGTCGCCAACGTCATCTCCTACCGGCCCCGTTCGGCGGTGCGGGACGTGGCCAAGGCGTTCGGCTTCTCACCCGGTCAGCAGGACGCGTGGAGCAAACAGATCGACAGGTGGGGTTCGGTCGCCACGGTCGACGTCGAGGGCATCCCGGAGCAGGTGGTGGAGTACGCCAACGAGCTGCAGACGTTCCCCCGGCACCTGGGCATCCACTCCGGCGGGATGGTGATCTGCGACCGGCCGGTGATCGAGGTCTGCCCGGTGGAGTGGGGGCGGATGCCCGGGCGCAGCGTCCTGCAGTGGGACAAGGACGACTGCGCCGCCGTGGGCCTGGTGAAGTTCGACCTGCTCGGCCTCGGCATGCTCTCCGCGCTGCACTACGGCTACGACATGATCGGCATGAGTCTGGACCTCGGCGACATGACGCTGGACGACCCGGAGGTCTACGACATGCTCTGCCGGGCGGACTCGGTCGGGGTGTTCCAGGTGGAGAGCCGCGCCCAGATGGCCACCCTGCCCCGGCTCAAGCCCCGCGAGTTCTACGACCTGGTGGTCGAGGTGGCATTGATCCGTCCCGGCCCGATCCAGGGCGGTTCGGTGCACCCCTTCATCCGGCGTAAGAACGGCCAGGAGCCGGTGACCTTCGCGCACCCGTTGATGCGCAACGCGCTGGAGAAGACCCTGGGCGTGCCGCTGTTCCAGGAGCAGTTGATGCAGCTCGCCATCGACCTGGCCGGTTTCGACGCGGCCGAGGCCGACCAGCTGCGCCGGGCGATGGGCGCCAAACGGTCGATCGAGCGGATGACCCGCATCGCCGACCGGCTCTACGCCGGGATGGCAGAGCGGGGCATCACCGGCGAGTTGGCCGACGACGTCTACCGCAAGCTCACCGCGTTCGCCAGCTACGGCTTTCCGGAGAGCCACGCGATGAGCTTCGCCTACCTGGTGTACGCCAGCTCCTGGCTCAAGCGCTACCACCCGGCGCCGTTCCTGGCGGCGCTGCTCAACGCCCAGCCGATGGGCTTCTACTCACCGCAGACCCTCGTCGACGACGCCCGCCGGCACGGGGTGGAGGTCCGCCGCCCGGACATCAACGCCAGCGGAGCCCTGGCGGTGCTGGAGTCCACCCCGGACACCCGATGGGGCAGCGAACCGGGGGAGCCGCCGCACGCCTGGGGGTTGGGCGGTCCGGCCGTCCGGCTGGGGCTGTCCAGCGTACGTACCCTCGGATCTGACGTGGCCGAGCGGATCGAGGCCGAGCGGACGGCCGGCGGGGCGTACCGCGACATGCCCGATCTGGCCCGGCGGGTCGGCCTCACCGCGGCGCAGCTGGAGGCGCTGGCCACCGCGGACGCCTTCGCCTGTTTCGGGTTGACCCGGCGGGAGGCGCTGTGGGCCGCCGGCGCGGCGGCCCAGGACCGACCGGGCCGGCTGCCCGGCACGGTGACCGGCGCGGCGGCGCCCGTGCTGCCCGGCATGGAGGCCGTGGATCGGTTGGTCGCCGACGTGTGGGCCACCGGGTTGTCGCCGGAGAGCCATCCGGCCCGGTTCATCCGGGGACAGCTCGACGTGCTTGGCGCGGTGCCGATCGCCCGACTCGGGCGGGTGGAACCGGGCCAGCGGATCAGGGTCGGCGGCATCGTCACGCACCGGCAGCGTCCGGCGACGGCCGGCGGGGTGACCTTCCTCAACCTGGAGGACGAGACCGGGATGCTGAATGTCACCTGCTCACCGGGGCTGTGGCAGCGCTACCGGCGGGTGGCCCGGACGAGCGCCGCGCTGGTGGTCCGGGGGCGACTGCAACGGCACGAGGGGGTGACCAACCTGGTCGCCGACCGGCTGGACGCGATCGAGCCGCCGGTCCGCCCCGCCTCCCGTGACTTCCGCTGATCCAGTGATTCACATTACGGTTTCTGGCGCCCGGGAGCGGGAGACTCGTCCTGAGCGGGCAGAGCGGCCCGTGATCCGTGAGGGGGACTGACAAGTGATGGGAAATCACGCGTACACCGGCGGTGGAATCGCCAACGCCCGACGGACCCGGCTGGGTACCGGCTGGATGCCGTCGCACCTCACCGACCCCCGCGAGTACGAGGTGACGAACGGTCCGGTGGCCAACGAGCGTCGATCCCGGGCTGAGGACGCGGTCGAGGGCACCGAGTCCTGACCACTAGGCTCGACCGGGTGGAGCAGACCCGAGGCCGGTTCGCCGCGCCGCCGCTGACCCCCCGGACCGCCGTGATCTGGTCGGTGCTGCGCGCCGAGCTGGACCGGCGCGGCGCCGCCGAGCTGACCGTCCTGGACGTCGGCGGCGGCACCGGCGGTTTCGCCGTCCCGCTGGCCCGGGCCGGGCACCGCGTCACCGTCGTCGACGCGAGCCCCGACGCGCTGGCCGCGCTCACCCGCCGGGCCGCCGAGGCCGGCGTCGCCGACCGGATCGTCGCCGTGCAGGGCGACGGCGACGCTCTCGCGGGGCTGGTCGAGCCGGCCGGCGTCGATCTGGTTCTCTGCCACGCCGTCCTGGAGGTCGTCGACGACCCGACGCCGGTGGTCGCCGCGCTGGCCACCGCACTGCGCCCGGGCGGCGCGGCGAGTGTCCTGGTGGCGGGTCGGGCCGCCGCCGTGCTGGGCCGCGCCATGAACGGGCACCTGGACGTCGCGGCCACGCTGGCCGCTGACCCGGCCGGCAGCGCCGGGCCGCGCGACACCCTGCGCCGCCGCTACGACGCCGCCACGGCCGGCGCGCTGCTCACCGCCGCCGGGCTGGAGGTCGAGGACATCCACGGTGTACGCGTGCTGGCCGACCTGCTGCCCGCCGCGGTGTCCGACGGACAGCCCGCAGCCCTGGTCGAGCTGGAACTGGCCCTAGCCGCCCAACCCCCCTACCGGGACCTGGCCGCCCAACTGCACCTGTTCGCCCGCCGACCGGCATGACCGGGCCGGTTCCGCCCGCCGACGGGCATCCGCCGGGTGGGGGTGGCCCGGCGGTCGACGTCGCCCCGCCGCTGACGATCCTCGCACCGGACCAGGCCGGCGGACGGCTCGCCGACGTGCTGCCCAGCGCGCTCGCCGTGCTCGGCGTGCCCGACTCGCCCGACCCGCTCGGGCTGGCGTCCGCCCTGGCCGGGGTACGCCGGATCGCCGTCCTGCTCGTCGACGGGCTCGGCTGGTACCAGGTGCCGACCGCCGCCCCGTACGCGCCGACCCTCGCCGGGTTGGCCGCGACAGTGGGTCGGCCGATCATCGCCGGGTTTCCGTCCACCACACCGACGAGCCTCGTGACGCTGGGCACCGGCGTCGCCCCCGGCGCGCACGGAGTGCTCGGCTTCACCGTGCGCGTGCCCGGCACCGACCGGGTCCTCACCCACACCGACTGGGCCGCCGACCCGCCACCGCTGCGCTGGCAACCGGTGCCCACCCAGCTCCAACGGGCCCGCGCCGCCGGCGTGACGACGACAGTGGTGAGCCGGCCGGAGTTCGGCGGCAGCGGGTTGACCCTGGCCGCCAACCGGGGCGGTGACTTCCGGGGCGCCGCCGGGGCCGACGAGGTGGCCGCCACCATGTTGGCCGCGCTGTCGGCCGGCGACGGGCCGACCCTGGTCTCCGGTTACCACGCCGACCTCGACCGGCACGGGCACCTCAGCGGGGTCGACTCGGGTCCGTGGCGAAGCGCCGCCGCCGAGGTGGACATGCTCCTCGCCCGGTTGGTCGACGGGCTGCCGTCGGACGCGGCGCTGCTGGTGACCGCCGACCACGGGCAACTCGACATCCCCGTGGCGCACCGCTTCGACCTGGACACCGATCCACGGCTGCGCGACGGGGTCCAGGTGGTGGCCGGCGAGGCCCGGGTGCGCTACCTGCACGCCCGGCCGGGCGCGGTCGACGACGTGGTGGCGGCCTGGTCGGCGGTGCTCGGTGACGCCGCCCGGGTGCGTACCCGTGGCGAGATGGTGGACACCGGCTGGTTCGGGCCGGTGCCCGAGGAACACCTGGGCCGGATCGGCGACGTGGTGGTGACCTGCAACGACACGTACGCCGTCATGGCCAGCCGCACCGAGCGGCCGATGGCGTCGAAGCTGGTGGCGTACCACGGCGCGGACACCGCCGCCGAGCTGACCGTGCCGCTGCTGGTCGTGCGGGGCTGACCGGCGCGCGGTCCGGCCCCTCGGCCGGTGGTGCTGTCGTACCCCCGGGTTAACCTGCCGGGATGGGTCGCAGCCAATCGTTGCCCCGGGGCGACGATCCGCGCTTCGGGCCGGACGCCGACGACTCCGCCAGCGGAATCCTGCACGTCGACATGGACGCCTTCTTCGCCTCGGTGGAGGTGCGCGCCCGACCCGAGCTGCGCGGCCGGGCGGTCGTGGTGGGCGGCGTCGGCCCGCGCGGGGTGGTCAGCTCGGCCAGCTACGAGGCCCGCCGCTACGGCGTACGCAGCGCCATGCCGACCTCCCGGGCCCGGGCCCTCTGCCCACACGCCGTCTACCTCCCGCCGAACTTCGCCGCGTACTCGGCCGCGTCCCGGGCCGTCATGCAGATCTTCCGGGACGTCACCCCGCTGGTCGAGCCGCTCTCCCTCGACGAGGCGTTCCTCGACGTGACCGGCGCGCGGAAGCTGTTCGGTTCGCCGGCCACCATCGCCCGGCTGATCCGCCAGCGGGTCGCCGACGAGCAGCGGCTGACGTGTTCCGTCGGGGTGGCGCCGAGCAAGTTCGTGGCCAAGCTCGGCTCCACCCGGGCCAAGCCCGACGGGCTGCTGGTCGTACCCGCCGGGCAGGTCCTCGACTTCCTGCACCCGCTTCCGGTGGACGCGTTGTGGGGGGTGGGGGAGCGGGCCGCCGAGACGCTGCGCCGGCTCGGACTGGCCACCGTCGGGGATCTCGCCGAGGCCCCGGTCAGCATGCTGCGCAAGGCGGTGGGCGCGGCGTCCGCGACACACCTGCACGAGCTGGCGTCCGGGCGCGACCCGCGCCGGGTCAGCCCCGAACACGTCGAGAAGTCGATCGGCGCCGAGGTCACCTTCGACGCCGACGTGGCCGACCCGGTGGAGATCCGCCGCGCCCTGCTCGCGCTCAGTGCCAAGGTCGGCGTCCGACTGCGCGGCGCGGGCCAGGTCGGTCGTACCGTCACCCTGAAGGTACGGCTGGCCGACTTCCGCACCGTCAACCGCTCGCGCACCCTCGGCGTACCCACCGACACGGCGCGCGAGATGTTCGACACGGTCTGGGCTCTCTACACCGCGCTGGACCCGGGTGAGCGGATCCGCCTCGTCGGTGTCCGGGTGGAGGGGCTCACCCCGGCGCAGGGCGCGCCCCGACAGCTCACCCTCGGCGCGCCCGAGCGCGGATGGCGGGAGGCGGAAGCTGCCGCGGACGCCGCTGCTGCCCGATTCGGGCGGTCCGTCATAGGTCCGGCCAGTCTGTTAGGCGACCGTGACGCCCATCGAAAGGAAAATCCACCCCACCCGTAGGTCGTCCCGCTTTCCGACGCGCGACCCCCCTCGTAGACTTGCGGGTAAGCAGCCGGTTGGCTGCCACGGTCTGTCGGCCCGAGTGGGCCCGACCAACGTGACCGGGGAGGAGTGCCGTGCCGCTCTCGGAGCACGAGCAGCGGCTGTTCGAGCAGATCGAGCGGTCGCTTGCCGAGGACCCCAAATTCGCCTCGGCCGTGCGCGCCAGCGATCCGCGCTTCCACGCGCGGCGTCGCCTGCTCGTCGCTGCCGGCGTGATCATCGCTGGCTTGGCTCTACTGGTCTACGGCGCGGTGATCAAGACTCCACCGCTGGCGGTGGCGGGCTTCGTCGTCATGCTGGCGTCAGCCGCGTTCGCGGTGCAGTCGCACCGGCGGGCGCAGTCACCCGACCTGCACGTGGTGGGTGGCACGACGAGTCGTCGTTCCCGCGGTGGCCGTCCCGGTCGCCGCCGGTCGATTCTGGACCGGATGGAAGACCGGTGGCGGCAGCGCCCGGAGGGGCACCGCTGAGCCCGTCCCGCCGCTGAGGCGGGCCGTACACCGCGACGAGCGGGTCGCCGGGAAGAGCCCCGGCGACCACCGACGTATCCGCGCGCCCAACCACCCCCACGCCCCCCGCTCCGCGCTCGCGGCTCCGCGCACCCCCCATGTCGCGCCGATCTTGCAGTTTCTGTTGTCCGTATGAGTGGCATTGCCCCTTATGCGGCGACACAAAGTGCAAGATCGCTGGGGCTGGGGCTGGGGCTGGGGCTGGGGCTGGGGCTGGGGCTGGGGCTGGGGCTGGGGCTGGGGCTGGGCTGGGCTGGGCTGGGCTGGGGCGGCGGGCGACAGCCCGCCGCCCCACAGCACGGGCGTCGGTCAGCGGGCTGCGCGGTCGGCCAGTATCCGACGCGGGTTCCAGCGCAGTAGCCGGTAGCGGACCCGTCCGGTCCACGCCACCAGACGGCCGGAGGCGTCCGCGAGGGCGATCCGCCAGCGCAGCAGCACGGACGGCGGCAACGCGGTGGCGAGCAGGCGGGTCCGCCGATCCGCGCTGGAGGACAGCGCGCCACGGACCGCGCGCAGCGCCGGCGGCAGCGGCTCACCGGTCAGCGGGTCCCGCGCGTACCTGGCCCGTTCCTCGGCACGGCCGAGCAGCCGGGCCGCGCCGACCGCCTCGCCGTCGTCGGCGAGAGCGTCCCGGACCAGTCGGTCCGCGGTCGCCCGGGGCGTCTCGGTCGAGTCGACCCGGACCTTGAAGTCGACGAGCGTGTCGAGCAGCTCCGCCCAAGCGGCGTGGGCGTCCGCGCGAGCGCGACCGGCGTCCGCCTCGACCACCATCAGGCGTGCGTCGTCGGCCGGCGGCCCGTCGCCCGGGACGGTGGTGGCCGTCGTGGTGGCCGCCCGGCCGCCCCGCCGCCGCCGCAACGCCAGACGACGAAGCGCCGGCACCGCGAGCAGTGCCACCAGCGCGAGTACGCCCGCCAGCCACCACGGCCAGACCGGTGCCGGCTCGTCCGGCGTCGATCCGCCCAGGGAGAGCCCGGAATCGGTGTCCCGGTCGGCGTTGTCCGGACCGGCCGGCCCGGCCGACGAGTCCGCACCGGTCGGGCTGTCCGTGGCGCCGGTCTCCGGGGCGGACGGTTCGGGCGCGTCCGTGTCCGGAGCCCAGGCGGACCGGGTGGAGCCGGGAACCCCGTACGCCGGGGTGGCGTCGAACGGCACCCAGCCGACACCGTCGAAGAAGACCTCGGTCCAGGCGTGCAGGTTGAGGTTGGTCAGCGTGTACGTGTCGCCGTCGCGCTTGCTGCCGTTGGTGAAGCCGAACGCCACCCGCGCGGGGATGCCGGCCGACCGGACCAGCCAGGCCATCGCGGCGGCGTACTGCTGGCAGTAGCCGACCTTGTTGGTCAGGAAGTTGACGATGTCCTGGCCGCTGCTGCCGCTCTCGGTGCTGAGCCGGTACTTGAAGCCGTTGTCCGCCGAGAAGTGCCGGTAGATGGCCAGCACCCGGTCGTAGTCGGTGCGCTTGCCCTGGGTCAGCCCCTGGACCAGCTCCTCCACCTCGGGCACCGGGCCGGGGGTGGCGGTCTGCTGCCGGCGGACCGGGTGGTCGGCCGGCAGCGGCTTCGCGGCCCGCAGGGTCGCCGGGCTGTACGTCGAGCGGATGTAGTCGAACGTGTACTTGCGCCCCCGCGAACTCTCCCGGTTGGAGAAGACGATCTGCTGGTTGGGGTCGTAGAGCCAGTTGCCGTTCAGGTCCTGGGTGCGCACCGGTTCGGCGTACACCGGCATCAGCGACATGCTGAGGTTCTTGGTCACCTCGACGCTCGCCCGGTACTCGGTCTGCTGCACCCCGGGACCGACCCGCTCGTTCGGGTTGGGCAGATCGCGGTTCACCGGCCGGCCGCTCGCCGGGCGGGCCTGGAAACCACTCGGGCGCAGCTCGTCGGCGACGGCGTACCGCAGGTAGAACGGGTTCGGCTCGGACGTGGTCACCTTGACCAGGTCGGCCACCTCGGACTGGTTGAGCTGACCGGCGAGCGACGCGAACAGGTCGATCCGGCCGGACGAGCCGCCCGCGCCCCGGCCGGTGCCGCTGCCGTTACCCGTGCCCTCGGTGAGCCTGTTGAGCAGCCCACCGCTCAGGCCCGGGACCGCCAACGGCAGCACCACGGCCAGCACCACGCCGACCACGGCGAGCCGACGACCGGCGGCGGCCAGCGGGGACGCCTCCCACACGTCCACGTCACGACCGTCGCCGGTGAACCGCCGCCCGAACCGGCGTACCCGGTCGACGTTGTCGGTCACCAGCAGCCACAGGTAACCGGCGGCGCCCACCACGAACGGCGCCGGGGGGACGCTGTCCACGTAGACGGCGACCGGCACCGAGTAGATCGCGAGCATCGGCAGCCCGGCCAGCGCGGGCCGCCGCAGCCCCACCGCCAGCACGTCCACCAGTACGGCCACCCCGCCGACGCCGAGCACGGTGATGAACAGCAGCGGGTCGGTGTCCGGGACTTCGACGCCGTACGAGCGCATGTCCTGCGCGGAGCCGGCGAGCAGGTCGGCGAAATGCGCGATCGTGCTCGGCGTGGGCAGGACGGCCAGCAGCTCACTGCCGCTGGGGAACAGCCAGGTCAGCGCGAGCAGCAGGGCGGCAAGCATGCCGAGCACCTGACCCCAGAGTGGCGCGCGGACGAGCCGGGTCAGCGCGGCCACACCGGCCACCACGGCGACCGCGATCGCGCACTGGATCAGCCACGTCCAGGTCTGGAAGATGGCCGACAGCGGCGCGGCGGCGAGCAGCGTCGCGGCGGCCGCCACCGCGCCGGTGTTCCGGCTGGCGATCATGAGGGGAACCTTCCGTTCATCGCACCCGGCCAGCGACCGTCTCGGCCAGCGCGGCCCGCAGGGCGAAGCCCTGGGAGCCGCGGCCCGCCTGCGGCCACAGCGCCGGCAGTCGGCTGCCGTGGTCGGCGCCGACCACCCGCCAGCCACTGCGCACCATGGCGAGCACGGCGGCGCCGTGCGCGTGCTCCGCCTCGGCGCGAGCCTTCTCGGGGAGGCTCAGCCAGGTGGAGCTGTCCAACAGGAAACCGACACACGTCGCACCGTTGCCGCGGAGCCCGGCCAGTAGATCGGCCTCGGCGACGCTCACCGTGCCGAACAGTCCGATGATCAACCCGCCGTCGGCGCGCTGCCGGACCCGCTGCACCAACTCGGTCATCTCGGCCCGCTGGTCCAACCGCACCTCGGCCAGGTGGTCGAGCACCGCGCCGTCACCGCCGCCCTCGGAGGCGTCCACGTCGACTCCCGAGCCGGTGACCAGGCGCAGCTTGTAGCCGGCCTGGCGCAGGTGCACGGCGATGCTCGCGGCGGCCGAGACCGCCCACTCGAAACTCGCCGTCGGCCCGTCACCCCGGTGGCCGTACGCGCGGGTGTCCAGCACGACCGTCGCCCGGCTCTCCCAGGGCTGCTCCTCCCGGCGCACCATCAGCTCGCCGGTACGGGCCGTCGACTTCCAGTGCACCCGGCGCAGGTCGTCGCCGCGCCGGTACTCCCGGGTCGCCGCGTCGTCCTCGCCGTGCACCGCCACCGAACGCGCCCGGCTGTCGCCGCTGCCCGCGTACTCACCGGGGAGCCGGACCGACGGCAGCGGGGTGACCTGCGGGATGACCGTCAGATGGTCGGTGCTGGGAAAGGCGCGGGTGAGCTCGCAGAGACCGAACGGGTCGGTCATCCGGACCACCAGCGGACCCACGTCGTAACGACCGCGCACATCGGCGCGGACCGTGTACGCCACGGAGCTGGCCTGGTGTGCGCCGAGCCGTTCCAGCACGACGCGGGGCCGGCTGCCCAGCGCGTAGGGCAGCCGGTCCTCCAGCAGCAGGGTGCCGGTGGGCAGCCGGGAGAGGTTCTGCAGGCGCAGCACGACCCGCGAGTTGGCCCCGACCGGAACCCGGTGCGGGTCCAGCGACCGGTTGCAGGCCAGCTTGTAGCGGCTGCGGCCCACGTAGGCGGCCGCCAGCAGGGGCAGGATGGCCAGCAACAGGGCCACCCGGAGCAGGTCCTTCTCGCCCAGGATGACGGCCGAGACCGCCGCCGCGACCGCAGCCGCCAGGAACGAGCGCCCGCGGGTCGTCAGCCCGCGTAGCCCGGCACGCACGTCACGGCCTCCGCGGCTCGTAGGGCGGGCGACCGTTGCCGGTGGCGGGCCGGGTGTCGTACGGGTTGCGCTGACGGTCGTGCGGCAGGGGCAGTCGGTGCACCAGCTCGGAGACGATCGCGTCGGTGGTACGCCGGGCGAGCTGCGCGTCGGCCGTCGGGATGATCCGGTGCGCCAGCACCGGCACCGCAAGCGCCTGCAGGTCGTCCGGGAGGACATAGTCGCGACCCTCCAGCGCGGCGACCGCCCGGGCCGTGCGCAACAGCTGCAGCGTCGCCCGGGGGGACGCGCCGAGGCGCAGGTCGGGGGCCTCACGGGTGGCGGTGACCAGGTCGATCGCGTACTGCTTCACCGCGTCGGCGACGTGCACCTGCCGGACGGTGGCGATGAGCTGCCGGACGATGTCGGCGTCGGAGACCGGGCGCAGTTCGTTCAGCGGGTCGGTGGCACCGTGCCCGTCGAGCATCGCCAGCTCGGCGCCGGCGTCCGGGTAGCCCATCGCGATCCGGGCGGTGAAACGGTCCCGCTGCGCCTCGGGCAGCGGATACGTCCCCTCCATCTCGATCGGGTTCTGGGTGGCGATGACCATGAACGGGGTCTGGAGCTGGTAGGTCACGCCGTCGACGGTGACCTGCCGTTCCTCCATGCACTCCAGCAACGCCGACTGGGTCTTCGGCGAGGCCCGGTTGATCTCGTCGCCGACGACCAGGTTGGCGAAGACGGCGCCGGGACGGAACTCGAAGTCGTGGGTCTCCTGGTTGTAGACGCTGACGCCGGTGACATCGCTGGGCAGGAGGTCCGGGGTGAACTGGATCCGGCGGACCGTGCAGTCGATGGACCGGGCGAGGGCCTTGGCGAGCTTGGTCTTGCCGACGCCGGGAACGTCCTCGATGAGGAGGTGGCCCTCGGCGAGCAGGACGGCCAGAGCCAGCCGCACGGTGGCGGTCTTACCCTCGATGACCTGCTCGATGTTGGCCACGATGGCCTCGCTGGCGGCGCGGAACTCGTCGTGCGGCAACAGGCCGCCCACCTCGTCCCAGGTCTGTTGTGTCACGGGCCTCCTCCTCGTCGCCGTCACGGCAGCTCTGTAGAGAGCACCTGGACCCGCCGTTGGGTTCGCGACGTCGAGCCTCGTTTGCCGCAGGGATCTCACTGGCCTCTCAGGCTAACCATGTTTGTCGTTATCGCCGACCCCCGCAGGTAGTCCGCCGGTTACGCCCCGATATTCGCCAGCTCGGGGGAACGGGTCCGACCCCGCCCGGCGGCCGACGGGCGGAACCGTGCGCGCGGTACACTGCGGGGCATGGCCGGAGTCTTCCTGCTTCTTACCGGGCCGTGCTGATGCGCTGAACGCGCGACAGCACGGCGGCCCCTCCTGCGCGAGGGGCTTTTTTGTGCCCGCCGCCGGTCCGGCCCGGCGGTGCCGAGACGAAGCGAAGCGAAGCGAGGAGAGACGATGAGCGAGGCAGCCGCACCGGCGGGCGACATTCCCCCGTTCCGATACACCGCGGCCATGGCCGACGAGATCGAGACCCGTTGGCAGGACACCTGGGCGCGCGAGGGCACCTTCCACGCGCCCAACCCGACCGGCCCGCTGGCCGATCCGGGCCACCCCCGGGCCGGCGCGGAGAAGCTGTACGTGCTGGACATGTTCCCCTACCCGTCGGGCGCCGGCCTGCACGTCGGCCACCCGCTGGGCTACATCGGCACCGACTGCTACGCCCGCTACCAGCGGATGGCCGGGCGCAACGTGCTGCACGCCATGGGGTTCGACGCGTTCGGGCTGCCCGCCGAGCAGTACGCGGTGCAGACCGGCACCCACCCGCGGACGACGACGGTCGCCAATATCGAGCGGTACAAGGCGCAGCTGCGCCGGCTGGGGCTGGCGCACGACGAGCGGCGCTCGGTGGCGACCATCGACACCGACTTCTACCGCTGGACACAGTGGATCTTCCTGCAGATCTTCAACTCCTGGTACGACCGCGACGCCGGCCGGGCCCGCCCGATCGCCGAGCTGATCGCCGAGTTCGAGGGCGGCAACCGGGCCACCCCGGACGGCCGTGCCTGGGCCGAGCTGAGCGTCGCCGAGCGCCGCCAGGTCGTCGACGACCACCGGCTGGCGTACGTCTCGCAGGCGCCGGTGAACTGGTGCCCCGGGCTGGGCACCGTGCTGGCCAACGAGGAGGTCACCGCCGACGGTCGCTCCGACCGGGGCAACTTCCCGGTCTTCAAGCGCAACCTGAAGCAGTGGAAGATGCGGATCACCGCGTACGGTGACCGGCTGCTGGACGACCTGGACAGCCTGGACTGGCCCGAGCCGATCAAGCTGATGCAGCGGAACTGGATCGGCCGGTCGACCGGGGCGCACATCGACTTCGCCACGGCGGGGGAGCCGATCCGGGTGTTCACGACCCGCCCGGACACCATCTTCGGGGCCACCTACATGGTGCTGGCGCCCGAGCACGAGCTGGTCGACGCGCTGGCGCCGGCAGCCTGGCCGGACGGCACGCGGGACGCCTGGACCGGCGGGCACGCCAGCCCCGCCGAGGCCGTCGAGGCGTACCGCAAGGCCGCCGCCGCGAAGACCGACGTCGAGCGGCAGTCCGACTCCAAGGAGAAGACCGGCGTCTTCATCGGCGCGTACGCCACGAACCCGGTCACCGGCGGGCAGATCCCGATCTTCATCGCGGACTACGTACTGGCCGGCTACGGCACCGGCGCGATCATGGCGGTGCCCGCGCAGGACGAGCGCGACTGGGCGTTCGCCGAGGTCTTCGAGCTGCCCATCGTGCGTACCGTGCAGCCGGCGGAGGGCTTCGACGGCAAGGCGTACACCGGTGACGGCCCGGCCATCAACAGCGCCGCGCCCGAGCGCGGCCTGGACCTGGACGGCCTGGGTGTCGCCGACGCCAAGGCGGCGATCATCGCGTGGCTGGAGGCGAACGGGCACGGCACCGGCGCGGTGACCTACCGGCTGCGCGACTGGCTGTTCTCCCGGCAGCGCTACTGGGGCGAACCGTTCCCGATCGTGTACGACGAGACCGGCGCGGCCATCGCCCTGCCGGAGGAGATGCTGCCGGTCGAGCTGCCGGAGGTCGACGACTTCTCCCCGAAGACGTTCGCGGCCGACGACGCCGACAGCAACCCGGAGACCCCGCTGTCCCGGCGGCGCGACTGGGTCGAGGTCGAGCTGGACCTGGGTGACGGACCGAAGCGCTACACCCGCGAGACCAATGTGATGCCGCAGTGGGCCGGTTCCTGCTGGTACGAGCTGCGCTACCTGGACCCGACCAACAGCGGACGGTTCGTCGACGCGGAGAACGAGCGCTACTGGATGGGCCCGCGCGGCGAGGGCGACTGCGGCGGCACCGACCTGTACGTCGGCGGGGCCGAGCACGCCGTGCTGCACCTGCTGTACGCGCGGTTCTGGCACAAGGTGCTGTTCGACCTGGGACACGTGTCGTCGTTCGAGCCGTTCCGCAAGCTGTTCAACCAGGGCATGATCCAGGCGTACGCGTACACCGACTCGCGCGGCAGCTACGTGCAGGCCGAGGACGTCGTCGAGCGCGACGGCGCGTACTACCTGGAAGACCTGGTGGTCAACCGCGAGTACGGCAAGATGGGCAAGTCGCTGAAGAACGTGGTGACCCCCGACGACATGTGCGCGGCGTACGGCGCGGACACCTTCCGGGTGTACGAGATGTCGATGGGCCCGCTGGAGGTGTCCCGTCCCTGGGAGACCCGGGCGGTGGTCGGCTCGTACCGGTTCCTGCAGCGGGTGTGGCGGGCGGTCGTCGACGAGCAGACGGGCGAACTGCGGGTCACCGACGACCCGGCCGACGAGGCGACCCGCCGGCTGCTGCACACGGTGATCGACGGGGTCCGCGGCGACATGGACAACATCCGGTTCAACACCGCGATCGCCAAGCTGATCCAGCTGACCAACGGGCTGACCGCGCTGTCGGCGACGCCCCGCGAGGTGGCCGAGCCGCTGGTGCTGATGGTGGCGCCGTTCGCCCCGCACGTGGCCGAGGAGCTGTGGCGCAAGCTGGGCCACGACACCTCGCTGACGTACGCGGACTTCCCGACCGCCGACCCGGCGCTGCTGGTGGCCGACACGGTGACCTACCCGGTGCAGGTCAACGGCAAGGTCCGGGGCCGCGTCGAGGTGCCCGCCGACGCCGCCGACGAGACCGTCCGCGCGGCGGCCCTGGAGGCGGTGGCCACGTCGCTGGCCGGCAAGGAGCCCCGCAAGGTCATCGTGGTGAAGGGCCGAATGGTCTCCGTAGTCGCCTAACCCCACCCCACCCCACCCCGCCCGGTCTCGGCCCCGTCTCCACCCCGCCCCGTCTCCGCCCCGCCCCGTCCCCGCCCCGTCTCCGCCCCGTCGATCTTGCAGTTTCTGTTGACGTTCCGCCCCCTGTGTCAGGGTTTGTCGGGACAGAAAGTGCAAGATCGGCGAGGGCCGGGGGCGAGGGCCGGGGGCGAGGGGCGAGGGCCGGGGGCGAGGGGCGGGGGCGGTTAGGCCGGGATTTGCCGGCGACGTCGTTCGGCGCGCCACCATTGGTGTACGAGCACGACGCTGGCGATCAGACCGAGGCTGGCGGGGGCGGCGGCGTACCAGTTGACGTGCCCGGGGGAGCTGACGGCCGCGCCGATCGCCGCGTACCCGAAGGCGGTCGGCGCGGAGGCGATGACGCTGCCGGCCAGGAACGGCAGCACCCGGGCGCCGCTCGTGCCGTAGCCGTAGCTGACCAGTCCGAAGCCGGCGATCGGCAGCAGCCGGACGGTGACCACCCCGAACACGCTCTGCCGGGCGAACCAGCCGTCGAGGCGTGCCAACCGACCGCGTACCCGTTCGGCGACGAACTCCCGGCCCAGCAGCCGGCCGATCGTGAACCCGATCGCCGCGGCCACCAATGCCGCGCCCAGGGCGTACGCGGCGCCCTCCAGGGGGCCGAAGATCGCGCCTGCGGCGAGCGTGACGAAGGTACGGGGAACCAGCGCGACCAGCAGCAGTGCACCGCCGAGGATCGCCGCCACCGGCGCGAAGTCACCCAACTGGTCGGCGAGCGCCGGCAGCCGCGCCGGGTCCGGTCGGGGCGCCAGGAGCAGCAGCACCCCGCACGCGCCGATCAGGACGACCAGCAGAGCGAACCGGGCGGCCGACGGCTGCCGGAGCAGCCGCCGGACGGTGCGGATCATGCCCGGGCGGCGGCCACCGCTGAACGGCGCTCGTTGCGGAGCCGGTCGGGCCAGGCGTCGTCCAGGGGCGGGAGCTGATGTGCCCCGGTGGCCCAGCGCAGCAGCAGGTCGGCCAGGGCCGGGTTACGCGCCAGCGCGGGCCCGTGCGAGTAGGTGCCGAGGAGCTTGCCGCGCCAGGCGCCCTCGGTGGCGCCGTCGTTGCCGATCCCGGCGGTGACCCGCGCCAGGGGGGAGACCTCCGGGCCGAGGTGGGTACGCCCGCCGTGGTTCTCGAAACCGGTCAGCGCCGGCAGGCCCAACCGCGGGTCGATCTCACCTGCCAACTCGCCGACCGCCCGGCTCTCGCCCCGGTCGGACCGCAGGTCGAGCAGCTCCAGGCCGCGGCACTGCACGCCCTTGGCGAAGAAGGACGTCCCGAGCAGCTGGTAACCGGCGCAGACGCCGAAGACCACCGAACCCTGGGCGACCGCCCGGTGCAGACCGCCGTCGGCGAGGAGCCGCTGCGCGCCCAGCGCCTGCGGGCCGTCCTCGCCGCCGCCGACGAGGTAGATGTCGGCCGTCGCGGGCAGTTGCTGGTCGGAGCGGACCTCCAGTACCTCGACCGGCATGCCGCGCTGGCGGGCCCGCCGGGCCAGGATCAGCGCGTTGCCCCGGTCGCCGTAGGTGGACAGCAGGTCCGGGTAGATCCAGACGATGCGCAGGCTCTCAGTTGACACGGTCCAACTCCGCTCGGATGTCCTGGAACGCGGTGTAGTTCGCGATGACCTCCAGCCGCCCGGGCGGGACCGACCGGACGGCGTCGTCGAACGTGCGGACGTGCTGGAAGGGCACGTCGTTGACGTCCAGCCGAACCGCCAGGTCGTATGCCCGGTCGCCGGTGATCAACACCTGCCGGCCGCGCAGCGGTGCGAAGTCGACGTCGAACAGCCAGGAGGTGTCCAGCCCGTCGGGGTCGCGCGCGTTGATGGAGAGCAGGGTCGGCGCCTCGTCGGCCATGTCGAACGCCTCCAGCCAGCTGGCCGGGTTCTTGGCCAGCAGCAGCCGGATGTTGCGACCGTCCCTGTCGACCTGCGCGTACCGGCCGGCCACCGAGGTGACGATGCCGAGGCGGGACACCGCGTCGACGGGGCGTACGCCGAACTCGGACGCCACGGCCAGCGCGGTCGCCGCGTTGCCCAGGTTGACCTTGCCGGGTAGTTGGAGGGAGACCTTGTGCCAGGCCCCGGTGGGGTCGAGCACACCCTCGTCCTCGACGACCCAGTGCGGCTCCGGGCGGCGCAGGGCGCAGCCGGTGCACCACCACTGGTCGCCGGAGCGCGCGATGGTGGAGCCGCACTCGGGGCAGACCCAGGAGTCGTCGTGCCAGCGCTGGCCGGCGCTGAACCAGGTCACGTGCGGCGGGTTGATGCCGCGGGCCGGGTCGGCCGGCGGCGTGGCGGCCCAGACCACCATCGGGTCGTCGGCGTTGGCCACCACCCGCACGTTGGTGTGCCGCACCAGGGCCGCGCGCCAGAGCTGCGCCATCATGGCGACCTCCTTGGCGCGGTCGAGCTGGTCGCGCGAGAGGTTGAGCAGCGCGACCACGTGCGGCTCGGTCGACTCCAGCACCTGGGCGAGGTAGTGCTCGTCGACCTCCAGCACCGCGTAGGGGGTGCTGCCTGCCTTGGCCAGCGCCGAGGTGTGCCCGCTGGGCATGTTGGCGCCGAAGGAGTTGGTGGCGACCCGGCCGAGCACGCCGACCGCGGCGGCGGTCAACCGAGTGGTGGTCGTCTTGCCGTTGGTGCCGGAGACGAGCGCGATGGCGCGTCCGGCCGACAGGTGCGCCAGCAGGTCCGGGTCGATCTTCAGCCCGATCCACCCGCCGATCACCGAACCGTCGCCACGACCGGCGGCCCGGGAGAGCGCCGCGGCGGTCCGTGACACGGAGCTCGCCACCTTGGCCCGTAGGGGCATTTTCGCGTCCGTCACGCGAGCGAGGTTACCGGACCGCCCGCCTCGCCAGATCGCCGCCGACGGGGAACCGTTCGGCCGTGGCGTTCGTGCGGGAGGTCGGCCCGCGCTCCACCGGACGGAGTCGATCTATGTCGGAAAGCGGACCACGCCGGGCGGGCGCCCGGGCCCTCCACTGCGCTCCACCCCCTGTGACGTGCGGTTTTGCGAGCGGATCGGACGCGCCACGCGGGCGAATCTGGTTGCAGGTGGAGGGAAGTGGAGTAGAGTGGGGCCCAATGGTGAGGCCGGGAGGGCTCACCGGCCCGGGGGGTCAGCGGCGCCGCGAACGCCGCTCAAGGGCGAGGGGGTTGGGCCGATGTTCCTCGGCACCCATACCCCACGCCTCGACGAGAAGGGCCGGTTGATCCTTCCGGCCAAGTTCCGGGATGAGCTGGCGGGGGGTGTCGTGGTCACAAAAGGGCAGGATCGCTGCCTCTATGTCTTTCCGACACCCGAGTTCCAGCGGATAGCGGAGCAGTTGCGCGCGCAGCCGATGACACACAAGGCGTCCCGGGCCTACAGCCGGGTCTTCTTCGCGAGCGCGCACGACGAGGTGCCGGACAAGCAGGGCCGCGTGACGATTCCGGCGCACCTTCGTGCGTACGCGGCGCTCGACCGTGACCTGGTGGTCATCGGCGCGAGCACGCGGGTGGAGATCTGGGACAAGACCGCCTGGGAGACCTACCTCGCCGAGAGCGAAGACGACTTCGCCGACATCGAGGAGGGGGTGCTGCCCGGCGGTCTGTAGGGCGGAACGGCGCCCGACGTACTGCGAGATCTCCAGCCGCTTTCGAGTTCCTGGCATCACTTCCCCGGTGCCAGGCGCACGATCCAGTCATCCGGCGAGAGCCGGTGTCGGGCGGGAGCGGATGGGGATCTGGCGGTACGACGGCAGCGCCGTCTCCACGGCAGGCGCGCGACAAGAACGGACGTTTCAACCAGTGGGGGTCATCATGGGGGAGTTGCGCGGCACGCACGTGCCGGTGCTGCTCGAGCGGTGTCTCGAGCTGTTGTCCCCCGCGCTGGGTCGAGGCGGCCGGACGGTGCACGTCGACGCGACGCTCGGCCTGGCCGGGCACGCGGAGGCGGTGTTGGAGGCACACCCGGAGACGGTCCTGATCGGGCTCGACCGGGACACCGAGGCGCTCGCCCACGCACGGGTGCGGTTGGCGCGGTTCTCCGACCGGGTGCACCTGGAGCACGCCGTCTACGACGAGCTGCCCGAGGTGCTCGAACGGCTGGGTTATCCGGGCATCGACGGGATCCTGTTCGACCTGGGTGTCTCGTCGCTGCAACTGGACGCGCCCGACCGCGGGTTCGCGTACGCGCAGGACGCGCCTCTGGACATGCGGATGGACCAGACCCGGGGGGTGACCGCCGAAGAGGTGGTCAACACGTACGGCCATCCGGACCTGGCACGCGTGCTGCGGGTGTACGGCGAGGAGAAGTTCGCCGGTCGGATCGCCTCGGCGATCATCCGCGAGCGCGAGCGCGCCCGGATCACCTCGTCCGCGCGCCTGGCGGAGCTGGTTCGGGATTCGATTCCGGCACCAGCGCGACGAACGGGTGGGCACCCGGCAAAGAGAACGTTTCAGGCTTTACGGATCGAGGTAAACAGAGAGCTGGCAGCGCTGGAGACAGCGCTGCCGTCCGCGCTCGACGCACTGACCGTGGGTGGTCGCATGGTGGTCCTGTCCTACCACTCGCTGGAGGACCGGCTCACCAAGGCGGCGCTCGCGGACCGGGTCCGCAGTAAGGGCCCGGTCGACCTCCCCGTCGAGCTTCCCGGGTCCGGTCCGACGTTCCGGCTGCTCAGCCGGGGCGCCGAACTGGCCGGGGAGGCGGAGGTCACCGCGAACCCGCGCGCCGCCTCGGTGCGGCTGCGGGCCGCGGAGCGACTCGACCCGAACGCGACGGAGCAGGGGCGGACCGACCGCGAACGGTCCCGCCGACGAGTGAAGGCGATGCACCAACCGGGGACGGGGTCAGCGGGATCCGTGGGGGATCCAGCGGCGCCGGCGGACGGCAGAGGGACGGATATAGAGGGGGAGGGGACATGAACATTGACAAGCGCGACCGCCGGGACATCACCGGCGGCGGGCAGCGCGCACCGCGGTCGGGGGGCCGGACCGCGGCGGAGCGAGCCCCGCGCGTGGGGAACGGTACGCCACGCATCGATCGGGTCAACCGGCAGGGGGAGACTCGCGCCCGGGGGGCGCGCGAGTTCCCCACCCAGGGCAGCGCCGCGCTGCGTCCGGCCGAGAAGGCGACCGCCACGGCGACGGCCCGCTCGCCGCGGCTGCGGGTTGCGCCGCCGCCGCCGGTGTCGGTGCCGCGTGCGCCGTTCGCGGCGCTGATCGTGCTGCTGGTCGTCGGGGGGGTCTTCGGCATCCTGGCGGTCAACACCAAGATCAATGAGAACGCGTTCCGGCTGGAGAAGCTGCAGCAGCAGCAGGCCCGACTGGACCTGGAGAAGCAGCAGCTCGACAAGGAGATCGCCGACGCCAAGGCGCCGGGAAACCTGACCGCCGAGGCACGTCGTCTGGGCTTGGTGGACGCCGGTGAGCCGGCGTACATCCGGATGCCGGACGGCAAGCCGATCGGCGTGCCGAAGCCGGCGACCGGCGAGCCGTCGGTCACCAGCCAGGGTGCGGGAGGCTGACCGGTGCCACCAAGGTCGGACGAGCCGCGCCGGGACCCCACAGGGTCCCGGTGGCGAAGTTCCGCGCCGCCCGGCGGATCTGGGCCCGGCTCATGCGTGACGACTTCGGCGCCAACAATCCGAAGTCGATGATGCTGCGCTTCC